>NZ_JARAML010000009.1:0-135674 GCF_028807375.1 Marinovum sp. PR37 | reverse complement strand
CCGGGCTGGAGACCGCGGCATAGCCGCCGGTGGCGGCGCCGTCGGCCTGTTCTTCCTCGAAGTCGAGATAGACGAATTCGGCCCCCATCGATTCGACCTGTTCGGCCACTTCCGGCCGCACGTCGAAGGCATAGGTGATGGCGCCAAGCGAGGTCGAGGTACCGATTGCGGCCAGACCGGCCACACCGGCGCCGACCACCAGAACCTTGGCCGGGGGTACTTTGCCAGCGGCCGTCACCTGACCGGTGAAGAAGCGGCCGAAGTTGTTGCCGGCCTCGATCACCGCGCGGTAACCGGCGATATTGGCCATCGACGACAAGGCGTCCATCTTCTGCGCGCGCGAGATACGCGGCACCATCTCCATCGCGATGACCGAGGCGCCCTTGGCCTTGGCGGCCTCCATGCCCTCTTCGTTCCCGGCCGGATTGAAGAAGGAAATCAGCGTCTTGTCTTCGGTCAGATAGTCCAGCTCTTCGGTGGTCGGAATCCGCACCTTGGCAATGATGTCGGCCGTGCCCCAGAGCGCCTCGGCGCTGTCGACGACGGTGACACCCGCCTCGCGGTAGAGATCATCCGAGAACCCGGCTTTCGCCCCGGCCCCGGTCTCGACCAGGCACTCGTAGCCCAGCTTCTGCAACTGCGTCGCGCTGTCCGGCGTCATGGCGACCCGGTTCTCGCCGTTCAGTATCTCTCGTGGCGTCCCGATTTTCACGTGTGCGTTTCCTTCGTCGGTTACGTCGTTCCATTGCGCAATATCCGCTGCGCAATTATATTTCAACGCGACTTCTGTCGAGATGAAAGAACACAGGTCGATTCCCTGCCGCAACTTCATATTTGTTGCGTTGCGGCATGTCCATGCCGCCACGTAATTCACGAATATTGACAAATTATCGTGCAGATTCGACGCCACCAGAGGAAACCTTGCCCGGCCTCAGGCCCGCGCCCGGGCGCGCCGCCATCGTCATTTGCCCCGTAGCAGGGGCGCGGCCTGCTTGCCAAAAGGCGGCATTGCAGCGCAGGTTGGCGACACAGCGAAGGAGACGACATGCTCGAGGGAAAACACGCCGTGATCACCGGTGGCGGCACCGGCATCGGGCTGTCGATCGCGCAGGCGCTGGCCGGGGCCGGCGCCGAGGTGACGATCACCGGCCGCCGGGCCGAAGTGCTGGAGGCGGTCGCCGGCCCCGGGCTGCATCCGCTGGTGATGGATGTGACCGAGGAAAGTTCGGTGACCCGAGGCGTTGCGCAGGCGGTGGCGGCGCGGGGCCCCGTGCAAATCTGCGTGCCCAATGCCGGGATTGCCGAAGGCCAGTCGATCCGCAAGACCGATCTGGACGCCTGGCGGCACACGATGCGCACCAATCTCGACGGTGCCTTTCTGACAATCCGCGCCTGCCTGCCCTCGATGACCGAAACCGACTGGGGCCGGGTTATCGCCGTCTCGTCGATTGCCGGCATCCGCGGGTTGCGCGGCGCGCCGGCCTATACCGCCTCGAAACACGGGCTGGTCGGGCTGATCCGCGGCCTGAGCGAGGATTTCCTCGGCACGCCGTTTACCTTCAATGCGCTCTGCCCTGGCTATGTGGACACCGAGATTGTCAGCCGCAACCAGAGCAGTATTGCCGAACGCACCGGGATGAGTGCCGAGGATGCGCTGGCGGTGATGGTCAAGGCCAACCGCCACCGGCGGCTGCTGGACGCCGAAGAGGTTGCGGCAGCGGCGCTCTGGCTCTGCGGGCCGGGCTCGCAAAGCGTCAATGGCCAGACCATCGAGATCGCCGGCGGCCAGATGTAGCGGATTGCCAGACGCCGGCGGCAGCCGTCAGGCCAGTTCCGGCGCATGTACCAGCGGCACGGCGCGTTCGTAATCCGACCGCCCCCCGGCCAGCGACAGGGTCGCCTCGCGCAGCATGGCGATCCCCTCTTCCGGCCTGGCCGGAAGATCTGCGGCGGCAATCGGTGTGCCGACCTGGATGCGGAAGATCTGGCGATGCTTGTTCAGCGTCTCGTGAAACAGGGTGATGTCGCGCAGGGTGGGGTGGATCGCGTCGAACAGGTAGAACAGCGCAGAATTGCGCGCCTCCATCCGCAGCGGGATGACCGGCAGGCCAAACTTGCGCGCGAGGGTCACCGGCGAGGACATCCACGGCCGTTCATAAAGCCTCAGGCCGCGCCGCTTGGCCAGGCGGCCGGAGGGAAAGATCACCCCCAACCGGCCCTCTTTGACCGCCTTGCTGGTATAGGCCATGGTCTGTCGCGTCTTGGCATGGCTGCGCTTTTCCTTGCGCCATTCGACCGGGGCGATCATCCCCTCCATCTGCGGCAGCACGCGCAGGATGTCGTGATTGGCAAAGAAATAGCTGTCGGGCCGTTTGCGGGCCAGAAGCCGGTGCAACACGATGCCATCGGCAATGCCTGTCGGATGGTTGGCGACGATCAGCGCCGGCCCGCTGGCGGGAATGTTCTCGAGCCCGCTGGCCTCGACCCGCCGCGCCAGAAGCCGGCCCATGCGATCCATGATCTCGGGATAGGGGCTGTCGCGCAGCTCGGTGGCCAGCGCAATGGTGTCCTCGTAACTCAACAAGCGGTCGAGGAGGCGACGGGCCAGTCGCGCCTGCAAGCGGTCGGCAAAGAGCCAGTTGGCGCGCTCTTGAATCAGTGGGTCTATGCGATCTCTCATTCGCCCAAATCGTCATGGCTAAGCAACAGCTTCATGACATATGGCGCGAATTCGGTCCGAGGAAAGCCCGGCGGGGCAAAAAGCCGCTTGATGCGCCAAAACCCGCCGCCCCCCGGCCCGGACCGGCCGGGAGGCGCACGTCGGCATCAGGCGCCAGCAAGCATCCGGGTGACCATTTCGGTGGTATCGCGGCTGAGCCCCGGGGTGGCCGCAATCCGTTCGAGCGCGGCCCTGGCATGGGCCTGACGAGACGCGTCATAGCGCCGCCAGGTCTGGAACAGCGCGCACATCCGCGCGGTGGTCTGCGGGTTCTTGGCATCGAGCGCGATCAGCTTGTCGGCCACCAGCGCATAGCCCTTGCCCGAGCCATGGTGAAAGCCCGCGTGGTTCCTGCCGAGCGCGCCCAGCACGGCGCGGAACCGGTTCGGGTTGGTCAGGGTGAAATCCGGGTGCCGGGTCAGCCGTTCGGCCACCTCGGCCGCCCGGGCGGGCGCGGCATGGCTCACCTGCAAGCCGAACCACTTGTCCATCACCAGACGGTCATCCTTCCATTGCTGCTGGAATGCCTCGAGCTCGGCCTCGCCCTTGCCGGCGATCAGCAGACCTGCGAGCGCCGAGAGCTGCAAGGTCATGTTGTCGGCCCGCGCATATTGCTGGGCCGCCTGGGCACCGCCGTCGATCCGGCTGAGCAGCCCCAGCACTGCCGTGCTCAGGTCGCGTTTGCTTGCCTGGCCGGCGTCGGGACGATACGGCGCCTCGATCTGGTTCTCGGCGTAGAGCACCGGCAGAAGATCCTGCAAATGCTCGGCCATCCGCAGCTTGAGCGTCTCATGCGCGGTATAGATCGCCTCCGGGTCGGGGGTCTGGCCGCGATCGTGCTGCATCTGCGCGATTTCGGATTGCGTCGGCAGCGCCAGCATCTGCGCCCGCAGCGCCGGATCGAGCCCCCGGTCGCGCAGCACGGCGGTAAGCCCGTCGAGGTAGTCCGCATCCGGCCGTGCATCGCCCGTCACCATATCGAGCAGGGTTGCCCGGGCCAGGTTGCGCCCGGCCTCCCACCGATTGAAAGGATCGGTGTCATGCGCCAGCAGAAAGGCGTTCTCGGTGCTGGTCAGGCTGCGATCGAGGATCACCGGCGCCGAGAAATCGCGCAGGATCGACGGCACCGGCTTCGCCGCGAGCCCGGTGAAGCGAAAGCTCTGTTCGGCCTGCGTCATCTCGAGCACTTCGGTCGGCCGCACCTCGGCGCCGTTCGGCCCCAGCAGCCCGACGGCGATCGGGATGACCTGTGGCAGTTTCTCCTCCTGCCCCGGCGTCGGCCGCGTCTCCTGCCGAAAGGTCAGCGTATAGGTGCCGCCGCCGGTCGGCGCAGCCCCGCCCGAAGCCTGTTCGCGCGCCGCGCCCCGGACCTGATCCGGGGCCCCTTGGCTTCCCTTTGAATCATCACTTGCCCCTTGTTCGGCGGCGAGGTCCCGGCTCGGAGGCCGGGACGCGGGAACGCCTTCCGCCCCGGTCTCGCCCGGCTCCCAGGCCTCCTCGACCGTCAGCCGCGGGGTGCCGGATTGCGAATACCAGCGCTTGAACTGACCGAGATCGCGGCCCGTGGTGTCCTCGAACACCTTGAGCCAATCCTCGATCGTCGCCGCATCGCCATCATGACGCTCGAAATACAGCTCGACCGCCTTGTAATACGCCTCCTCTCCGACCAGCCGTTTCAGCATGCCGATCACCTCGGCGCCCTTTTCATAGACCGTGGCAGTGTAGAAATTGTTGATTTCCTGAAAACTCTCCGGCCGCACCGGGTGGCTCAGCGGCCCGTTGTCCTCGGGAAACTGCCGGCCGCGCAGGTCCATGACATCGCCGATCCGCTTGACCGGGGCCGAACGCACATCCGAAGTAAACTGCGCATCGCGGAACACCGTCAGCCCCTCTTTCAGACAGAGCTGGAACCAGTCGCGGCAGGTGATGCGGTTGCCGGTCCAGTTGTGAAAATACTCGTGCGCGATGATCGCCTCGATACGTTCGAAATTCGCATCGGTCGCGGTCTCGGGGCTGGCCAGAACCGCTGAAGAGTTGAAAATGTTCAACCCCTTGTTCTCCATCGCCCCCATATTGAAGTCATCCACGGCCACGATGTTGAAGATGTCCAAGTCGTATTCACGCCCATAGACCTCTTCATCCCAGGTCATCGAGCGTTTGAGCGCCTCCATGCCAAAGGCGCATTTGTGCAGATCGCCCGGACGCACCCAGATGTTCAGCTCGACCGCGCGTCCCGATCCGGTGGTGAAACTGTCGGGATGATTGACCAGATCGCCCGCCACCAGCGCAAAGAGATAGGCCGGTTTCGGCCAGGGATCGTGCCATTCGGCCCAGCCCGCGCCCTGCCCCGCCTTGTTGCCGTTCGACAGCATCACCGGCAGATCGCCCTCGATCCGCACGGTAAAGACCGACATCACGTCGGGCCGGTCGGGGTAGAAGGTGATCTTGCGAAAGCCCTCGGCCTCGCATTGGGTGCAATACATCCCCGACGACATGTAGAGGCCTTCGAGCGCGGTATTGTTGGCCGGGTCGATCTCGACCTCGGCCTCCCAGGTAAAGGCGCCCTCGGGCACGGCGCAGGTCAGTCCCCTGTCGCTGAGCTCGGGGTTGACCTCCCTGCCGTCGATCCTGGCCGAGATCAGGCGCAGATCTTCGCCGTGCAGAAAGAAGGTCCGGTCCGTAGCCTCAGGGTTGGGCGCAAAGCGGATCTTCGACAGCACCCGCGTCGCATGCGGCGCCAGCCGAAAGGTCAGCTCGACACTTTCAACGGTGAATCCGAAGGGCGTGTAATCCTTGAGATAAATGGTCTGGGGGGATGCGTCTTTCATGGCGGGCCTGCTCCGTATGGGTCTGGGGCGGAAGGTAGGCCCTGTGCCGGACCTCCACAAGCCAAAGCCCGGTCAGAACGGTTTGACCACCACCACCCAGAGCACGGCAACCACGCCCAACACGCTGATTTCGTTAAAAACCCGCAGGTAAAGATCGCTTTCGCGGAACTCGCCCAGCCGGGCCCGCGCCACCATGCGGCCGGTCAGGACGTAATGCCCGGCCAACAGTGCCACCAGGCCCAGCTTGACCCAGACCCAGGGCGCGAAGGCCCAGGCCCATCCCAGCCAGAGCCCGGTCAAAAGCGCGATGACGCCGAGCCCGGCCGAAAACCGATAGAGCCGATAGGTCAGATCGCCCAGTGGGCCGAATTCCCCCAGCCGCGCCCATTCGCGCTTCCAATAGATCAACGCGCGCGGGACCGCGAAGATCGAGGTCATCCAGCCCATGACGCAGAGCAGATGTATGATCTTGACCCAGTGCATGGGCTCAGGACATGCCCAGCGCTTCCTTGTACATCTCGAGCACCGCCTCTTCCTCGGCGATGTCGTCCTTGTCGCGCTTGCGCAGCGCGATCACCTTGCGCATGACCTTGGTGTCGTAGCCGCGCGCCTTGGCCTCGGCCATCACCTCTTTCTGCTGTTCGGCGATGTCCTTCTTTTCCTGGTCCAGCCGCTCGAAGCGTTCGATGAACTGGCGCAGCTCGCCGGCGGTCACCTTGTAGCTGTCGGGGATACCATTCTCGTTCTCGGTCACGTCCATGATGTGCTCCTGCCTGTTTTCAGGTGTTGCTAGCTTTGCCGCGCCTTTACCGCAAGACCCTTGCGATGGCACGCCGCTTCTATTACCGAAGCGCGAAATTGCGCAGGAGACGAGATATGGACTGGCTGATCTGGGGCGGCGCCGCGCTGTCGGTGGTGGGATTGCTCGGGCTGGTCTGGTGCATCGTCACCGTGATGCGTGCGCGCAGGGCCGGCCTTGACGATGCAGAGATGCGCGCGGTGATGCAGCGGGTGCTGCCGCGCAATCTCGGATCGCTGTTTCTGTCGGTGATCGGGCTGATGATGGTGATCGTCGGCATTTCCCTCGGCTGAGGACGGCTGCGATCGCGCCGGAATGAGGCCCGCCCCCGGGGGGCAGGCCCCGGTTCTCTCAGACCGGAAGATTGTCGAACTGCGCTTCGACCTCTTCCTCGAAGCGGTCCTGCTCGGGCCGCGTGCCATAGCGGCCAAAGTGGACGCGGTCGGTCCCCGCCTTTTGCTTCAGCGCGGCCAGATGGGCGCGCAGACGGTCCTTGTCCAAGGGGCCGCTGGCGGCGATCTGGGCTTCGATGTCGGCGATCAATGTCTGATATTGCATCCTGGTCATTTTGGTCCTCCCCGTAGCTGCGACAGTAGCACACTCTCAGATTCGAGTAACAGTTTCTGCACGCATGGGTTGTATTTCGGGCGATTTTCGGTGGGTTTTTGCTCTTTTTCCTCGGCGCTGCCCAGTATGTCGGCAATGCCGTCGGGCGCGCGTTGACCCACATCAAGCCCGCGTCAATCCGGGCGCGGCATGTCCCCCCTTGAAACACATTCCATTATCAATATATGAAGTATTCGAAGGACGGGCCGAAGACCGGCCCGGCGCAGGAAAAGGTCGGCACGAATGGAAGCGGATTGGATTTGGGGGCTGGTCGGCGGGCTGCTGATCGGCAGCGGCGGCGCGGTGTACCTGCTCGGCAACGGCCGGATCATGGGCGCCAGCGGCATCATTGGTGGACTGGTCGATGGCAGCGGTCGCGGCACCGTCGGGGAACGGCTGATCTTTCTCGCCGGGGTCTTTGTCCTGCCGCTGCTGCTCCTGCCGCTGTTTCCCGAGGCCGACACCCATCTGACAACCAACCCGGCGGTGCTGGTGGCGGCCGGGCTGCTGGTCGGCATCGGCACCCGGCTGGCCAATGGCTGCACCTCCGGCCATGGCGTCTGTGGCATTTCGCGGCTGTCGCTGCGCGGCATCGTCGCCACGGTGTTCTATATCGGCGCCGGGGCGCTGACGGTCGTGTTGTTCCGCCACCTTCTGGGAGTGATCTGATGCGGTATCTGATGGCTTTGCTGGCCGGGTCGCTGTTTGGCGCCGGGCTGTTCATCTCGGGCATGACCGACACCGCCAAGGTGCAGGGCTGGCTCGATGTCTTTGGCGATTGGGATCCGACGCTGGCCTTTGTCATGGGCGGCGCGATCGTGCCGATGGCGCTGGCCTGGCGGCTGACCCGGCGTGGCACGCCGCTGACCGGAGGCAGCTTCCCCGCCCCGCCAGAGCCGAAGCTCGGCCGCAACCTGGTGCTGGGCTCGGCGCTCTTCGGCATGGGCTGGGGGCTCTCCGGGCTCTGCCCCGGCCCCTCCATCGCGGCGCTGGGATTTGGCCATTGGGGCCATGCGGTCTTTGTCGCGGCGATGCTTGCCGGGATGTTCGCGGCGCCGGCGATCAGAGGGCAACTGGACAGATACGGCGCGCCGGCCTAATAGGGCATCATGGATATCAGGCACATTGACGAGAGCTATCACGTCTCTCCCCAGATCACGCCCGAAGACGCCGCCGCGCTGGCCGAGGCGGGGTTTTCGACCCTCATCTGCAACCGCCCCGATGCCGAGGTGCCGCCGGCGCTTCAGGCCGAGGCGATGCGGCAGGCGGCCGAGGCGGCCGGGCTCGACTTTCACGTCCTGCCGCTCACCCATCAGACCATGACGCCGGACAATATCGCTGAACAGGCGCGGCTCGTGGCCGAGGCAAAGGGGCCGGTTCTGGCCTATTGCGCCTCTGGCACGCGCTGTACGGTGATCTGGTCTCTGGCACAGGCGATGGCCGGCGACCGCTCGACCGACGAGATCCTCGCCAAGGCGGCCGAGGGCGGCTACGACCTCGCCGGTCTGCGCCCGCAGCTCGACCTGATGCGGCAGATCTGAGCCCGCCGCCGGGATCATTCGAACCCGGCATTGCCCAGTTCCTGCGTCCCGTCCAAGGCCACCGGCGCGGTGTCCGGCTCCGGCGGGTCGTCGAAATCCATGGGCGGCAGTTCGGGCAGCGACGTCACCTGCTCTTTCGGCACCTGCCGCGCCGGTCCGGCGGGCGCGCTGCGCGCTGGTGTATCCGCCACTGGCTCGGCCGGGGGCTCGGGCCGCGCGGCCGGGCCAAAGCGCACCGCCCAATGCTCGCCCACGCGACCCAGCCGCGCCTGCCCGGCCAGGGTGCCGTCAACCGATCGCAGTTCGGCCGTGGCCAGCGCCAGCCGGTCCAGCGGCAGCACATCGCCGGGCCGCAATGCCCCGGCGCGCGACAAGGGCAGCGACAGGCGCCCGGCAACGACCCGCAGCTCGGCCGGAACCTGCAAGAAACTCTCGCCCGCCGTTGCGGCGGGTTCGGCTTGGTTCCGGCGCTCGGCCATGTCGGCGGCCGGCAGCAGCAGCGCGATCTCGCCGGTCCGTCGGCCCAGCGCCACATCCACCGTCAGCCGCAGCAGGTGAAACCGGGTCGCGTCGAGCGCCAGCGCCAGCGCGCGGGCATCCTCGGCCATGGCGCCAAATCGGTAGCCGACCAGCCAGTCGCCCGCCTTGCCACAGTCCGGGCCGGTCCCCACGGGCAGCCCCTCCGCAAGCGCAAGGTCGACCCGTTCCAGGGCGGCATCGAGCCAGGGCGCCACCATCGCGGCGTCGGTCGGCGTCAACGCCCGGTCGGACAGCTCGAGGGTGCTGACCACGCCCATGACCTGCACCTCGATCAACGCCGCCACCATCGCCCGGTTCAGCGCCACTGCGCCGCGCGCGCCATCCGGCCCGTCGAGCAACGCCAGCAGCATGTCCGGGCCGCAGGCGGCGGCAACCTCCTCGCCGCCGAGCCCCGTGCTCTTGACCTCGGTGACCTGCACCGGCAGCTCGTAGAGCTGCGCGGCAGCGCGGGCCAGCCCCAGTCGCAGCGCCCGGGCCGGCGACATTTCCCGCACCTCCTGCGCCCTGCGCGCGGCAGAGGCCAGATCCCGGAGCAGATTCTTGCGTTGGGTGTCAGCCATGATTTCCCGGTCATCGCGAGCCCGGCGGGCTCTTTGCTCATACCCGATGATCTATGCCGTCAATTGGTTAACTTCGGCTTACCCCGTGCCGGCCGCGCAGCCGCGGCAGTGGCAGGCAAGGTGACGCGGAAATGCGCATTGCGCTCCGACGGCAGGTAATCCACCGCCCCGCCCAGCCGCTCCATGATCTGGCGGCAGATCGACAGGCCCAGCCCGGCGCCGCCGGCCCTCTGCGGGCTGGCACGGGCGAATTTCTCGAAGATCAGGTCGCGCGCCTCGAGCGGAATGCCCGAGCCATTGTCGACGAAATCCACCTGCACCTGCCCGTCGGAGAGCGGCCGCGTGGTGATCCGCAATTCCGGCGCCGCGGCGTCACAATATTTGCGGGCATTGGCGATCAGATTGATGAAGACCTGCCCCAGCCGGTCGAAATCGGTTTCCAGCCGGATCGGGGCGGCGGCATCCTCGCGCAGCACCCGCAGCCCGGCATCGCCTTCGGCGGCGGCGGCCGAAACCGCCTTGTCCAGCGCCTCGCGCAGATCGCCCTGGCGGATGTTGAGGTTGACCTGGCCGTTCTCCAGCACGCTGAGATCGAGCAGATCGTCGAGCAGCCGGGTCAGCCGGACGGATTCGTCATGGATGATCGACGAATATTTCCGCTGTTCCTCGGGCGAGACATCGGCGGTGTCGCGCAGGATCTCGGAAAACGCCCGGATCGAGGTCATCGGCGTGCGCAGCTCGTGGCTGATCTGGCTCAGGAAGGCGTCCTTCTGCACCGACAGCCGGGTCAGCTTGTCATTGGCCTCGCGCAGCTTGGCGGCGGTGGCGGCCAGTTCCTTGGACTGCGCCTCGAGCCGGTCGGAATATTCGATCATCTGCGCAGTTTCGTCGGCCACCGCCAGCAGTTCCCGCACCGAGACGCTGGCGCCGCCGACGATCTGCGCCACCATGGCATGCGCCGTGGCCGCCCCGACCGAGCCCGACAGCTCGCGCTCCAGCCGTTGCAGGAAATCCGGGTTCGGCTCCGGCAGGGCGCCGGGGCGCACCGCCCGGCCCGATTGCCGTTCCGCCTCCTGCTCGAAAAACGCCTGCGCCTCGGGCGCGCCGAGGATACGCTGCGCCATGACCATCAGGTCCTCGGCCTGCGCCGCCCCGGCCGACCAGCTACGCGCCGAGCCGGCCTGATTGAGCACATTGACGAATTGCGCCCCCTGAAGCCGCTCCAGCGGCGTCGGGAACGTGGCGAGCGACACGGTGAAGAAGGTCAGCGCATTGAGCAGAAGCGACCAGAGCACCGCATGCACCAGCGGATCGAGCCCCTCGATGCCAAAGAGCGCCTGCGGCCGCAGCCAGGCGATGCCGAGCGGGCCGTTCGCGAGGATGTCCTGCGGCATGATCCCGCCGCCGAGGCTCGGCAGGAACAGCGCGTAGCCCCAGAGCCCGAAGCCGACGCTCAGCCCCGCCAGCGCGCCAAGCCGTGTCGCGCCACGCCAGTAGAGCCCGCCGATCATCACCGGCAACACCTGCGCCACCCCGGCGAAACTGACCAGCCCGATCGAGGCCAGCGCCGCGCCGCCGCCGGTGGTGCGGTAATAGACGTATCCCAGCGCCACCACCCCGGCGATGGAAATCCGCCGTGACAGCAGCACCACATGGCGCACGTCCCCCGATACGCTGGCCCGCCCGCCGGTCCAGCGCAGCCAGAGCGGCATCACCATATGGTTCGACACCATGGTCGCCAGCGCCAACGCCGCCACGATCACCATCGAGGTCGCCGAGGAAAAGCCTCCGAGAAAGGAAAAGATCGCCAATGCGGTCTGGCCCTCGGCCAGCGGCAGGGTGAGGACAAAGAGATCGGGGTTCGCGCCCTCGGGCAGCCGTTCGAGCCCCATCACCGCGATCGGCACGACAAACAGGCTCATCAGCAGCAGATAGCCGGGAAAGGCCCAGGAGGCGGTGCGCAGATGCGCCTCGTCGGCGTTTTCCACCACCATCACCTGAAACATCCGCGGCAGGCAGAGGCAGGCCGCCGCCGACAGGAAGGTCAGCGCCGCCCAGCGGCCGCCGTCCATCTGCCAGTTGCCGATCTTCGAGGCATCGATCCGCGCCAGGGTCTCGTTCACCCCGCCGGACAGGCCCCAGACCACGAAGACGCCGACCGCCAGCAACGCCACCAGCTTGACCACCGCCTCGACGGCGATGGCCATGACGACGCCGTGGTGACGTTCGTTGGCATCGAGATTGCGGGTGCCGAAGAGCACGGTAAAGAGCGCCAGCCCCATCGCCACCCAGAGCGCCGTCGAGGCGCGCGCGCCGTCCCCCGGCCCGGGCTGGCCCACCGCATCGGCGAAAGAGGCGAAGGACAGGGTCACCGATTGCAATTGCAGCGCGATGTAAGGCGTGGTGCCGACCACGGCGAGGATGGTGACACCGACCGCGAGCAGGTTCGACTTGCCGAACCGCGCCGAGATCAGGTCGGCGATCGAGGTCACCCGCTGCGCCCGGCCGACCCGCACCAGCTTGCGCAGCACCCACCACCAGCCGATCATCACGATGGTCGGCCCGAGGTAGATGGTGATATATTCAAGCCCCGATCGCGCGGCATAGCCGACGGCGCCGTAAAACGTCCAGGCGGTGCAATAGATCGACAGCGACAGGGTGTAGACCATCGGCGAGCGCAGCCAGCGGCCGCGGCCGCGCATGGCGCTGCGCTCGGCCACGAAGGCGACGAGGAAGAGCAGCGCCACATAGACCGTGCAGACCAGGATCAGCAGGTTGACGGTGTTCATCTGCCGGCCTCCCGCCGGCTTTCCGGCGGGCTGTCCTCGGGCTCGCTCCGGTCGTCGCGCAGATAGAGCGAGAGCACCATCGCCGCCGCCACCAGCGCCGCCCAGATCAGAAAGAGATAGATCACCGCGCCCGACATCGTCACGCCCTCGGCGCCTTCGGACCAGAGCAGCGGCACCATCATCAGCACGATGCCCAGCACCGGCAGGAACCGCGCCGCATCCTGAAGCCGGCGCCGGCGATAGGTCTGGCGCTCGACAAACAGATGCCGGGGCCGGTCGCTCATGCCTCGGCCAGCTCGCGCACGGCTTCGAGAATGTCGGTGTTGGAGAACGGCTTGGTCATGAAGCGGCTGGCCCCCGCCGCCGCCGCCATCTCGCGGTCTTTTGTCTGGCCGCGGGCGGTGAGGATCAGCACCGGCAGCTTCGCCCAGCGTTCCTGTGCCCGGAGTTCGCGCAGGATTTCATAGCCCGAGCGGCCGGGCAGCATGACATCGAGGATCAGCAGATCCGGCGCCCGCCGGTCCACCGCCTCGAGCGCGTCGTGACCGTTGGAATGGGTGAAGACCTCCCAGCCGTCGCGGGACAGGAAAAACTTGATCGCCTCGATGATATTCGGCTCGTCCTCGATGACGAGAACCCGTTTGCCCATCGCGTCCTCCTCCCCAGGTCAGCGCCGCGCACTTATATTATCCCGGCTTTATCGGCCGATTTCCGGGGCAAGTCAAAACGCTTTCTGGCCGCCGGCGCGTCCCCGGGGGGCTCTGCCCCCGGCCTGCGGCCTCCCCCGAGGGTATTTTCGGCAAGAGGAAGCAGGGGCGTCAGCCCGGGGCCGGTCACAGCCCTTCGGCCAGCACCGAGGGCTCTCGCCGGGCGCTGCATCCGGTGCGGGCGCAGATCCGGCAGGAGACGCCGATCGGCACCGGGGCCTGGCCGGTCTGCCCCGCGCGCTGGCTGTCGAAGCTCGGGCGGAACAGCATCGCCGCCTCGATCCGCGCCACATCGCCGAAGCGCATGCCGCCGGTGGGCTCGGCCACCGAGAAGGTCTCGAAGCGCCGCGCCTCGCGGGCGGATTGCTCGACCAGGCGATAGATCGGCTGCGCCGGCCGGGTCAGCGCGGTGAACAGCGGCCAGAGCGCGCAGGCGGCGCCGAAGCGCGGCAGCGGGAACTCGTCGAGCGGCTTGCGGAACAGCAAGGTGCCCGAGGCATCGCAGATCACCAGCCCGAGCGGCCCCAGCCCGGCCTCGGCCGGCAGCGTCGCCAGCCGGTGCAGCGCGCTGCCCAGCGGGGCATCGAAGGCCTGCGACAGGGCCGCCGGGTCGAAGCCCTGGGCGGCGACGAAATCGCGCAGCGGCGCGGGGGGAATGCGGGTCACGTCGCGGGCGTAGCGCGACAGATAGCGCCGCATGGCATCGCGCGAGGCCGCCATGGTGAGCGACGCCGAGCCGTCGACGATCTCGTCCACCGTGCGGCTTCCCTCCTCGAGCACCGGGAAGTGATAGGCGTTTTCCTCGAGAAAGGCCTCCACCTCTTCCTGCGGCGAGGTCAGGTTGGCCTCGCTGTCGGCGGAATCGAGGTAGCGCACCAGCGCGGTCGAGCTTTCCGCCAGCCGGCGGGCATCCTCGTTGATGTTGCGGTGGAACCGGTCGCGCCATTCCGGCTCGATCTCGCCGGTCTCGGCGAGGATGCCGGCGGTGGAGCGGATCGAGGTCACGGTCGAGAGCATGTCGTGCAGCGAGGCGGCGAGATGCGGGTCATGGGTGAGCCGGTCGGTCAGGGTCTCGACCGTGCGTTCCAGCGCGTCGATCCGCTTGCGGCTGTCGGCCAGCAGCGCCGCCCAGCCGGGAAAGCGGCCGGCAAATTCGTCGATCCGGTCGAGCTCGGCCTTGAGATCGGGGCGCGCCGCGGCGGCCTCGCGCAGAGCCGCGATCAGCGCCACCTCGGCGCCTTCGACCAGCGCCGAGGGCTCGACCTCGAGGATGCGGGCGATCGAAAGCAGCAATTTTCCGCCGATTCTGCGGCGGTTGTGTTCGATCAGATTGAGGTAGGAGGCCGAGATGCCCGCCGCCTCGGCAAGCTCGGCCTGCTTGAGCCGGAGCACGGTGCGCCGCTCGCGGATGCGGGTGCCTGTCAGAGTGTCGCGGGCCATGGGCATTTCCCCGGAAGTTTCAAGGGCGTTCTGCGTCGCAGAATAAGTTATTTACAAATTCTGCCCCTGCATAGTCCATTTCTTTACAAAAAAAACCTTCCATCAAAAGCCCTTGTTGCGAAATTTTCTGAGCTGCCGCGATAATGGCCCTGCACGAAAAGTGCCATGTGCCCCGGGGAAGAGGAGCCCCGAGGGGCACCAATCATCAAACGGGAGGATATCCATGTCCAAATCGAACTTCACGCGACGCGGCGTGCTGCGCACGGGCGCGATGACCGCCGGCGGCCTCGCGCTGCCGACGATCCTGACCGCCGCCAGCCATTCCGGCTTTACCAACGCGCCCGCCGGCGCGACAGTGACGCTGGGCTTCAACGTGCCGCAGACCGGGCCTTATGCCGACGAGGGCGCCGACGAGCTGCGCGCCTATGAGCTGGCGGTCGAGCATCTGAACGGCGGCGGCGATGGCGGCATGATGGGCACCTTCTCGTCGAACGCGCTTCAGGGCAACGGCATCCTCGGCAAGAAGGTCGAATATGTCACCGGCGACACCCAGACCAAATCCGACGCCGCCCGCGCCAGCGCCAAGTCGATGATCGAGAAGGACGGCGCCATCATGATCACCGGCGGCTCGTCCTCGGGCGTGGCGGTGGCGGTGCAGGCGCTCTGCCAGGAGGCGGGCGTGATCTTCATGGCCGGTCTCACCCACTCCAACGACACCACCGGCAAGGACAAGCGCGCCAACGGCTTCCGCCACTTCTTCAACTCCTACATGTCCGGCGCGGCGCTCGCTCCGGTGCTCGAGAAGATGTATGGCTCGGACCGCAAGGCCTATCACCTGACCGCCGACTACAACTGGGGCTACACCACCGAGGAAGCGGTCAAATCCTCGACCGAGGCGATGGGCTGGGAGACCGTCAACACCGTCAAGACGCCACTCACCCAGACCGACTTCTCCTCCTATATCGCGCCGGTTCTGCAATCGGGCGCCGACGTGCTGGTGCTGAACCACTACGGCGGCAACATGGTCAACTCGCTGACCAACGCGGTGCAGTTCGGCCTGCGTGACAAGCAGGTCAACGGCAAGAACTTCGAGATTGTCGTGCCGCTCTATTCGCGGCTGATGGCCAAGGGTGCCGGTGCCAACGTCAAGGGCATCTTCGGCTCCACCAACTGGCACTGGTCGTTGCAGGATGAGGGCTCCAAGGCCTTCGTCAAGTCCTTCGGCACCAAATACGGCTTCCCGCCCAGCCAGGCGGCGCATACCTGCTACGTGCAGACCCTGCTGTATGCCGATGCGGTCGAGCGGGCCGGCTCCTTCGCGCCCTGCGCGGTGGCCGAAGCGCTCGAGGGCTACGAGTTCGACGGGCTTGGCAACGGCAAGACGCTCTACCGCGCCGAAGACCACCAGTGCTTCAAGGACGTGCTCGTGGTGAAAGGCAAGGAGAACCCGACCTCGGATTTCGACCTGCTCGAGATCGTCGAGGTCACCCCGGCGTCGCAGGTCACCTATGCGCCGGACCACCCGCAGTTCTCCGGCGGCGCGCTCGGCACCTGCAACAACGGCGCCTGATACGCCGGGCCCGGACGTTTCCAAGAAGTCCGGGCCGATTTCTTTCCAGGACATCGGGGCCCCGCGCGGATTGCCGGGCCCCGACATGCAACCGCCGGGGTGGGTCTCATGGACGCAATCATTCTTCAAATACTCAACGGTCTCGACAAGGGCTCGGCCTATGCGCTGATCGCTCTGGGGCTGACACTGATCTTCGGCACCCTGGGGGTGGTGAACTTTGCCCATGGTGCGCTGTTCATGATCGGCGCCTTCTGTGCCGTCACCCTGAGCCGGATTCTGACCCTCAGCCGCACCACCATCGACGAGACGCAGACCGACTTCCTCGGCAATCCGCTCAAGGTCGAGGTGCCTTATGCGCATGACTTCTTTGGCCCGGTGGTGGGCGACGCGCTGATCGACTGGGCGGTGCCGCTTGCGATCCTGTTCTCGATCCCGGTGATGCTGCTGGTGGGCTTCGTGATGGAGCGCGGGCTGATCAAGCATTTCTACAAGCGCCCCCATGCCGACCAGATCCTCGTCACCTTCGGCCTGGCCATCGTCTTGCAGGAGGTCATCAAGTATTTCTACGGCGCCAATCCGATCCCGACCCCGGCCCCCGATGTCTTTCGCGGCTCGTTCGATTTCGGCGCGATGGTGGGCTTCGAGGCCAACCAGATCATCTATCCCTACTGGCGGCTGGTCTATTTCGCCTTTGCGGCGCTGATCATCGGCGCGGTCTTTGCCTTCTTGCAGTTCACCACCTTCGGCATGGTGGTGCGCGCCGGCATGGCCGACCGCGAGACTGTGGGCCTTCTGGGCATCGACATCGACCGCCGCTTCACCATCATGTTCGGCATCGCCGCCGCCGTCGCCGGGCTTGCGGGGGTGATGTACGCCCCGATCAACTCGCCCAACTATCACATGGGCATGGATTTTCTGGTTCTGAGTTTCGTGGTCGTCGTGGTCGGCGGCATGGGCTCGCTGCCCGGCGCCGTGCTGGCCGGCTTCCTGCTCGGCATCCTCGAGAGCTTTGCCTCGATGTCGGCGGTGATCGACCTCATTCCCGGCATCAACCAGGTCATCATCTACCTGGTCGCCATCACCATTCTGCTCACTCGTCCGCGCGGCCTCATGGGTCGCAAGGGCGTGATGGAGGACTGACCCCATGTTCGGATTAGACAAGACCGACACCAAGCTCCTGCTGATCGTGGCGGTGCTCTGCCTGTTCGCGCCCTTCATCCTCAACCCGTTTCCCACCAGCAGCGGGCTGGCGCAGTTCAACGCCGGCTACCCGGACCTGATGCAGCGCTTCGTGATCTTCGGCATCTTCGCCGTCGGCTTCAACATCCTGTTCGGGCTGACCGGCTACCTCTCCTTCGGCCATGCCGCCTTTCTGGGCGTCGGCAGCTATTCGGCGGTCTGGATGTTCAAGTTGCTGAGCATGAACGTGATCCCCGCGATCCTGCTCAGCGTGCTGCTCTCCGGCGTTTTCGCGCTGATCATCGGCTATGTCTCGCTGCGCCGCTCGGGGATCTACTTCTCGATCCTGACGCTGGCTTTCGCGCAGATGTCCTTTGCCCTGGCTTATTCGGTGTTCACCCCGATCACCGGCGGCGAGACCGGCTTGCAGCTGGCGCTCGACGATCCGCGCATTCTCGGCATCAGCCAGACCGCCGGCGGCAACATCCCGGTGCCCGCCCTCTTCGGGCTGGAGATGCGCGCGTCCTGGGATCTGGTCCTGGGTGACTGGCAGTTCACCTTCAACGCCGGCTACTACCTCTGCGCGCTGATCCTGCTTGCCGCCTTCTACATGGCGATCCGCATCTTCCGCTCGCCTTTCGGCATGATGCTGCGGGCGGTGAAATCGAACCAGCAGCGGATGAACTACACCGGACTGAACACCAAGCCCTATACCCTCGCGGCCTTTGTGATCTCGGGCATGTATGCCGGGCTGGCCGGCGGGCTGATGGCCTCGATGGACCCGCTGGCCGGCGCCGAGCGGATGCAATGGACCGCCTCCGGCGAGGTGGTGCTGATGACCATCCTCGGCGGCGCCGGCACCCTGATCGGGCCGGTGCTGGGCGCGGGCTTCATCAAGTATTTCGAGAACATCTTCTCGAAACTCAACGACAATGTGCTGCACGGCTGGTTCGCCTTCATGCCCGACGGGCTGGAAAACCTGATGGTCACAATTGTGCATCCCTTTGTCGGCAAGGGCTGGCACCTGACGCTGGGCATTCTCTTCATGCTGGTGGTGATCTTCCTGCCCGGCGGGTTGGTCGAGGGCGGTCAGCGGGTCGGGCGGCTGTTCCGCCGCCGCGACATCAAGTCGACCGACCCCGAGGCCGAGGCCGCCCAGCAACGCAACGCCGCGGAATAAGGAGCGCGACCCATGGGTATTCTTGAAGTCAAAGACGTGGGCAAGCGGTTCGGTGGATTGCAGGCGCTGGGCGACGTCAATCTCAGCGTGCAGGAGAACTCCTGCCACGCCATCATCGGCCCCAATGGCGCCGGCAAGTCCACCCTGCTCAACTGCCTGATCGGCAAGCTGATCCCCGACACCGGATCGGTGCTCTTCGACGGCCAGTCGGTGCTGGGGCGCACGCCTTACGAGATCTGCCAGATGGGGATTTCCCGGGTGTTCCAGACGCCCGAGATCTTCGGCGACCTCTCGGTGCTGGAGAACATGATGATCCCGATCTTCGCCAAGCGCGATGGCGCCTTCGAGCTCAACGCCTTTTCCAGTGTCTTCGCCCAGCGGGACGTGCTGGAACAGGCCGAGCACATGCTGGCCGAGATGAACCTGGCCGACAAGCGGCATATGCACGCCGCCGCGATGTCGCGCGGCGACAAGCGGCGGCTCGAGATTGCCATGTGCCTCAGCCAGAACCCGCGCCTGCTGCTGCTCGACGAGCCGACGGCCGGCATGGCGCGGGCCGACACCAACAACACCATCGACCTGCTCAAGCAGATCAAGGACGAGCGCGACATCACCATCGCCATCATCGAGCACGACATGCATGTCGTGTTCTCGCTCGCCGACCGGATCACCGTGCTGGCCCAGGGCAGACCGCTGGTCGAGGACACGCCGGACAAGATCAAGGGCCACCCCAAGGTGCGCGAAGCCTATCTGGGCGAAAGCGCCTGACACGAGATCACCGCGCCCCGGACCTGCTCTGGGGCCTCCACCGCCATGAGGTCCCGGGGCGAGCCCGGGACGGGGAGCGCAAGATGAACATCAAACCGGACTTCAGCAAGAACGCCAACATGGCCGAAACCGCCCCGGCCTTTCTCTCGGTCTGGGACATGCACGCCTATTACGGCGAGAGCTACATCGTGCAGGGCGTGAGCTTCAACGTCCACGAAGGCGAGATCCTGGCGCTTCTGGGCCGCAACGGCGCCGGCAAGACCTCGACCCTGCGCTCGATCGCGCGGATCGGCTCGCCGCTGGTCACCCAGGGCGAAATCTGGCTCGATCACCAGCCGCTGCACAAGATGGCGAGCCACGAGGCGGCGTGCAGCGGCCTCGGCCTGGTGCCCGAGGATCGCCGCATCATCCCCGGGCTGACGGTCGAGGAGAACCTCGAACTGGCGCAGATCGCGCCGCCGGTGGGCTGGTCGCTCGAGCGGCTCTATGACCTCTTTCCGCGGCTCGGCGAACGTCGCAAGCAAGAGGGCGTGACCCTCTCGGGCGGCGAGCAGCAGATGCTGGCCATCGCCCGGGCGCTGGCGCGCGACATCAAGGTGCTGCTGCTGGACGAGCCTTACGAGGGCCTGGCCCCGGTGATCGTCGACGAGATCGAAAAGACCCTGATGCACATCAAGAGCCAGGGCATGACAACCATCCTGGTGGAACAGAACGCGGTGCGTGCGCTCGAACTGGCCGACCGCGCGGTGATCCTCGATACCGGCGGCATCGTGTTC
The DNA here is from genome assembly GCF_028807375.1 of Marinovum sp. PR37. Taxonomy (NCBI): domain Bacteria; kingdom Pseudomonadati; phylum Pseudomonadota; class Alphaproteobacteria; order Rhodobacterales; family Roseobacteraceae; genus Marinovum; species Marinovum sp. PR37. The sequence goes on along the minus strand of NZ_JARAML010000009.1, from coordinate 115,672 downwards.
GACGGTACCGCTGCCGAAGTGCTGGAAAACGACGAATTGCGCGCCGAATACTTGGCGATCTGACTCTTTTCGGGAGTTGGTAACGATTGCACCCCGCGCAGGCGGTCCCCGGCTGCGCGGGTTTTTGTCTCGGATCGGTCAATCGCGTTTTAGACAAATGGCCGGGGTCTGACGCGGCACTGTTAAGCGGCTGTTAAGGCCTCTTCATCATTCTTTAGACAGTCATAAGGATCTGTCACCAATAGCCACCCCGGAGCTGAGAATGATGTTCACTGCCGCTCTGCCCCTCACGGCACCGCAAACCACCGGACATCCCGCCGCCCTGCCCCAGGAACTCGGGCGGCAGACCGGCGACACGCGTATCGCCGCCAGCCAACCCGGGGGCGCGGCCGGCTCTGCCCGAAGCGATCATTCCGCCGGCGACAGCCCCCGGCACAACGCCCGCAACCGGGAACAGGCCTCGGCGCCGCCAACCATCCTTCAGCTCAAGATCAACACCCTGCTCGAAGAGCAACAGCAGCGCGCGCAGGAGACCGCCGCCGATCACGCCGCCCCGGACGGCGCGCCGGCGGCCGCACATGACATGGCGCAGGCCCCCGGCGGGCGTGACGGCCCTGCCCCGCACGCCGCCGCGCCACACGCCGTCGAACCGCCGTCAACCACCCCGCCCGGGCCGGAAGACAGTGCACCGGCGCCCAGCCCGGCCAGCACGCTCTACGCCGCCGCCGCCGGCCCCGAGGCGCCCGAACCCGGGCTGAGCAAAGCGATCTGACCGCGCCCGCGGCCCGCCTGTGCCGGCCCGGGGCGAGAGCTGCGTCGAAATTCTCGCGAGTCCCCCTGTTTTTCCCCCACAAACCGCGTTATCGGCAGTTCACACACATGCCGATGGCCGGTTTGATCGCTTTTCACAGCCGTTTCGCTGGCCTATAAGCAACCTCGGGACGAGATGGCAAAAGACCGGCCCGCGGGGCAAAACAACGGGTGGAAACGAGAATGACGAAGAATACGCATGACGCCGATGTGACCTTTATCGAAGCCCTCGCAAAGCTTCTGCATGACAACGACCTGACGGAATTGCAGGTCAAGCGCGAATACGGCGAGGACGACAGCCTGAACGTGCGGGTAAGCCGCGCCGCGCCGGCTGCGGCCCCGATCCAGGTAGCCGCACCGGCACCTGCCGCCGCAGCGCCCGCCGCGAGCCCGGCACCTGCCGCCGCTGCCGAAGCCGACACCAGCGATCCGGCCAACCACCCCGGCGCCGTCGCCTCGCCCATGGTCGGCACCGTCTACATGCAGGCCGAACCGGGCGCGCCCAGCTTCATCAGCGTCGGCGACAGCGTCTCCGAGGGCGATACGCTGCTCATCGTCGAGGCGATGAAGACCATGAACCACATCCCCGCCCCCCGCTCGGGCAAGGTCACCCGCATCCTGGTCGGCGATGGCGACCCGGTGGAGTTCGGCTCGCCGCTCGTGATCCTCGAGTAAGGGGCCACAGATGTTCGATAAAATCCTGATTGCCAACCGTGGCGAGATTGCCCTGCGGGTGATCCGCGCCTGCCGTGAAATGGGTATCGCCAGCGTTGCGGTGCATTCCACCGCCGATGCCGACGCGATGCATGTGCGCATGGCCGACGAATCGATCTGCATCGGCCCGCCGCCCTCGCCGCAGAGCTACCTGTCGATCCCCTCGATCATTGCCGCCTGCGAAGTGACCGGCGCCCAGGCGATTCACCCGGGCTACGGCTTCCTGTCGGAAAACGCCAATTTCGTGCAGGTGATCGAGGATCACGGGCTGACCTTCATCGGCCCCACCGCCGAGCACATCCGCATCATGGGCGACAAGATCACCGCCAAGGACACCATGATCAAGCTCGGGGTGCCTTGCGTTCCCGGCTCCGAAGGCGGTGTGCCCGATCTGGCCACGGCCAAGAAACTGGGCCAGGAAATGGGCTATCCGGTGATCATCAAGGCCACCGCCGGCGGCGGCGGCAAGGGCATGAAGGTGGCCAATTCCGACAAGGAGATGGAAAAGGCTTTCATGACCGCGCGCGCCGAGGGCAAGGCCAACTTCGGCAACGACGAAGTCTATATCGAGAAATACCTGCAAAAGCCGCGCCATATCGAGATCCAGGTCTTTGGCGACGGCAAGGGCACCGCGGTGCACCTGGCCGAGCGCGACTGTTCGCTCCAGCGCCGTCACCAGAAGGTGTTTGAAGAGGCGCCCGGCCCGTCGATCACACCCGAGGAACGCGCCCGCATCGGCAAGATCTGTGCCGAGGCGATGGCCAATATCAACTATATCGGCGCCGGCACCATCGAGTTTCTCTACGAAGATGGCGAGTTCTATTTCATCGAGATGAACACCCGGCTTCAGGTCGAACACCCGGTCACCGAAGGCATTTTCGGCGTCGATCTGGTGCGCGAGCAAATTCGCGTTGCCGAGGGTCTGCCGATGTCCTTCACCCAGGACGAGCTGGAAATCAACGGCCATGCCATCGAGGTGCGGATCAACGCCGAGAAGCTGCCCAACTTCTCGCCCTGCCCCGGGCGCATCACCCAATACCACGCCCCCGGCGGGCTTGGCGTGCGGATGGATTCGGCGCTGTACGACGGCTATTCCATCCCGCCCTATTACGACAGCCTGATCGGCAAGCTGATCGTGCACGGCCGCGACCGGAAAGAGGCGCTGGCGCGTCTGCACCGCGCGCTGGGAGAGCTGATCGTCGATGGTGTCGATACCACGATCCCGCTGTTCCACGAGCTGCTGCAAGAGCCGGCGATCCTGACCGGCGATTACAACATCCACTGGCTCGAAAAGTGGCTCGCCCGCAACTTGGGCTGACCGCATGAGTGATCCGGCCCATGCGCTGGACCCGGACCTGGTGCTTCAGGCCTATGCGGCCGGCATCTTTCCGATGGCCGAGCGGCGCGACGATCCAGAAGTCTTCTGGGTCGATCCGCGCCGCCGCGGCATCCTGCCGATCGACGGCTTTCACCTGTCGCGGTCGCTGGCCCGCCGGTTGCGTCGCACGCCGCACGACATGCGCATCAACACCGCTTTCGGCGAGGTAATGCGCGCCTGTGGCGAGCGCGACGAGACCTGGATCAACCCGCCGATCTTCGATGTTTTCCAGACGCTGCACGCCCATGGCTATGCCCATTCGCTGGAGATCTGGCAGGAGGATGCGCTGATCGGCGGCGTCTACGGGCTGGCCATTGGCGGGCTGTTCTGTGGCGAGTCGATGTTTTCGCGCCGCACCGATGGTTCGAAAATGGCGCTGGCCTATCTGATCGACCGCTTGCGGCAGGGTGGTTTCACCCTGTTCGACACCCAGTTCCTGACCGATCACCTCGCCTCACTTGGCGCGATCGAAGTGCCCCGGGCCACCTATCACGGGCTGTTGCGCGCCGCCACGGCGCGCGAGGCCTCGTTTCTGGCGCCGCCCCTCGCGCGCGCCGATCAGGTCTTGCAGCGCATGACCCAGACGTCGTAACGCGCGTGATCGAGCGCGTTGAGCGCCGGCGACGAGGCGATCATCCAGCCCGAGAACACTGGCTGATCGGCGCCTTTTTCCCAGATGTTGAGAAAGGCGAAGGCATCGCCTGACGGGTCGCCCTCGGGATAGCGGCATTCGCTCATGTCGATGCGCAGATTGCCAAACTCTGTCGCGCCACCATTGGCCAGCTCGAGATCGGTGGTTTCGCCCGACACCTTGTCGAGGCCGCGCAGAACAGCCCCGTCTCCGCGCGCGGCGGGCTCTTGCGCCGCCAGCGGGAACGCGGCCAGGCACAGGGCGGCCAGAACCGGATGTTTCATCAGCTCTCCTCCCCGCCGGAGACGAATTTCAACAGCAGCGAGATCAGGCTCACCGCGCCTTGGGTGTCTTCCATTTCCTGGCCCGGCTCGTAATAGAACGGCGATCCGCCCGGCACGATTTCCACGAAATTGCCGCCCAATAGCCCCTCCTGCGCGATCACCACCGCGCTGTCATCGGGGATCTGGATGCCGTTGGCGACGGAAAAGACCGTGTCGGCGCGAAACGTTTCGGCATTGAGCGCGACGTCGGTGACGGTGCCGATCTTGACCCCGGCCAGCCGCACATCGGTGCCGACCTGCACCCCTTCGAGCGAGCGAAAGCTCGCATGAAGCGGATAGCCCTGGCTGCCCTGGGCCAGCCCGGCGGCCTGACCGGCATAGATCAGAAAGCCCAGCGCCACCGCCAGAACGGCGCCACCGACGAGAACTTCGGTTTTGTTTTCAGACATGTGCGCGACCTTATTCGGGGGTCCAGGCCTCATAATCCTGCCGCGGGGCAGGCTCTGCCCGGCGCAAAGATCCGGCTGGCGCATAGGCCAGCGGCGTGCCTGTCAGGTTTTCCTGGTGCGGCTTTTCCCAGGCCTTGTGCGGCAGCGGGCGTTTGTTCGGCGGCTCTTTCATCGTGTGGTGCAGCCAGCCGTGCCATTCCGGGTTCACCCGGCTGGCCTCGGCCTCACCGTTGAACATCACCCAGCGGCGCTTGCCATCACGGGTCTCGAAATAGACATTGCCCTGATCGTCCTCGCCTACCTGCACGCCGTTGCGACGGGTGTAGAGCTGGGTGTTCAGCGTCGATCCGTTCCACCATGTCACGGCGCGCAGAAGCGTGTTCAGGATACCCATGGAAGCCTCCGATTTGCTTGTGATCGGTATGGATCAAGCGGCGGCAAAGATCCAGCCGCAATGCCCGCCGGTCCGTCGCGCCGGGTTGGGCGAAGGCCGGGCTGACGCCCGGCCCACGAGATCAGTCACCCGGCGGTGGCGGGGGTTTTCTCGGCATCGGCATAGATCATCAACGGCGCGGCGTCGGATGTGACCGCCTCTTCGTTGACGACAACCTCGTCGACGTTTTCCATCCCCGGCAGGTCGAACATCGTGTCGAGCAGGATATCCTCGAGGATCGAGCGCAGGCCACGGGCGCCGGTCTTGCGTTCGATGGCGCGCTTGGAAATCGCGGTCAGCGCCTCATCGGTAAAGGACAGCGTGGTATCCTCCAGCTCGAACAGCCGCTGGTATTGTTTGACCAGCGCGTTCTTGGGCTTGGTCAGGATCGTCACCAGCGCGTCTTCGTCGAGATCCTCGAGCGTGGCCAGAACCGGCAGACGGCCGACGAATTCCGGGATCAGGCCGAATTTCAGCAGATCCTCGGGCTCGAGATCCTTGAACACCTCGCCAACGCCACGGTCGTCATTGTCGCGCACATCGGCGCCAAAGCCCATCGCCGAGCCCTTGCCCCGCTGGGCGATGATCTTGTCGAGACCGGCAAAGGCGCCGCCGCAGATGAACAGGATGTTGGTGGTGTCGACCTGCAGGAACTCCTGCTGCGGATGCTTGCGGCCGCCCTGCGGCGGCACCGAGGCGACGGTGCCTTCCATCAACTTGAGCAGCGCCTGCTGCACACCCTCGCCCGAGACGTCGCGGGTGATCGAGGGGTTTTCCGACTTGCGGGTGATCTTGTCGACCTCGTCGATATAGACGATGCCGCGCTGCGCCCGCTCGACATTGTATTCCGAGGATTGCAGCAACTTGAGGATGATGTTTTCGACATCCTCACCCACATAACCGGCCTCGGTCAGCGTGGTGGCGTCGGCCATGGTGAACGGCACGTCGAGGATGCGCGCCAGCGTCTGTGCCAGCAGCGTCTTGCCGCAGCCGGTGGGGCCGATCAGCAGGATATTGGATTTCTGAAGCTCGATATCGCCGGATTTCGCCGCGTGATTGAGCCGCTTGTAATGGTTGTGCACCGCGACAGAAAGCACCCGCTTGGCCACTGCCTGACCGATCACGTAGTCATCGAGCACCTGACAGATCTCTTTCGGCGTGGGCACCCCGTCCGAGCTCTTGAGCCCGGCCGATTTGGTTTCCTCGCGAATGATGTCCATACAGAGCTCGACGCATTCATCGCAGATGAACACCGTCGGTCCGGCAATCAGCTTGCGCACCTCGTGCTGGCTCTTGCCGCAGAAGCTGCAATAGAGGGTGTTCTTGCTGTCACCGCCGGTTGTCGTCGCCATGTCTTACCTTTCGGAGCCGTCTTGTGCTCTTGTGACGCTGCGCTCACCACCGCCACAGGCTTTCACCCAGCTTAGGACAGGCGGCAAGGGGTCACAATTGCAAAATGTCCCCTGCCGCCCCTTGCTTAGTCTTCGTCGCCCGCCTTGGCGCGATTTTCGACGATCTCGTCGATCAGGCCCCAGTCCTTTGCGTCCTCGGGAGACATGAAGTTATCGCGTTCCAGCGCGGCTTCCACCTTTTTCAGGGTCTGGCCGGTGTGCTTCACGTAGATTTCATTCAGCCGCTTCTTCAGCTTAAGCGTTTCCTCGGCATGGATCATGATGTCCGTCGCCTGGCCCTGATAGCCGCCCGAGGGCTGGTGCACCATGATGCGGCTGTTGGGCAGCGAGAAGCGCATGCCCTTTTCGCCGGCGGTCAGCAGCAGCGAGCCCATCGAGGCCGCCTGGCCGATCACCAGGGTCGAAACCTTGGGTTTGATGTATTGCATCGTGTCATAGATCGAAAGACCGCTGGTCACCACGCCGCCGGGGCTGTTGATGTACATCGAGATGTCTTTCGAGGGGTTCTCGGCCTCGAGGTGCAGAAGCTGGGCCACAATCAGCGACGACATGCCGTCATGCACCGGGCCGGAGACAAAGATGATCCGCTCCTTCAGCAGGCGCGAAAAGATGTCGTAGGCGCGTTCGCCGCGGCTCGTCTGTTCGACGACCATCGGGACGAGCGTATTCATGTAGGTGTCTAACGGGTCGTGCATCGCAGCCTGCCTCTTGTGCTCTGGGGGTTTCTACCCCGCCGGAATTACCAGAGTCTTAGTCATGGGCTTGGGGGGCTGCAAGGGGCGGCGGGGAAAAGGATGCCGCGGCCCCGGGCTCAGGCGCAGGCCAGGGTGCGGTCGCCCTTGTCGGACGGGGCGGCGCGGTCAAAGCGGCTTTCGCCGTAGTCACCGACATAGACCACCGGAAGATCGGGAAAGCGGTTTTCGATATCGGCGCGGATCTGCTCGCCGTCGATGCCGCCGAACTGCCCCTCGTCGATCAGCACCACCGAGGGCAGCCGGGTGATGTCAAGAAATTCCAGCGCCTCCTGCTCGGTGCCCACCCGGCGCACATGCCGGTCCTGGCCATCGAGATAGCCAAGAACGTCGCGGTGCCGCCAGGCGCTGTTGGCCACCAGCAGGATATCGACCGGGGCGCTGCCCTCCCCGGCCGGCGTGGCCTGGTCGTCTTCGGCGGGCGCGACCGGCAGCGCGACGACGACGGTGGTGCCCGCCCCCGGTGCGCTGTTGATCAGCAGGCCGCCGCCGATCTGCTGGCAGACGCCATTGACCGAGGCCAGCCCGAGGCCGCTGCCCTTGCCCACCTCCTTGGTGGTGAAATAGGGCTGCACCGCCCTGCGCACCGTCGCCTCATCCATCCCCGAGCCGGTGTCCGTGACCTCGATGACCACATGTTCGCCGGGGGTCAGGCCGGCGTTGAAATTGAAGGTCGCGGCAAAGCCGTTGGTGATGACCCGCTGCGAGATCGTGACATGAAGATCGCCGCCCGAGGGCATGGCGTCGCGCGCGTTGACCAGCAGGTTGAGCAGCGCCCGCTCGAGCGTGGAATCGTCGATCCCGACCCGACCCAGGGTGGCGGGCTGCGCGGTCAGGGTCACGCCGATGTTGATCGGCGCCACCCGCTTGAACAGCTCGACGACCTGTTCGGCGATGGTGACGACATCGCCGTCGCCCTTGTGCAGCCGGGTCTGGCGGCCGGAGTCCAGCAGCTGATTGGTCAGCCCGGCAGCGCGGTCGGCGGCGCTGATCGCCTCGCGCAGGTAGGTGCCGGATTTCGAGGGATCGATTTCCATCAGTTCAAGATTGCCGCGCAAGGCCTTGAGAGCATTGTTGAAATCATGCGCCACCCCGGCGACGATCTGGCCCAGGATGCGCAGGTTCTCATCCCGGGCGTTGTTGATCTCGATGTTTTGCAAAGCCCGGTCCGAGGCGCTCTCGAGTGCCGTGATCCGTTTTTTCTCGGCCTCCAGCCGGTCGATCAGAAAGCCGACGATCAGCGCCGAGGCGACCAGCAAGGCGATCATCGCGCTGCACAGGAAAACCAGGCGGAAATCCGGGGTGATCCAGTCACGCAGGGTCATGAACCGCGTCAGCTCGCCGATCACCAGCACCCCGAGGATCGACAGGATCAGCGAGGCCCGCAGGATCACGCTCTGCCGGCGCGAGCCGAACAGGCCGCGAAAATGCGGGCTGTCGCGGTGCGACAAGACCAGCGAGAGGTTCAGCAGGAAGACGCCCGCCGCGGTGGAGAGCGACATTTCCTTGAAGCCCAGCACATCGCGCACCGAGGCCGAAGACAAGCCATGTGCCATCAGTGCCGTGCCCGACACCAAGGCACAGAGCGCACTGGCGGTGATGGCGACCGCACGCGCGCCGCGGACCGGCACCGCCAGCGCCGCGATCGCGATGCCGAGGCACAGCAGACAGAAGCCCGTGGCCATTGCCATGCCGTCGCCGGGGGCGGGCAAGATGCGCTCGCCCGCGGCCAGCCCGCGGCGCATTACCGGCTCGATGAAATAGGCCCCGACCACCGCCGCCAGCGCCAGGGTGGCCAGCGCCGCCACCGCCGGCGGCCAGCGGTTGATCGTGGCCAGCGTTCCGATGCCGGCAAAGACCAGCGCCAGCGCGGTTTCCGGCACCATCGCCGGAAGATCGGCACGCAGCCGCACCAGCCCCTCGTACCCCAGCCCCCAGCCCAGCCCGAGCACCAGCAGCGCCCAGGCCAGCGGCAGCACCGCAAGAAGGTTCGTCCAGTCCGGCATGTCACGGCGCCGGCGGGTCAGATCACGGGTCATCGACAGGCTCCGCCCAATCGAGAAGAACACATTCTTCAGCGACGATAGCCCGACATCCTTGCCGATGGGTTAATTTTGCAGATTTCGCCGATTTGGCGCGGCTTTGGTGTCGCCGGTCAGCCCCAGTCGCGCAGCCGCGCCACGTAGCGCGCCAGCGTGTCGATCTCGAGGTTGACCCGGTCGCCGACCTGCGCCCGCCCCCAGGTCGTCACCTCCTGGGTATGCGGAATGACGTTGATGCCGAACGTGCAATCCGCCACCTCATTGACTGTCAGCGAGGTGCCGTTGAGCGCCACCGAGCCCTTGGAGGCGATGTATTTCGCCAGCGCCTCCGGCGCCCGCAGGGTCAGCCGCGTCGAATCCCCCTCGTCGGACATCGCCACGATCTCGGCCACGCCGTCGACATGGCCCGAAACGATATGGCCGCCCAGCTCGTCCCCGACCTTGAGCGACCGTTCGAGATTGATCGTACGCCCCTCGGCCCAGAAATCGAGATTGGTCCGCGACACCGTCTCGGCACTGATGTCCACGTCGAACCAGTCCGGCCCCAGCGCCACCGCCGTCAGGCAGACGCCGTCACAGGCGATGGAAGCGCCGATCTCGATCGTCGCGGTGTCATATCCGGTGGTGATCCGTGCCCGCAGGTCGCCGCGCTTCTCAAGCGCCGCAATCCGGCCCATGTCGGTGATGATCCCGGTAAACATCGTTTTCCCTCGCCGCTGCTGGCGCTTTCGGCCATATTTTCGTCCAGATGGCTTGCTACACAGCCGCCATCCGCAACCGTATGAGGGAAATCCGCCTGATGGGCAACGCCGCCGGAGAGAAAAGGGTCTTCCTGTTCCTACAGGGTCCGCACGGCCCGTTCTTTCACCGTCTGGGACGGATGCTGCGGCTCACCGGGGCGCAGGTCTGGCGGGTGGGGTTCAACGCCGGCGACCGGGCATTCTGGTTTCACCCCAAGAGCTTCATCCCCTACACCGGCACCCCCGAAGGCTGGCCCGAGGCCTTTGCCGGGATGATCGCCGAACGGCAGGTCACCGACATCGTGCTGTATGGCGACACCCGCACCATCCACGCCGAGGCGATCCGGATCGCCCGCGATCTGGGGCTCACCGTGCATGTCTTCGAAGAGGGCTACATGCGGCCCTATTGGGTGACCTATGAGCGCGGCGGAGCGAACGGCCATTCGCGTCTGATGGAGATGCCGGTCGACGAGATGCAGAAGGCGCTGCAACTGTCGGACATGGAGGCGCCGCTGCCGCCGGGCCACTGGGGCGACACCCGGCAACATGTGTTCTATGGCGCGCTTTACCACTGGTTCGTTATGTTCCGAAACGGCGATTACCGCAATTTCCGCGCCCATCGCGACCTGCCGGTGACAATGGAATTCGCGCTGTATCTCAAGCGGCTGCTGCTGATGCCGTTGCACGCGCTGGAGCGCCGCGCCGCGACCTTCGGCATCCGGCACGGCGGCTATCCCTATCACCTCTGCCTGCTGCAACTCGAGCATGACAGCTCCTTCCTCGAACATTCGCCGTTCAAGCGGATGACCGAGTTTCTCGAACTGGTGGTCGAAGGCTTTGCCCAGGGCGCGCCGGGCCATCATCACCTTGTCTTCAAGGCGCATCCGCTGGAAAACGGCCGCACCAACATCCGCCGCGAGCTTCGGCGGCTGGCGCAGAAATACGGTGTCAGGGGCCGGGTGCATTATGTCCGCGGCGGCAAGCTTGCGCCGCTGCTGAACGATGCCCGAAGCGCGGTGACGGTGAATTCCACCGCCGGTCAGCAGGTGCTCTGGCGCGGCATTCCGCTCCGGGTCTTCGGCCGCGCGGTCTATGCCAAACCCGAATTCGTCTCGATGCAGCCGCTCAAGGAATTCTTTGCCGCGCCCGAGCGGCCCGACAACCGCGCCTACAAGGATTACCGCCGCTACCTGCTGGAAACCAGCCAGGTGCCGGGCGGTTTCTACTCGGCCAAGGGCCGCCGCCAGTTGCTGCGGCTGGTGGTCGACATGATGCTCTCACCGGAAGATCCCTATGACGGGTTCAATTCCGGCACCGCGGCCCCACGGCAACAGTTGCGGCTCGTGACCTGATATCCACAGGTGCGGCCTCTGGCGTTTTGATACGGATTCCCGTAGCCTGCGGCAAAAAGCTGAGGCAGCATAACGACAAGGTCGAGGAGACCGAGCAGTGAAAAACCATCAGACAGGATGGGCCCGTTCCGTGGCCCTGCTTCTTGCCGTATCGCTTGCGGCGTCTTGCGGATTGCCGCGCTCTGGCCCGAACAAGCGTGAAATCTTTGCCGGATCGGTGCAGCGCCAGGGCGATGCCTTCATCGTCAGCGTCAATGATCGCGTGACCCGCGCCACCGGTGTGGTGCCCGCACTGGGCTTTTCCGAGACCTTCAAATCCGCCGGCGTGATCGGCTCTGACGTCATCCGTCCCGGCGATACGCTGGGACTGACGATCTGGGAAAACGTCGATGACGGGCTTCTGGCGGGCGAAACCTCCTCCTCCACCCTGCTCGAGACGGTACAGGTCGATGGCGCGGGCTTCATCTTTGTGCCCTATGCCGGGCGCATCAAGGCCGCCGGCAACACCACCGAAGCCGTCCGCCGCATCATCACCCGCAAGCTCGAAGAACAGACCCCCGATCCGCAGGTCGAAATCCGCCGCGAGGCCGGTGACGGCGCCACCGTCTCGGTGGTCGGGGCGGTGGGCGCCCAGGGCGTCTATGCGATCGAGCGGCCGACCCGCACGCTGTCGTCGATGATGGCCCGTGCCGGGGGCGTGACCATCGAGCCCGAAATCGCCCAGATCACCGTCACCCGTGGCGGTCAGACCGGCAAGATCTGGTTCGAGGATCTCTATGCCCATCCGCGCATGGACATCGCCCTGCGTGGCGGCGACAAGATCCTGATCGAGGAAGACACCCGCGCCTTTGTCGCCCTCGGCGCCACCGGCGCGCAATCGCGCGTGCCCTTCGAGACACAGACCCTCTCGGCGGTCGAGGCCATCGCCCAGGTCGGCGGGCTGCTGTCGACCTCGGCCGATCCGACCGGCGTCTTTGTCCTGCGCAACGAGGCCGAGGTGATCGCCGAGAACGTGCTGGGCCGCGACGATCTGCAAGGCCCGCAGCGCATGGTCTATGTGCTCGATCTGACCGAGCCCAACGGGCTGTTCCTGGCGCGCGATTTCATCGTCCGCGACGACGACCTGCTCTATGTCACCGAAGCGCCGCTGTCGCAGTGGAACAAGACCATCGCCGCCCTCACCGGCAGCCTTGGCGCGATCACCACGCTGTCCTCGACGGCGACCTCGGTGAGCGCATTGGCCTCCGGCGATCTGACCGGCGGCTGACCAAGTGAGCACAGCCGATGACGACAACCGCGCCGGGGCCGCAGGGCCCCGGCGTCTTTATGTCTACAACGGCGGTTTCCTGACCCAGCCCCGACTGCGCCGCATCCTCACGTTGGCCGGCTACGACATCCGCATCGGCCTGCCCGGCCCCGACGACCTGGTGGCGGTCTGGGGCCAGAGCCCGACGGCCCATCGCGGCGAAGCCGTTGCCGCCCGTCGCGGCGCCGGCCTTGTCCGCATCGAGGATGCCTTTCTGCGCTCGCTCCACCCCGGCCGTGCCGGCGGCGAGCCGCCGCTGGGGCTGATGATCGACCATGCCGGAGTGCATTTCGACGCCGCCAGGATCAGCGATCTCGAACGGCTGCTGACCGAGGCGCCGCTCGACGATGCCGCGCTGATGACCCGCGCCGGCGACGCCATTGCCCGGATCCGGGCCGCACATCTGACGAAATACAGCGGTTTCGACGCCATGACCCCGGCACCGGCGCCCGGCTATGTGCTGGTGATCGACCAGACCCGCGGCGATGCCTCGGTCACCGCCTCGGGCGCGGCGCGGGCGCAGTTTCAGGAGATGCTGGTCTTTGCCCAGGAGGAACACCCCGGCACGCCGGTCGTCATCAAGACCCACCCCGAGACCGCCCGCGGCCTGCGCCCCGGCCATTTCACCGAGGCCGACGCCAACGACCGCATCACCCTGCTGAGCGAGCCGGTCAGCCCCTGGCGGCTGTTCGAGGGCGCTGTCGGGGTCTATACCCTGTCGTCGCAGATGGGCTTCGAGGCGATTTTCGCCGGCCACAAGCCCCGCGTCTTCGGCCAGCCCTTCTATGCCGGCTGGGGGCTGACCACGGATGAGACCCCGGTGCCCCGGCGCGAACGCCGACTGACCCGGCATCAACTCTTTGCCGCCGCGATGATCCTCTATCCGCGGTGGTATGATCCGTTCACCGACCGACTCTGCGGCATCGAGACCGCGCTCGACGCCTTCGAGGCCCGCACCCGCGCCTGGCGCGAGGATCATCGCGGCTGGGTCGCCTCGGGCATGCGGCTGTGGAAGCGCCGGCCGTTGCAGAAGGTGTTCGGCCGCGAGCGCCCCATGGTCTTCGAAGCGGACCCCGCCAAGGCGCGCAGCCGCGCCGAGACCGAAGGCCGCCGCCGCATGGCCTGGGCCGGCAAGGCGGGGGACGGGGACGCAGTGGTGCGGGTCGAGGACGGGTTCCTGCGCTCGCGCGGGCTGGGCGCGAATTTGGTGCCGCCGCTCTCGCTGGTCGCCGACGATCTGGGCATCTACTACGATCCGCGCCGAGAGAGCCGGCTGGAGCGGCTGATCGCCGAAAGCGAGGGCCTGCGCCCCGACGAGCTGCACCGCGCCTACGGGCTGCGACGCGACATCCTCAAGGCCCGGCTGAGCAAATACAACCTGGCGGGCGCCACACCTGCCCTGCCCGAGGGCCATCGCATTCTGGTGCCCGGGCAGGTCGAGGACGACGCCTCGATCCTCACCGGCTGCGCCGGGATCAACACCAACCGCGGGCTGCTCGAGGCGGCGCGCGCGGCCAATCCGCAGGCGGTGATCCTGTACAAGCCGCACCCGGACGTCGAGGCCGGCCTGCGCCGGGGGGCCGTGCCCGAGGCGCGGGATCTGGCCGATCTGGTGCTCGATCACGCCGACCCGGTGACGCTGCTCGATCAGGTGCAGGAGGTCTGGACACTGACCTCGCTGCTGGGCTTCGAGGCGCTGCTACGCGAGGTGCCGGTGACCACGCTGGGCGCGCCCTTCTATGCCGGCTGGGGGCTGACCCGCGATCACGGTGCGGTGCCCGTCCGGCGCCGGGCGCGGGTGTCGCTGGATGCGCTGGTGCATGCCACGCTGATTGCCTATCCACGCTATCACGATCCGGTCACCGGCCTGCCCTGCCCGCCCGAGGTGGTGGTGCAGCGGCTCGCCGGCGGCGCCTTGCCCGGGCCCGGCCCGGCCAATCGGCTGCTGGCGAAACTCCAGGGGCTCTTTGCCAGTCAGGCGCATCTCTGGCGGCGCTGAAACAGCCCTCAGACCCTGCGCCAGACCGACATTACATCCGCCCCCACCGGGCGCACTTCGGCCAGGGCCAGCCGCGGCGCCTCGGCCAGCCGTTCCACCCCCAGCGCGCCGATGGCCGGCTGGCCCTCGGCACCCAGCGCCATGCCGGCGGTGAAACAGATCAGCTCGTCCACCAGCCCGGCCGCCAGCAGCGAGGCGGCCAGTTGCCCGCCGCCCTCGCAGAACACCCGCGTCAGCCCGGCGGCGCCCAGCCCGTGCAAGGCATCGCGCATGTCGACCTGGCGACCGGCCAGCCGACAGGATACCAGCCGTGCCCCCAGCCCCTCCCAGGCCTCGCAGAGCCCCGGATCGGCGTCGGGGCCGAGGCAGAGCCAGACCGGCACATCGCCGGCGGTCTGGGCCAATTGCCCGGTCAGCGGCAGATCGAGCTTGCGCGAGACCACGATGCGCAGCGGCTGATGCCGGATGCCCAGGCCGCGCACTGTAAGCGCCGGGTCATCCGCCCGCGCCGTGCCGCCGCCCACCATCACCGCGTCATGCCGCGCGCGCAGCGCATGCACCTCGCGGCGCGCGCCGGGCCCGGTGATCCACTGGCTTTCGCCGGTGGCAGTGGCAATGCGGCCATCGAGCGTGGTGGCAAGCTTCAGCGTCACGAAGGGCCGGCCCGCCCCGGTCTTGAGGAAAAAGCCCGCGTGATCGCGCGCCGCCTCCTGCGCCAGCACGCCGGTCTCGACCGCGATGCCGGCGGCGCGCAGCATGGCGAGACCCCGACCCGCGACCCGCGAGTCGTCATCCTCGACCGCCACCACCACCCGGGCCACGCCGGCGGCAATCAGCGCCTCGGCGCAGGGCGGTGTCTGGCCGTGATGGGCGCAAGGCTCCAGCGTGACATAGGCGGTGGCGCCCCGCGCCGCCGCCCCGGCCCGGGCCAGGGCCTGCGTCTCGGCATGCGGCCGCCCGCCCGGCTGGGTCCAGCCGCGCCCGACAACCCGGCCATCGCGGACAATCACGCAGCCCACCGCCGGATTGGGCCAGCAGCGGCCCTGGCCGCGGCGGCCCAGCACCAGCGCATGCGCCATGTGGCGCCGATCCTCGTCTCTCATGCCGCGGGCCTTTCGCCTCACCCTTCTTTCGGGGCGTCCGGGCGAAGCTCGCTGACGAATTTGTCGAAATCGTCGGCGGCCTGAAAGTTCTTGTAAACGCTGGCAAAGCGCACATAGGCAACGGTGTCGATCCGGGCCAGGCTCTCCATCACGATCTCGCCGATCTGCTTCGAGGGGATGTCGGTCTCGCCCATGCTTTCGAGCCGCCGCACGATGCCGGAGATCATCTGATCCATGCGCTCGGGTTCGACCGGGCGTTTCTGCAAGGCGATTCGGATCGAGCGCTCGAGCTTGTCGCGGTCGAAATCCTCACGCCGTCCGTTTGTCTTGATCACCACCAGATCGCGCAGCTGCACCCGTTCATAGGTGGTGAAGCGCCCGCCACAGGCCGGGCAAAAGCGCCGCCGCCTGATCGAGACATGGTCCTCTGCGGGCCGTGAATCCTTGACCTGAGTGTCGATATTTCCGCAAAACGGACAGCGCATTGGCCGTTCCCCTTTTCCTCTAATCCGCCTCTTATGGGTCTCCTCGCCCACTTATCCACAAAGTATAGGAGAGCCGCCCGCATTTGGGTAGAGCGAAAATCGCACAACAATATTGTGTGGCGCATGGGTCAAGGGGAATTTTGTCTTGGTTTACCCGGTCTCTGCCTGGGCGCGCCAAGTTGGAGACGGGTGTTAGTTGAAACACATTCTTTCAGGGGATACCGGAAGACCTAAGAAGATGCCGGACTTTGCCGGATGGCCTTTAAAATAAGGGCGTTGAGGCTTCTCGCGAGCCGTTGTTCCGGCGAAGTTGCGATTCATGCAGAACACCCCGAAAACGGTGGTTTGGGCGTGAAACGGCTATTCTCGGCGGTCGGGAGGTCATAGCGTTGATGGTTCGTGTAAGCCCTGTTCAATACACGTAAAATCGACATTTGAACCGGTCTTCAGGATGGATTCCAAGGCGCATACCGAGCAATATTCTCGGACGTCGGCGTCCGAGAAAGGTTCAGGCGTCCGAGAACGGGATTTCGACCGTGAGAACAATCACTTGGAGATTTCGCGGCGGTGCAACGCAGGGCTGGAACTCGGACGCGTTTTTCGGGAGCATTCAGGGACCGAGAGTGCCAGATCGAATACCTTCGACGACTTCCATGGCCTTGGAAAATCCGGCTAGCGTCGTTGTTGCGTCGACGGGATAGTCATAGGGCCACTCCACCCGGCGAGTTGTTACGGATGTGCCCGTTCGAAGCTGTGACAGCAGCGACCCGGCCTGAACGCATCCGTCGGTGTCGGTGCTGACGGGTGAACCCGTGTTAACCCGGATCATGCCCCGTCTGCCGGGGAAGTCATGTCCAGAGACACACACTTGCCGAGGACGCTGAGATTCACCGTAGTAGACGAAGATCCCGTCGCGCCCTGACGTGATGTTACATTTTCGATTATCCGACATCGCATCAACGCGGCAATCGATTCGCCAGGCAAAGTCGAGCACGTCGGGCCCCAACGCTACAGAGCCGCTGCCATCAGGGAAGATTTGTATGTGGTAGTTTCCGTCCTTGTAGGAAAGGCGACCTGGCTCGTCTTTCGACACCGGAGCGCTCGCCGGGGCGCAAGCTGAAAGCACAACAAAAAGGAGTACGAGGTTCTTCAGGCCAATCATTATCTCAACTCTCTCTAAGTATAAGTTTAAGTTCAATTAGCTGACGTTGTTTACATTCGCGATCTGCCTTGCGTGGTCAATCATACGGCGCTTTTCTGTGGCGTCTATCCACGGCCCAAGCGCGGCGTCCAGCCGAGCCACGACGCGTCCTAAACATTCGATACGTGCGCCCGACTTGCCCGCCCGCACCACCGGCGGCGTGAAACTGCGCTGAAAGAGGCCGACTAGACAACCGGCCTTGGGTACGGTCAACCATCCTACCTTGATAGTATCGCCGACCGTGAAGGCGCAGAGCGTCGGCTCGAGCTCGGGCTTAAAGGTGCCGTCGATTAGGAGGAGGTCGCCGGGGTTGATCGCGGGCCACATGTCATCGTTGGGCATGAAGATTGCGTTCAAGTGTTCCGCATCCAATCCCTGATCTTCGATCCAACTGCGCGCGAAGGCGAGCTGACTCAGATCGCGATGGACGAGATCGGCGCGGTGAAAGGGAATCGGCAAATAGCCATGTTCCAGCGCTTCGGGGCTGCCGTCCAGGGAGGGACGAACGTACTCTTGGGCGGCCTCGGCAAAACCGATTGCCGAAACCGGTTTGCTTCCGGACGGGAATACCTCTGCCTCCAGTCCAAAGCGTTCGAGAAGAAGAACGGCTGTGGAAAGATGCACATCCTTGCCGTCCCGAATGCTTCGCAACGGACCAATATCCACATTGAGCTCTCGCGCTAATCCGCGAAGCCCATGCTCATGAATGCCTTCGTTCACGAGCTCGGATAGCCGATCTCTCAAAATGCGTGTCACGAATTGCACATTGCAGAAAAATATCTTCTTGACTAGGTGTGCAATTCATAACACATTGTGTCGTGTAACGCACAGTCTGGAAATGACATGCCAACAAAAAAAGATCAGAGCAGGACCGAAAAGTTCGCTTCCGACTTGGACATTCTGGCGGCAGCGTTGGCGGTTCACGTGGGCCGCGCGCAAAGCACGGTCGTCAGATGGGCAACGGGAAGCGGCGATACCTTGAGCCGCCTGAAGTCCGGCAACCACACAATCACGGCGGAACGCATCGATCGTATCCTGACTTGGTTCGATCAGAACTGGGCAGAAGATTTGGAGTGGCCAACTAGCGTCGAGCGCCCGTCTCGGAGGGCGGCGTGATGGCACGAAAGAAAATAGTTGATCTGGTCGGGGTTGTGCACGGTCCGGAAACTGCGCGCTCGCGGGCTGCGAACCAAAGGCGCGCTCGCCTGCTGTGCGTCGTGATCGGCGATGTCAGAGATTCTCTTGAAAGAGAAATTGACGCCAGCGCCATCAAATACTTCGTTCCACAGGTGAGGGCGTTGATTGAACGAGACGCGTATTGGGTCGTGCGAATGCTCCGCCACGTCGAGGCAGGTCGCGGAGTTTCCCAAGAGGTCTATGCCCGGCTCTGCGTCGTCTTATCCCGAATGCCAGACGGTACTGTACGCCAACTTTGCAATCTTGCGCCGATGCCATCCCGGATCACGATGCGAAACCCACAGTGGCCAGCACGGGGAGCGAAATACCTGCGGTTTGAGCCCGGAAATGCGGTTCGTGCTGAGCCAGTGAACGATCCGAAATCGTGGGTTGGATATGAGGGAAAATCATGAGCTGGAGCGTTTGTGACCCGATCCGCCGGGCCGAAACGGCCGCGCGCGGGCTGACCCATACTGAGCGTCTTGCTGTCGCTTGGCGGCTAGTCCAAGGCGTCGATGATCCGGAGGATTTCCACCAGCTCGACATGTTCCTCGGAATGACCGCCGAGCATTGTCGCGACGTGCGCCTTGAAGCGGCCATTGCCGCTGATCGCGAGGCCTTTGCAGAGGGGAACTTTTGCGCGGGTCCGCCCGATGAGAGGCTGCCTGTCTTTTTGCGGGAAGAGTTGCTGGATCGGGCTGCCGCCACTCACGCCGAAACGCCCGATCCTGAGCCAGGGCTGCGCGCACGTATGCGCGTAGCCCTGGCAAAAGCCAGCGAGTGGTTTGCCCGTTCCGATGACACCTGGACCGGTAGCATTGTTGGCGCGCTGTGCTTCGCCGCGGCTGCTGTGATCGGGATCATTTCAGCCGGAGTATTGTGATGAGCCAGCTGCGCCACATAGAAACCTGCGAATTGCCCATTGCCGATATCGAGGTCGAAGGAAGGTTGCGGCCAGTCGACGAGCTCGGCGTTGCGGCCATTCTTTCGACGGTGGCTGAGGGCCAATCGATCACCGACCCAATCGACGTTCGGCGCGTGCGGAAAGGCAAGGCGGAAAGCTACCGACTGGTGGATGGGGCGCATCGTCTGGAAGCGATGAAGCGTCTCGGTCGCGACGTTATTCCGGCATCGGTCTGGGAAGGTACAAGACTTGATGCCAGGCTTCTGGAAATCGAACGCAATCTGGCCAGGGCCGAGATGAAGCCGATCGACAGGGCGGTTTTCCTGCTGGGCTACAAAGACGCCTACGAGGAAAAGTATCCCGAAGCGAAAGCCGCGATTGGCGAAGCCTTGGCTGCCAAGCGGTGGAATGCGACGGGCACTGTGCCCGTCGCATCCTTCGCGGCGATGGTCGGGCAACTTACTGGACAGGATGAGAGTACAATCCGGCGGCAGATCAATGCCGCGCGCCACCTGTCAAAGTCGGAAATCGATGCTGTTCGAGCGGCTCCCCATTGGGTGTCTTTCAAGGATATCGCCGATATCGGCAGGATCGGCGAGGACGATGAGCGCGCCTTTGTTGTCGACAAGCTGGCAAGTGGTGAGGCCAAAAAGGCTTCCAAAGCTCGCAAGCTTTTTGCCTCCGAATCTGGCAAGGCTCATACGCCGGTCGATCCCGTTGAAGCCGAGTTTCAATCGCTTCTGAAGGCTTGGGGCCGGGCGCGCAAATCTGTTCGAGATCGCTTCCTGGAGAAAGTCGCCGCCGAAACCCGAGAAGATGAGGTCGACGGCGATGAGTGACCCCTGCCTTCCCGATCGCGTGTGGTGGACCGCCGAGCAGATCGCTGCTGCCGAACTTGTGGACATGCCTTCCACGCCCCGTCGTATCAACGCGTTGGCTGCGCGCTTCAACTGGCGCGCTGTTCCCGGCAAGGCGCGGCGACGCAAGGGCAAAGGCGGTGGGTGGGAGTACCATTACACGCTCTTTCCGATGCGCGCCCAGCAGGCTCTGCTTGCGGCGGTCAAAGACCCGAAGGTGCCGGAGGTATTGTCGCGCGGCGAAGCCTGGGAGTGGTTCGGGTCGCTTCCCGACTTGGCTCGGGAGACCGCCGAGCGGCGGTTGCTCGTGATCCAGAAGACCGAGGCCCTAGAGCGTGGCGGTCTGGGCCGTGACCTGGCCGTGCGCGAGATTGCGCAGATCGAGATGATCAGTGCCCGGACGATTTGGAACTGGCTCGGTCTGATCGAAGGTGTGCGGGCCGATGATCGGCTGCCGTATCTCGCGCCGCGCCACCGTATCGCCAAACGCAGGGTCGCCCAGGCCGAATGCAGCGAAGAATTCTGGGAGGTGGTCAAAAGTGATTACCTGCGTCCCGAGCGCCCCAGCTTTTCCAGCTGCTACCGCCGTGCCGTGCGGATCGCGAAAGAGCACGGCTGGCAGACCGCCAGCGAGCGGACGCTGCGCAACCGGCTGCATCGCGAGGTGCCGCAGCTGACCATCACGCTTTGCCGCAAGGGTGTGGACGCGCTCAAGGCGCTCTTTCCCTCTCAGACCCGCGACCGGATGTCCTTGCATGCGATGGAAGCGGTCAATGCCGACTATCACCGGCTCGATGTCTTCGTTCGGTGGCCGGCCGAGCCCGGCTCCAACAGCAGTGAGGGGGAAATCGTGCGGCCGCAGCTTGTGGCCTTTCAGGATCTGCATTCGGGCCGCATCCTCAGCTGGCGGCTGGACAAGACGCCGAACAAGGTGGGCGTGTCGCTTGCCCTGGGCGATATGATCGAGCGCTTTGGCATTCCCGACCACGTGGTTCTGGATAACGGCCGGGAGTTTGCCAACAAGTTCCTGACCGGCGGTGTGAAGACCCGTTTCCGCTTCAAGGTCAAGGATGACGACATTCCGGGTGTCCTGACCACGCTGGGCGTCGAAATACACTGGGCGACGCCCTACAGCGGCCAGTCAAAGCCGATTGAACGGGCCTTCAAAGACCTGGCCGACGACATTGCCAAGGATCCGCGTTTCGAGGGCGCCTACACCGGCAATGGCGTCGATGCCAAACCGGAGAACTACGGCAATGCGGCGATCCCCCTGGAAGACTTCATCCGCGTCGTGGCTGAGGGTATCGAAGAGCACAACGCCCGGCCCGGTCGGCGCGGGCAGACCACGGCAGGGCGCTCGATCATCGAGACCTTCGAGGAGTCCTATGCCAATGCGCCGATCCGAAAGGCGACGCCGGAGCAACGCCGGCTCTGGCTGATGGGGGCCGAGGGGGTGAAAGCCGACAGTCGCAACGGGCTGATCCGCTTCATGGGCAACGAATACCACGCCGAATGGATGTACGAGATCGCCGGCGACCGCGTCGTGGCCCGGTTCGATCCGGCCGACCTGCGCGCGCCGCTGCATATCTACGCGCTCGGCGGGGGATACCTGGGAGAGGCCGAGTGCCGCGTTGCCGCCGGCTTCTTCGATCTCGACGAGGCCCGCCAGCACAATGCCGCGCGTAAGAAATGGGTGAAAGCCGAGAAGGAGGCCGCGGCGGCCGCGCGGAAGTATCGCGCACGCGAGCTGGGCGGATACCTCGACGGCATCGGGGCCCGGGAGCCGGCGCCTGCACCGGAGACCAAGGTGGTGCGGATGACGCCCCAAAAGCGCTTGCCCAAGAGCACCCCAAAACCAGCGCCGCTGTCCAAGGCGGAGACTGCCCAGCGCGCTGCCTTCGTGGCGGATTTCCAGGCGCGGAAGTCAACAAAAGACGAAGCTGCCGCCAAGCGCGACGACGCGCGGGAGCGGTTTGCCAGGGCCGAGGAAATCGAGGCCCGGCTGGCCGATGGCGAAGAGGTCTCTCGGGACCTAATCCGCTGGATGGAGGGCTATCGGCAGACACCGGAATATCGCGTCTTCAAACGCGAGAAAGAGACCCCCGCTCGGGACGTGCGACAGGATTGATCGGGGTGAAGGTGGCGCAGCGGGCTGGACCCCCGCCAGCGCCTGTTGACGAAAACAACGAGGTCAGAATGACAGAGAGCAGTCAGATCCACAATACATTGGCGCCCCTGAGGAACGTCATGAGCTTCATGACGATGGTCGAGCGCCTCGACGGCCGCAGCAGCGGCATCCCCGGCATGGGGTGTTTCTACGGCCCGGCCGGCTTCGGCAAGAGCATGGCGGCGATGTACTGCGCCATGCGGACCGAGGCCTGCCTTGTCCAGTGCGAGAGCTGCTGGACGCCCACCGCGCTTTGCGAGGCGATCCTTGACGAACTGGGGATCAAGCCGCAGTCGACCGTCTGGCGGATGGCCAAGCAAATCCAGCAGGCGCTGGCCAGTGAAGGCATTCCGCTGATGATCGACGAGGCCGATCACATCGTGGCCAAGAAGTACATCGAGCTGATCCGCGACATCTACGAGAAATCTCAGGTGCCGGTCATCCTGATCGGCGAGGAGGCGATGCCCTCGAAGCTGCGGCACTGGGAACGGATCAACAGCCGCATGCTGGCGCGCGTTCCGGCGCAACCGCTCGACGACGAGGACTTCGAGGTTCTGAGGAACATCCGCTGCCCGGACGTCGAGCTTGCCGCTGACCTGGTCGCGGCGATCAAGGGTGCGAGCCGTGGCTCGGCCCGGCTGATCGTCAACAACCTCGACAGCGTCCGGCTGGAGGCCCAGGTACGCGGCGTGCGCCGCGCGCTCTCACTGGCCGACCTCGGCAAGTTCGAACTGCATGACGGCATCCCGGCCGAGATGCGGAGGCTCGCATGAGCTGGCGCACCAAGGACCCCGAGCGTCTCGACTATGTCTGGCGCAAGGCGCAGGCGCTGAGTCTGTCCGGCCCGTTCACCTATCAACAGCTGAGTGCCGACGTCGGTATGGACGTCAAGTATATCGGCGTGCTGTGCCTCGACTGGGAAAAGGAAGGCAAGCTGCAGCGCGTGCCGTCGGAGCGGTCTCAGCATGTGCACATGCAGGTCCCCCAGCACTTGAACCGTGGGCGGATTGCCCTCGACGAGGAGGGGAAGGATACCGCTCAGGACCGGATGTGGCGGGTGATCCGCAAGATCGGTTCCTTCGATGCGCGCGACGTGGCGATGTATGCCAACAGCCCTGAGCTGACGATCTCGGAACGCGCCGCGGCAGAGTTCTGCCGGATGCTCTGCCGCTCTGGCTACCTGCGCGTCCTGCGCAAGGAACAGCCTGGCAAGAAGCTGGCGGTCTATCAGCTGGTGAAGAACACCGGGCCGCGCGCACCCCGCGTCCGCCGCCTGAGCGTGATCTGGGACGACAACCTCGAACGGATCACCCATCTGCCGGACGGGGTGACGACATGACCTCGGATCCGCTTGCCAAGGCCCGCGTCGCCTGGGGTGCAGACATGCCCGACTGGGTCGCTCTGCTCGCCAGCGCCTGCGCCGGCGCCAGCCAGAACCAGGTGGCCAAGCGCCTGGGCGTCTCGGCAACGCTGGTCTCGAATGTGCTGGGGGCCAAGTATACCGGCGACATGACCCGCGTCGAAGACATCGTTCGCGGCGCCTACGCCCGCCAGGTCACCGACTGTCCGGCATTGGGCGAGTTGCCCACCGACATTTGCCGCAAGTGGCGCCGGAAGGCGCGCAAGCTCAACAGCGCCAATTCCCTCAATGTCACCATGTTCCGGGCCTGCAACCGGTGCCCGATCCACAAGGGAGCCGATGATGGTCAGTAAGCGTGACGAGGCAATCGCCCTGGCCCGACAGGGACACCCGCCGGCCGAGATCGCTGTCAGGACCGGCCTCGCGGTCAACTCGGTCTATCACTACCTGCGCGAGGCGCGCCGTGCCGGAGAGGACATCCCGAACTTCCAGCGCGGCCCACGTTTGGGGAAGGTGATCTGCATCGACGCCGCGACCGTTCAGGCACTGCGGCCGCATGCCAACCGGCGGATGTGCAGCACCGACGAGCTGGCGCGTCAGATCGTGCGGCGCGCGGCCCAGTGCGAGCTGATCGATTCCATTCTCGACGACGAGGTGGCGCGCCATGGGTGAACCGGAACTGACACCGATGCAGGTCATCGAGCTGACCGCCAGCGCGATCAAGAAGGTGCACCTCCGCGGCCGGCGCGGCGTTGAAATGGTGACCCACGACGAGATCGTCGCCGTGATCGGCACGCTGCTCGACATGGGAGCCGGTGCCCTGGCGGGTCTCGAGGAGGCTTTGGCCGAAGACCGCGATGCTGCGCGGTACCGCTGGCTGCGGATGCGCAATCCCGATGCGATCGAGGCCGGCGGCGTCTTTGCCGGTCTCACCCCCGACAACGTGGTTCTGACCGGCGAGGACCTCGATCAAGCGATCGACGCCGCGATGGCCGAGGTCGACGTCGCGATGGCCGCGACCTCACCCATTCTCAACGAAGGAGAGCAGAGATGACAGAGCAGACGCCAATTCCCGGTGTCGAGATGATCAACGGCACCCCGCACATGCAGGACGGCAAGGGCCGTTGGCAGCCGGTCAGCACCATCAAGCCGCAGGACCTGCTGGAGCATGAGACCGTGTGCAAGATCATCGGCCATGCCGAAGACCTCAGCGCCCAGGTGACCCGGTTCAAGGCGCACACCTTCGACGATCTCGGCGACTTCGAGGCGCTGTTGGCGCAGGAGTACGAAGCGACACGCGGCGGGCAGAAGGGCAACAAGACCTTCCTCAGCTTCGACGGGCTCAAGAAAGTCCAGATCGCGGTGCAGGATCACATCGATTTCGGGCCGCAGCTGCAGGTGGCCAAGGAGCTGATCGACGACTGTCTCAACGAATGGGCGGCCGAGGCCAATGACAACCTGCGCGCCATCGTCACCCGCGCCTTCAATACCGACAAACCGGGCCAGGTGAACCGGGCGGAGATCTTCATGCTGCTGCGGCTGGAGATCGACGACACCCGCTGGAAGCAGGCGATGGTGGCGATCCGCGATGCGATGCGCGTGGTCGGATCCAAGACCTACGTCCGCTGTTATCGCCGCGAGACGCAGGAGAGCCCGTGGCAGGCGATCACCATCGACCTGGCGAAGGCCTGACATGACCCGGGTGATGTCCAAACCTCGCCAGGCCGATCCGGGTCGCGCGCGCAATGCGGTCGCAGGGCTGCGCGAGGTGCTCGGCGAATTGCCGGATCATCACGACTTCGGTGACTACAAAGCCTTCGAGGCAGCCTTCTTTATTGCGCTCGACGGCTTGGCGGCGGCGTTTCGCCGCCTCTGCAAGGACGGCCGGATCAGCCGGAACGACGAGTACTGCACCATCGCGGGGTTTGGCCGGGTGGCCACCTCTCGCATGGGCCTTATCGGCGCGCTGGAGAAGTGGCTGCGCGCCGTTGAACGCAGCCTGAAGGAGGATTGAGACCCATGTTCAAGACACTCTTCGATCGTCTTTTCAAACCCTCGGAACGCCTGTTTCGCGTCGACCGCTGGGACACGAGCGAATGGAAGTATGGCTTCGGCTGGTGGGATGAGGCTTTCGAGATTTACATCGGCAAGCGGATCATCCGCTTTTGCCCGGACGAGGCGGACTTCAGATGAGGCGGCTGACGAAATGGTACGGCTCCTGGAACCCCGCGCCGGGCTGGTGGCTCGCCCCGGCCGGGATTGTCAGCATCGGGCTCTGGCTGGCCTTCGTACTTGCGTGCGCGACATGACCGGCGCCCTGCAACGCAAGATCTTCGTTGGCTGCAAGCAGCTGGGCCTCGACACCGAGGCGCGCCACGATCTGCAGCTTGCGGTCACCGGCAAATCCAGCTTGTCGGACATGACCGACGAGGAAAAGCGCAAGGTGTTGGCGCGGCTGAAGCAAGCGGGCTTCAATCCCGAGTCGAGGAAGCAGGGCGCCAGGCACAAGCGCGCGCCGCGCAATGATCTGCGGCTGATCCATGTCCTGTGGAAGAAGCTGGGCGAGGCCGACGCGCTGCGAGACCCCAGCCGCAAAGGGCTGAACACTTTCATCCGCGCGCGCTTCGAGAAGGTCTGGCAGACCGTGCCGGCCGACGTCGACATGCTGCGGGAGTGGCATCAGATCGACGACGTGATCCAGGCGCTCAAAGCCTGGGCCGAACGGGCAGACGCTGATTTCGATTTCGGGGAGCACAGGAAATGAAGAAGTCCATCCACCCGGTCACTGACCGCGTCGTCGTTCGCTACCTGGAACATGTCACCGGACTCGACATCGAGGCCATCCGCGCCACCATCGGCCGCAAGGTCGAGACCGGTCTGGAGCATGGTGCCGGCGGCGTCCGGGTGGACGGGCTGCATTTCGTGCTGGCAGGCGGCACGGTCACCGACCTGTTTCCGGCCTGCAAACCGCCGAAGCACATCGGGTCCTGCAAACGCCGCCGGGAGATCGAGTGATGCTGACCAGGTGGCCGTTCGGAGCACTGACGCCAATGAAGTACGGCGCAATCCTGGCCGATCCGCCCTGGGCGTACAAGATGCGCTCCGAGAAGGGACACGCCAAGTCACCGGAGGCGCATTACGCCACGATGTCGATTGGCGAACTCCGAGAGCTGCCAGTGGCGGACCTTGCAGGTCCGGATTGCCTGCTCTTTATGTGGAGCACCTGGCCGCACCTGAACCTGTCAATGTTCCTGATGCGAGAGTGGGGCTTCACCTATGTCACCGGTGGCAGCTGGATCAAGCGGACGGTGACCGGCAAGCTGACCTTTGGCACCGGCTACGTCCAGCGTTCGGCCTGCGAGCCCTATCTGGTCGGCCGGATCGGCAAGCCGCAGACCGCCTCGAAATCCGAGCGCAACGTGATCGAGGCCCCGCTGGCGGGTCTGATCCCCGACAAGATCGAGGCGATCCGAAGAGAACATTCCCGCAAGCCGGTTGAGATGCGCGAGATGATCGAGCGTCTTCTGCCGCGCGCTCACAAGTGCGAACTCTTTGCCCGCGAGCCTTGGCCGGGGAACGAAGTCTGGGGCAACGAGTCCGACAAGTTCGGAGCGCCGCAATGACCGATGTCCCCCAGCCGCTCTATCCGCGCCCGCCAGCGCATGTCGCGCCCTTCGTCGAGGTGTTGGGCGTCGACCTCGCGATCCAGTATTTCCTCGAGTTCGGCGGGACGCCCGTCTACCTGGCCAAGAACCCGGCCGGGCGCTCCGAGGTCGAGGCGCTGATCGGCGCCGAGGCCGTGCGCGCCCTGCGCGATCATCCCTACCAGTTGCCGGCGCGCTGTCCGCTGCCGAAAAAGTGGATGGCCCAGGTGCTCTACGCAAAAGGCTTGCCCGTTTTGCAAATTGCCCGCAAACTGCGGACCACCGATGTCGCCGTGCGCCGCAACATCGCTGACATTCGCACCGACCGCGCCCCTCGTCGCGATGATCGGCAGCTGAACCTCTTCTGATACTCCCCACCTGATCCCGCCCCTCGCACAGCCTTGCGAGTGTTTTGCCGTGCTCGCCTCAGGCCATTTTGAGGCGAGGGCCGACCGCCGTGAAGGCGGGCCATGCAGCGGAGATCATCATGCGGACATCCCCAAAGGGCATCGCCTTTCTGGAGCGCCACGAGGGCGTCGTGCTCAAGGCCTATCGTGATCCGGTTGGCATCTGGACGATCGGGGCGGGGCTGACCAAGGCCTCGGGCGTGGTCACGCCGAAGGCCGGCATGGTGATCAGCAAGGGCGATGCAAGCCGTCTGCTCTCTCTGGCGCTTGGCCGGAACTACGAGCCGGCCGTCGCGCGCGCCATGCCGAAGGCTCTGCAGCACGAATTCGACGGCGGCGTGAGCTTCCATTGGAACACCGGTGCCATCGGTCGCGCGAGCTGGGTCAAATCGTGGCGCGCCAAGGCACCTTGGGACAAGATCGCCGATGGTCTGCGCGCCTGGCGCAAGGGCGGCGGGAAGGTTCTGCCCGGTCTCGTGCGCCGTCGCGAGGAAGAATATCAGCTGGTCCGCTACGGCGATTATGGTGCCGGGCTGAGCCCGTCGAAGCCAAGTGGTATGGCGCGGATCGTCGTGGCGCTGTCGAAGGTTGAGCTGGAGCAGGCGCGCCAGGCCTTTGCCAAGCTCGGCTATGATCCCGGTGACGACGAGCGCGGCATTCTCGTGGGCGCTGTCCGCGATTTCCAGGAGGACCATGATCTGACGATCGATGGCCTCCTGGGGCGCGCCACGCTGTCAACCCTGCAGCGCCGTCTCGACGCCGTTACCAAATCCACCACCGCCACCGCCGGCGCGGCCGTGGCCGGCGGCGGGGCCACCGTGGTGCCCGAGGAGCTGACGGCTCAGGTCCCGGGCGGCGACTGGGCTGCCTGGATCGTCTTCGGCCTCTGCGCGCTCTGGCTGGCCAGGACCGCCTGGAGCTACCGCGATGTCATTGCCGTCAAGGTGCAGGGCCGTTTGCCCGCCACGGCCCGTTTCCTGAGGAGCTTCTGATGAACACTGCCTTGCTCATGACCCTTGCGGCCGAGATCGGCGCGCCGATGATCGAACGCATCCTCGGCAGTCGGATCGGCCAGGGCAATGCCGAACTGGCGCAACAGGTGATCACCCGCATTGCCCGCAGCGCCGGGGTGCAGTCGGGCCCTGAGCTCGATGCCCTGATGCAGGAGAGTCCGGAAAGCGTGCGGGACGCGATCATCGACGTCGAGACCCAGACGCCGGAACTGCTGGCGCTCTATGCCCAGGGGCTCGAATTCCAAATGGCCCAGCTGTCCTCGGAGCAGAATGATCCGCTCTGGTACCGCGCCTGGAAGCCGGGCGGAATGTACCTCGTGGGCTTCTTGATCCTGTGGAACGCGGTGATCCTGCATTCGCTGAATGCCGCCTTAAAGATCGCTTTACCGCCCGTTGAATGGGCCACCATCCTGCAGCTGGCGACGCTCTACCTCGGCCTCTACATGGGCGGCCACACCGTCAAGGATGTCGCCTCGAAATGGGTGGCGAAAGGCGGTCGCGCGTGATCGAGTTTACCCTGGCCGACCTCAGAACGCTCTTCGGGCTCCTGCTGCCCGTCGCCGGCATGATCTACACTTGGGTCGCCACCCGTCAGAAGGATGTCGAGACCCGGTTCGCCGACGTCAATCGCCGTTTCGGCGAGGGATCGGAGCGAATGGATCGGCTCGACAGCCGCCTGGCCCGGACCGAGCAGACGGTGCAAGGCCTGCCGTCTCGCAACGACATCCATGCGATCGAGCTGCACATGGAGCGCCAGGCCGGGTCGCTGGCCCGGATGGAGGCCGTGATCGAGGGCACGAGCAAGGTCATGGAACGGCTGGAGACCATCGTCACCCGGCACGAAGACCACCTGCTCAAGAAGGGGAACAGCTAAATGAGCGACTACAGCGAAACCATCCGCAAGCACCGCCGTCTTGCGATCCTCCGCCACCTTGAAGGCTGCACCGACTACACCTCGAACGCCTCGATCCTGACCGACGTGCTCGACGGCGTCGGGTTGCCGTGTTCGCACAGCCAGGTGCTGACCGAGCTCTACTGGCTGAAGGAGAACGAGTTCCTGACGCTGGAGGACAAGTCGGGCTTCGTGGTGGTTGAGGCGACCCGCGCCGGCGCTGAAATCGCCCGGGGCCGTGCCCAGCATCCCGAGATCCAGCGCCCGCGTCCGAAGGCCTGATCCGATGCCGCCCCCCAAGAAAGTTGAACTGCTGCCGGGCGAGTTGCGCACCTGGCTGCACGACGAGCTGAAGGCCCGCGGCTTCGGCGATTACGTCGGACTGGCCGAAGCCCTGAACTTCCGCCTTGAGGAGGAAGGGTTGGAGCTGCGGATCGGCAAATCCGCGCTGCACAACTACGGCCAGGAGTACGAGCAGTTCGCCAAGCTGCAGGAGGAGGCCGGGGCCTGGGCGCAGCAATGGATGTCCGAGAACGATCTCTCAGACGAGGCCGAGCAGCACCGCGTCCTGTTCCAGATGATGACTTCGGTCGCCTTCAAGGTGCTGAAGGCGCAGATGCTGAAGACCGGCGAGGAAATCGATCCGCGCGAGCTGCACTTCCTCGGCAAGATGATGAAGGACGTCATGAGCTCCTCGGGGATCCGCGAGAAGCTGATGTCCGACGAACGCGATCGCATCGCCCGCGAGGCCCGCGCCGCGGCGCAGGCGGAGATGACCGAACGCTTCGACGAGGCCGTGGCAGAGGCCGGGCTGGGCGAAGAGACGGTGGCCAAGATGCGCCGCGACTTCCTGGGGCTGAGAACATGAGCGATCCCGTCATCAACCTGTACAGCTTCCAGGGCCTCGACGGGATCGAGGCCGAAGAGCATGAAGTGCTGGGCCACCTGATCATCAGGCATGACGGCACCATCACCTGGGACCAGCTGCAGGCGGTCAAGAACGAGGTCTGGGGCCGCGACGCTCGCGCGATCGAGGTCTACCCGGTCCAGGGCGACGTGGTGAACGCGGGTAACATGCGCCACCTGTGGCGACTGGGTGCCGGTGACTTCTGCCCCGACCTGCTCCGCCACAATCCCCCCACGCCCACCGACGACACCGACAGCCTGTGCGCCCGCCACGGTGCCGCATGGGCCGAAGCTGAAGAGGTCTTCGCATGATCAGAGCAATTCCCTTCGTCGACCAGCTCAGGCATCGAGACGCCGGCATTCCCGGTTCGATCTATATTGACAGCCGCGCCCAGGGCGGCACCACGCTGCAATTCTTCTGCCCCTGCGGCTGCGGTCAGATGGGCACCGTATCACTCACACCGGACGCCGGTTGGAATGGCGACGAGACCAGCCCGACCCTGGCGGAAAAGATCGGCCTTCCACATCGCGGCTGCGCCGCTCAGTTGAGCGGCGGGTATTGGGAGCCGGGACAATGAGCGAGAACGATCGCCACGACGATCTCGCGGCAGTGGCTTTCTTCCTCGCCGGTGCAGAAGAAGACAAAGCGACCTATGCCGGCCGGACCGGCAATGACGCCTTCGAGAGCTTCTGCCGCCTGATGGTCTGGCCAGCTGACAAGGTGCGCCGCATTGCCAAGGGCGAAGGGCTGGAGCGATGACTGCGCTTGACCCTGCAGCCATCGCCCCGAAGGAGCCGGTGCTTGCCCGCGACGAGACCGGGCTGCCCGACGAGCTGCCGCGCGGCGCCTCGATCCCCGCGGACCTCGATCCGCTGGCCGAGGGCATTCTCATGCTGCACCAGAAGGAGTGGCTGGAGGACACCAGTGACCTGAAAATCGCCGAGAAAGGCCGCCGGACCGGGATCACCTTTGCCGAGGCGCTCGATGACACGCTGATCGCCGCGGCCAGCCGTTCGGCCGGGGGCGACAACGTCTTCTACATCGGCGACACCAAGGACAAGGGCCGCGAGTTCATCGGCTACGTGGCGCATTTCGCCAAGGTCATTGCCGGCGAGCTTCACCAGGTTGAGGAGTTCCTCTTCGAGGACAAGCGCGACGACGGTTCGTCGAAGATGATCACCGCCTACCGGATCACCTTCGCC
The DNA here is from genome assembly GCF_028807375.1 of Marinovum sp. PR37. Taxonomy (NCBI): domain Bacteria; kingdom Pseudomonadati; phylum Pseudomonadota; class Alphaproteobacteria; order Rhodobacterales; family Roseobacteraceae; genus Marinovum; species Marinovum sp. PR37. The sequence continues at coordinate 84,052 of NZ_JARAML010000009.1, read as the reverse complement.
TCGGGCTACCGCGTCGAAGCCCTGTCGTCGAACCCCGCCAACATCCGGGGCCTTCAGGGCGTGGTGGTGATCGACGAGGCCGCGTTCCACAGCGATGTGCGCGAGGTCATCGACGCGGTGAACGCCCTGCTGATCTGGGGCGGCAAGGTGCGCGTGATCTCGACCCACAACGGCCGGCTCAACCCGTTCAACGAGCTGATCCGCGAGGCCCAAGCTGGCAAGAACCCGTTCAACATCCATCACATCCCGTTTTCGACCGCGGTGGAAAACGGGCTTTATCAGCGCGTGTGCCTGATCAAGGGCAAGCCCTGGAGCCAGGAGGCCCAAGAGGCCTGGGAGGCGCAGATCCGCGGCTCCTACGGCGGACGCACCGCTGCCATGGGGCAGGAGCTCGACGCGATCCCGGCCGACATGGAGGGTGCGGCGCTCACCCGTGTCCAGATCGAGGCCTGCATGGCGCAGGGCATTCCTCTGCACCGGTGGGCGCGGGGAGACGACTTCAAGAATGCCGAGGACAGCGAGCGCAAGCGCCAGGCGGACGAATGGTGCAAGGCGCATCTTGGCCCTGTGCTGAAATCGCTCGACGAGGATCGCCAGCACTTTATGGGAGAGGACTTCGCCCGCTCCGGCGACGTGACCGACATCGTGATTTTCGAGCTGGGCCAAGACCTCGTCCGGCGCTGCAAGCTGATTGTCGAGCTGCGCAACATTCCCTTCGATCAGCAGCGCGACATCCTCTTCTACATCTGCGATCGCATCCCCAACTTCGCCAAGGGCGCGATGGACAAGACCGGCAACGGTGCCTACCTCGCCGAGAAGGCCACCCAGCGCTATGGCAGCCGCATCGTCGAGGTCTCCTTCAGCCGGGAATGGTACGCCCGCGAGATGCCGCCCTACATCGAGGCCTTCAGCGACAAAACGGTGCTCCTGCCGGCGCATGAAGACGTGCTGAGCGACCACCAGGCGCTGCAGTACGTCGATGGGCTGATCCGGGTGCCGGCCGACTTCCGCTTCAAGGGCTCCGACGGGCTGACCCGTCACGGCGACAGCGCCGTCGCCTGCGCCCTGGGCTACTTTGCCAGCCGCCAGGACTACACCGAATACGGCTATCGCGGCCTGAGTGGTCAAGTTGGCGCCAGCCTCGGGACGGCGGAAGAGGCTGAGGGTGCCGAAGGTGCACGTGACGATTGGTGGCGTTCGCCGCTGGGTGCCCGGCTGCGAGGAGGGCTGTGATGCTCGCCGTCCGCCAAAGGTTAACCTTTCGTGAAATCCATCGCCGGACGTTTGCCGCGCATTGCAGCCTGTCCACCAGACGCCTGTCTTTTCGCTCTTTTTCAAGGAGCCGTTAAATGAACAACTCGCCGATTATTCTCGACCGCTGGGGCCGTCCGATCAAACGCACTGAGCTGCGCCAGGAGGTCGCCGCGCCAACGTTTGGTGGCGTGCGCAGCCCGATGTCCGGCTATCCGGCCGACGGGCTGAACCCGCTGCGGTTGGGGGCGATCCTGCGCGAGGCCGATATGGGCGACCCGGTGCGCTACCTGGAGCTGGCCGAAACGATCGAGGAGCGCGACCTGCATTACCTCGGCGTGTTGGGCACCCGCAAAAGGTCGGTCAGCCAGATCGAGATCACCGTCAAGCCCGGCGGCGAGAGCGCGCTCGATGAAGAGCTGGCGACGATGGTGCGCGACTGGCTGCAACGCGACGAGCTGCAGGATGAGCTGTTCAACATCCTCGACGCGATCGGCAAGGGCTTCAGTTTCACCGAGATCCTCTGGGACACCTCGGCCGGGCAGTGGCGGCCGGAGCGGCTGGAGTATCGCGATCCGCGCTGGTTCCGCTTCGATCGCGTTGGGCTGTCCAAGCCGATGATGCTGAATGCGCAGGGGCAGGAAGAACCGCTTCCGGCCTACAAGTTCATCTACAACCAGATGGCCGCGAAATCCGGCCTGCCACTGCGCTCTGGTCTGGCCCGTGCGGTGGTCTGGGGCTGGATGTTCAAGGCCTACACCCAGCGGGACTGGGCGATCTTCACCCAGACCTACGGCCAGCCGCTGCGCGTCGGCAAGTTCGGCCCGGGCTCCAGCGAGACCGACAGGGACACGCTGTTCCGCGCCGTCGCCAACATCGCTGGCGACTGCGCCGCGATCATCCCCGAGTCGATGCAGATCGAGTTCGTCGAGACCGGCAACCTCGGCAGCTCAACCGATCATTACGAGCGCCGCTCGGACTGGCTGGATAAGCAGGTCTCGAAGGCGGTGCTGGGCCAGACCGCGACCACGGACGCCGAGAGCGGCGGGCTGGGCTCGGGCAAGGAACACCGCGAGGTGCAGGAGGACATCGAGCGCGCCGATTGCAAGGCGCTCTCGGCCGTGCTCAACCGCGACCTGGTGCAGCCCTGGGTCATCCTTGAGCGCGGCCCACAGGCGCGCTATCCGCAGATCGTCATCGCCCGGCCGGAGGCCGAAGACCTCAAGGCGTTCTCGGATGCGATCGGTGGGTTGATCGATCGCGGCCTCACGGTACGGGCGCAGGAAGTGCGCGAGAAGTTCGGGCTCGCCACGCCCAAGGCTGGAGACGAAATCCTGCGTCCGACGGCCAAATCCGGGTCGCAGGCGCAGTCAGACGCGGGCAATGGCGACGGGATACCCTCTGAGCGCGGCGTTAAATACCCATTTGATACCCGCGGGCCAAATTCCGGAGCATCGGCCCCACTCCAGACCAAAGGCCCCTCAGCGGGCCGTACAGCGCCTCTCGATCCTGCGGCCGAAGTCGCCGCGCGGCTGGAGGCCGAGGCGGCGCCGGCGGTGGAGGCGATGCTGGGCCAGGTCGAAGTGATGCTCGACGCCGCCTCCGACCTCGCAGAGTTTCGCGAGATGGTGCTGGCCGGCTTTCCGCATGTCGACAACCAGCAGCTGACCGAGGTCATGGCGCAGGCGCTCGTCGCCTCCTTTGCGGCGGGCCGCGTCATGGTGGAGGAGGAAGACGGTGGCTGATCCGCTGGCCGCCGTCTTTCGCCGCCCGTTTCCCGAACAGGTGGCGGCCTTCCGGCTGCGCCTGGGCAATCTGGTGCCGACGGCGCGCTGGGATGACATCTGGCAGGAGGCGCATGACCGCGCCTTCATGGTGGCCAGTGCGACGAAGGCCGATCTTCTAGCCGATCTGGCGGGCGCGGTGGACAAGGCGATCTCCGAAGGGCGCAGCATCGAAGAGTTCCGCCGGGATTTCCGCGCCACGGTCGAGAAGCATGGCTGGCACGGCTGGACCGGCGAAGACACCGAGGCCGGGCAGGCCTGGCGCACCCGGGTCATCTATCGCACCAATGCCCGGACCACCTATGCCGCCGGGCGCTATGCCCAGCTGACCGAGGGTGGCTTTGCCTACTGGATTTACCGCCATGGCGGCTCGCTGGAGCCGCGCGAACAGCACCTGGGCTGGGACGGGCTGATCCTGGAAGCCGGTCATCTGTTCTGGCAGACCCACTATCCGCCGAACGGCTGGGGCTGCAGCTGCTATGTCACCGGCGCGCGCTCGATCGAGGGTGCGCGCCGGCGCGGGGGCGATCCGGCGGTGGAACTCGGCGACGGCTGGCAAAGGCCTGACGCCAAGACCGGTGCGCCGGAGGGGATCGACCGCGGCTGGGCTTATGCGCCGGGTCGCAGCGTGGCCGAGGACGTGACCCGAATGGTGGCGGAGAAGCGGGCAAAGCTGCCGCAGGCTCTCGGCACGGCGCTGGCCAGCGCTGTATCGCCTTCGAGGGCTGTGACGTTTGAAGAACTGCTGGCCGAATTTGAAACGGTGTTAAAGCCCGGTTCAAAGGCAGATGCAGAGGCCCGGATCGAAGCCCTGGTGGCTCGGTTGCCGGAGGCTGAGCGGCCCATGGCGCGGGATATGCTGCGCGAGGCGCTGGAGGAAAAACTGCAATGAACGCGCGTGAAATTGCCGTCCTGGCAGCCTTGCTTGCAGGCGCCTCTGCGCTGACAGCCGAGGAAAAGCTTGCCGACATCCGGTCGAGAGTTCGCCAGCCGCGCATGCCTAGCGGCAAGAACCGAGATAAAGTTAAGGCGGCTCGAAAGCAGCGTCGCAAGGCCAAGAGGCCCTAACCATGATCAAAACCTCTCTCGACGACGCGGAACTCACTGCCGGCCTGGCGCGCATCAAGGCGCATGTCACCGACATGTCGGACCTCATGCAGGACCTGGGCGAGTTGCTGACCGACAGCACCAAAAGCCGGTTTGCAGAAGGCGCAGCGCCCGACGGCACGCCCTGGGCCCCGAAATCCCAGACCACGATCGACGGCTATCAGCAGCGCGAAAAGAAGGCTCGAGTCGACTTCCGTCCGCTCTTCGGTCCGACCGGCCGGCTCTCCTCCGAGGTCTTCTACCAGGCCGGGACAACCAGCATGGAGATCGGCTCGGCGCTGATCTATTCGGCCGTGCAGCAGTTCGGTGCCGGCAAGGGGCAGTTCGGCACGGCAGCAAACGGCAGCTCGATCCCCTGGGGCGACATCCCGGCGCGGCCGTTCATTGGCCTTTCCGACGAGGAGCGCGCCAATGTGAACGCTGAAATCCTCGAATACCTGGCACGTATCACCGCCGCTTGACCTGAGCCGAGAGGCCACGCAAAGTGGCGCCACGGGCAGTGGGCCACGCCCTCGCACAGCGTTGCGAGTGTAAGCACAAGCCCCTGAGCGGCAAATATCGCCGCATGAGCAAGTTTTCCCATATTTCGCTTTCAGCACTGGAGCTGCCCTCGCTGGGGGAGGTGCCCGAATGGGTTCACCTGATCCCCAAGGGGAAATTCGGTGCGCGCGATGGACGTGGTCCTTGGAGGTACGGCAATGCGCAAGATCTGATCACCGCCAGCTTCGCCGCGCGCAAGCGCATCCACATCGATCTCAACCACTCGACCGAGACCGCCGCCAAGCAGGGGCTCGAAGCTCCGGCCGTCGGCTACGTCACGGAGATGGAAGAGCGCGCCGATGGCATCTGGGGCCGCGTCGACTGGACCCGCCGCGGCAAGGAACTCCTGGCGGATCGCGCCTACTGGGGCATCTCGCCGGTCATCCAGTTCGACAAGACCACCGGCGATGTTCACGCCGTGGCCCGCGCCGCGCTCACCAACGATCCGGCGCTCACTGAGCTCACCCCGCTTTCCACAGAGGAGACACAGGAGATGTTCCTGCAGAAACTGGCCAAGATGCTTGGTCTGGGCGAAGACGCGTCCGAAGAGGATGTCACCGCAGCCCTGCAAAAGGCGCTCGACGCCAAGAAGGACGGCGACGAGGGCGAAGGCAATGCCGCGCTGGCCAGCCTGGCCACGGCCCTGGGAGCGGAGGAAGGCGCGGACGTCGCCGCGCTGACCACCCTCGCCAAGACCCTGACGGCCGGGAAGACCGAGACCGCCGAGGCGCTGACCGCGCTGCAGGCCGAGGTCAAGGAACTGCGCGACGGCGGCAAGACGTCTGCCGCCGAGGCCTTTGTCGATCAGGCGATCCGCGACCGGCGCGTCGGCGTCAAGTCCGCGCGGGACGAATATGTCGCGCTGCACGTCGAGAACCCGGAGCGCTGCGAGAAGATGATCGCCGGCCTGCCGAAGCTCGACGCCACCAACACCACGATCGAACCGCCGAAGACCGAGGGCACCACCGCGCTCAGCGCGCAGGAGACCGACGTCGCCGCGATGCTGGGGATCGATCCCGAGAAGATGGCTGCCACCAAGGCGGCTGAAGAGAAACGGAAAGGGGCTCTCTGATGGCTGCTCTCACCAAGGACCGCAACACGCCGCGGCTGCAGGGCGACGTCCTGTCGGGTCTCGTGGCCGCATCCACCACGATCTTCGCCGGCGCCCTGCTGATGCGCAACGCCGCCGGCTACATCGTCGAAGGCCAGACCGCCGCCGGCCTGGTTGGCGTTGGTCGCGCCGAAGAGCGCGTCGACAATGGCTCGGGCTCGAACGGCGACCTGACCGTCAGCTTCCGCCCTGGCGTCTACCCGTTCGAGAATTCGGCGGGTGCCGACGAGATCACCATCGCCGAGATCGGCGACGTGGTCTACGCGGTCGACGATCAGACCGTCGCCAAGACCGACGGGACCGCGTCCCGCTCACCCGCCGGCGTCGTGGCCAATGTCGATGCCGCTGGCGTCGTCTGGGTCCGGCTCGACGAAGCCCTCACCAAAGCGTCTTAAGGGAGACACCTGATGCTGGTAAACGCCGCAAACCTCAACACCCTGCGCACCGGGTTCTCCACTGCCTTCCAGGGTGGCCTGTCGCAGGCCTCGACGATGCACGCCCGTGTGTCGACCGAAGTCAAATCGACCCAGAAAGAACAGAAGTACGGCTGGCTGGGCAAGATCCCCAACGTGCGCGAATGGATCGGCGCCCGCGCCGTGCAGAACCTCGAACAGCACGACTACGCGATCAAGGAGAAGCCCTGGGAACTGACCATAGGCGTCGATCGCGACGACATCGAGACCGACAACCTCGGGATTTACGGCCCGATGTTCACCGAGATGGGCATGTCGACCGGCTCGAAGTGGGATCAACTGGTGTTCGCGCTTCTGAAGACGGGCTTCACCACCGAGTGCTACGACGGCCAGTTCTTCTTCGACACCGATCACCCGGTCAAGAACGAAGCCGGCGAAGAGACCTCGGTTGCCAATACCGATGGCGGGTCCGGCACCCCCTGGTTCCTGCTTGACGTGAGCCGCGCGATCAAGCCGATCATCCTGCAGAAGCGCAAGGACTTCGAGTTCGTCGCCAAGGACAAGCTGACCGACGACAACGTCTTCGACAACAAGGAGTTCGTCTACGGCGCGGATGCGCGCGGCAACGTCGGCTTCGGTTTCTGGCAATTCGCCTGGGGCTCGAAGCAGACGCTGAGCGCGACCACCTACGCCACGGCGCGCTCGGGCCTGTCCAGCATGAAGGGCGACTACGGCCGCCCGCTGGGCATCATGCCCAACCTCCTGGTCGTGCCGCCAGCGCTGGAAAGCGCCGCGCGCAAGATCCTCAACTCGGAAAACGCCGCGGGCGGCGAGACCAACGAATGGAAAGGCACCGCCGAGCTGCTCGTCGTGCCCTGGCTGGCCTGAGGGAGTTGAGCGATGGCTGACAAGAGCGAGAAGCGCAAGGAACTGGAAGCCCGGGCTGCCAAGCAAGACCTGGACTACCCGCACAACATCGGCGACGCCAAGCTCGAAGAGCGGGTCCTGGCTGCGGAAGCGGCCCAGGGCAGCGGGGGACAGGATGCCGGGGGCCAGACGCCGCCGGCATCCACCGAGCCCGAGGGCGTCGAACCTGTCGTCGAGGTCACTGGACCGAGGCAGGGCCGTCGCCGTGCCGGGCATCGCTTCGGGCCCGAGCCGGTCTTCTTCCACGCGGGCGAGCTGACCGAAGACGATCTCGTGGCGCTGGAAGCCGACCCGCTTCTGACCGTGGTGGTGCGCGCCGCCGATAACTGAATTCCAGAGCGAAAGGATCAATCGCGAACCGAGTGGAGCCCGGGCAGATAAGCAGACCCCGCCACCGGCGATCCGAGTAGGGGAGGCCCACCCGAGTTGGCGCCTGCAACGTCTGAGGATGGACGTGACAGCCGGGAGAGACCGGCACCTGAACACCCTTGGCCCTCGCGTTGGCGTAGAAACATTCCCCCCGGGTGGCGCGCGCGAGAGCCAGAGCCTCGGCCGGGGGAAGGCAGCTCTCCGGCCGGGGTACTTTCACCGCGGAGCCCAGAGCATGCCCTATACCTCGCTTTCCGACCTCACCGACCGCTACGGCGAACGCACGCTGATCTCGCTCACTGACCGAGCCGACCCTCCGGCGGGCGCGGTCGATTCCGATGTGATCGACGAGGTTCTGGGCGACACCGACGCGCTGATCGACGGCTATCTCGCCAACCGCTACAAGCTCCCGCTCGCCGAGACGCCGCCGCTGGTGGCCGACATCGCCAAGACCGTCGCGATCTACAAGCTTCACGTCTATTCGCCCGACGACAAGATCGTCGAGGACTACAAGGAGGCGCTGCGCCAGCTGAAGGACATCGGCACCGGTGCGATCAAGCTGCCGGTAGCGGGCATCGCGCCGGCCGACACCGGCGCCGGTGGCGCGCGGATGACCGACCGCGAACGGCCGATGACCGAAGCCAACATGAAGGGCTTCATCTGATGATCGACGCGGTAGTGGCCCGGCTGAGAGACCAGGTAAGCGACCTGCGCAGCGTCGAGGGCGCGGCTGAGTTCAAGAGGCTTCTTGCCGGTCGCGGCGCGCCGCAGAACGACCCCGCCGCTTACGTGATCCCGCTGGGCATGCGGGGCGGCACGGCCGAGGCGATCACCGGGATGTTCACCCAGCAGGTCGCCGAGAGCGTCGGCGTGGTGCTGTTCCTGCGCGGCCATGATCAGACCGGCGCGCGCGCCCTGGGCAACCTGCGGCCCTTCATTGGCACGGTGATCGAAGCCATTGCCGGCTGGCAGCCCTCGGGCGAGATCGGCGTCTTCCAGCTGAGCCGTGGCGCGCTGGTCGATATCAACGGCGGGCTGCTGAGCTACCAGCTCGACTTTTCCATCAATGATCAACTGAGGATCGCATCATGACCGAGACGGCCAAGGACAATGCCGCCCCGCTGCCCGACTCGGGCGGCAGCTACACCCGAGAGGCAGACGGCTCTCTCACCCCCAACCCCGCGCCGAAGAAGCCCGGCCGCAAGCGCCCCGCGAAAGCGGCGGAGAAGGAGGCGTAAATGCCGATTTACTGGAACACCAAGATCGTCACGGTCGATCTTGAAAGCACCTACGGCACCGATGCGACACCTGACGGCGCGGATGCCGTCCTGACCGTCGAGGGCTCGATCACGCCGATGGAAGGCAACGACGTGAACCGCAACCTGGAGACGCCCTGGCTCAGCGCCGATGCGACCATCCCGGCGGAGCTGCATGCCAAGGTGAGCTTCAAGGTCGAGCTGCAGGGGTCCGGCACCGCCGGCACTGCGCCGGGCTGGGGCAAGCTGCTGCGGATGTGCGGCTGCGCCGAGACCGTGGTCGTCGCCACCTCGGTCACCTACAACCCTGTCTCGGATGACCACGAGAGCGGGACGCTCTATTTCTACGTCGGCAAGACCCTGCACAAGCTGGTGGGCACGCGCGGCAACGCCAAGTTCACCGTGAGCGCCCAGGGCATCCCCTACATCGAGTTCGAGTTCACTGGTCTCTTCACCGATCCCGCCGAGGCCACCCGGCCGACGCCCGACCTTTCGGCCTTCCTCAAGCCCTCGCTGGCCACCTCGGCCAACACGCCCACCGGCACCATCGACGGCACCGACTTCGTGATCCGCGCGCTGTCGCTCGACCTCGGCAACCAGGTCGAGAACCGCTTCCTGATCGGTTCCGAAAGTGTGCTGATCACCGATCGGCAGGAAGTGATCGAGGCCACCGTCGAGGCGCAGCCGCTGACCTCCTTCGATCCCTACGCTCTGGCCCGGGCGCAGTCCGAGGTGGCCGTTGCGGTGACCCATGGCACCACAGCTGGCAAGATCGTCACGCTCAATGCGCCGACGGCACAGATGCAGCGTGTTCAGGGTTTGGAGAATGCCCAGAACATTACCGAATGGCCGCTGCGCCTGGTTCCCCTGGCGTCCTCTGGCAACGACCAGTGGACCCTCGTCCTTACCTGATCCGGAGACCGCCCCATGTTCAACGTAACCGCCCGCCCGACCTTCACCCGCACCGTGGTCATCCAGACGCCCGAGGGCGACGGATTCCGCGAGGACAGCCTGAAAGCCACCTTCAAGGTCACGCCCTCGGCCGAGTTCAATTTGCACCGGCTGGAGGATCAGAAGGCCTTCCTGCGCGAGGCGGTGACGAACCTCGACGAGGTGGTGGGCGAAGATGACGCGCCAGTCGCGTTCTCGGCCGAGCTGCTCGACCAGGTGCTCGGCTTCGACAACGTCCGCCTGGCGATGATGTCGACCTATTCCTCGGCCGTGGCGAAGTTCAAGCTGGGAAACTGATCTGGGCAGGGCGTGCTTGGGCCAATGGCACGCTCTGCACCGGCAAAGCCGCCCATGCCGAGGCGATCGAGGACGCAGCCCTCTGGGGCGTCGATCTCGCAGAGGATGAGCTGGATCCGGACATCGGCGCGGTCTGGCAGGACAACGTCGCGGCCGTCGAGGCCTTCCTTGCCTGTCAGACCCAGTGGCGCTGGGTGCCGCGCTACGGCGCCAGGGACCGGGCGGCGGGCCTCGATTACGCCGGCTGCGACGTGGCGCTGCGACATGCCGGCATCGCGGTGAAGCCGGACCTCTGGGAGCAATTCCAGGTGATCGAGCTGGCCGCGAAAGCTGCATTGAACGAGGGTTGAAATGACGTTCAAGGTCTCATTGACGATCGACGCAGACGGCAAGGCAGCCGTTCAGGAGGTCAAGCGCGTCGAGCAGGCCCAGCGCGGCGCTGCCAAGGCCAGCGACGAGCTCGGTCGCAAAAGCCGCACGGCGGCCGGCGGGGTCAGCACGCTCGGCGGATCGGCCAGCGGTGCCGGTGGCCAGGTCGACGAGATGGCCGACGCCAATCGCCGTGCCGCCGGCTCAATGGGCAACCTCGTCGCACAGGGCAACGACGTCCTCACCATGCTGATCGCCGGGCAGGACCCGATGCAGCTGGCGATCCAGCAGGGCACCCAGATCAACCAGGTCTGGGGCCAGATGGGCGTGAAGGGCAAGGACGCCTTCCGTCTTGTCGGCGGGGCCATCATGTCGATGATGAGCCCGATCAACCTGATCACCATCGGCTCGATCGCTGCCGCCGGTGCCATGACGCAATGGTTCTCCAGTGGCGCCGAGGAAGCGAAGACATTTGAGGAGATCCTGAGCGAACTTGAAGAGGCGATGTCCGCCTACACCGAAGCTGCCAACGCAGCCGAAGTGGGGACCGACGAGCTTCGCGCCAAGTTCGGCGAAGCTGCCGGCGAAGTGCGCCGGCTTCTGGAGGAACAAAAGGCCGCTGCCCGGCGCGATGTCACATTCAAGATCAAGGCAAGGATCGAAGCAGACATCGATGAGAGCCTCTTCGGACGCGGCGACGAGTCAGCACTCCATCGAATGGCTCAAGAGTTCGGTGTTTCGCTGTTCGACCCCGATCCCGAAGTCATTCGTGCGCGCAGGGGCATGGTCAACGAGGTGTTGAGCGACTACGCCGAATTGGCCCGCGCAGCCGATGGTTCGGTGACACAGCAAGCGGCGGCGGTCGAAACCCTCATTGGCAGCTACACTCGTGCCGCGCAGGCCTCGGGAGAGATCACCAAGTCCGAGAACGATCGGATCCTCGCCCTTCAGGAACTGCTGCTGAAGCTCCGCGAGATGGAAGCCCTGGAACCCGCTGAAGGAGCGATACCGACCGCCCAGCTGGAAGCCTATCAGCAGTATTACCAGTCGCGCATCCAGGGCGAGGCATTCCTGCAGAGCGCACGCGATCGTGAGGCTGCGGCGCTTGAGCAAATCTACGGTCTCTACAGTCAGACCCGTATCGAGTCGGACGCCAATGTCGCGGCGGTGCGCGAGATGTTGGGTGAGCTGGAGAGCCAGGTCGAGCTGCAACGCCTGATCGCCCAACATGGTGAAGACAGCGCCGAAGTCGCCGCGCATCGTGCGGCGGCCGAACGGGCCGTCCTCGAGGAGACGCTTGCCACCTACGAGGCATCCGAGGCGCTGACTGAAGAAGCGCGGGCGACACTGAGCATCCTTCAGGCAATCTCTGGCATCGACGTCTCTTCAGGCATCTGGGACGGGGCCAGCGCGGCTTCGGCAATGGCTGCCAACCTCGGGGCGGCTGTTGCCCAGATGAATGCGCTGCGGGGCGCTGCTGTCGCCTCGGCGCGGGTCTCGGCCCAGCGGGCTCAGAACCGGCTCGACACGGTTGGTGATCCGGCGGCCCGCGCCGGCGGCGAGGCGGTGATTGATTTTCGCGAAAGCCTCGACGATGGTGGCTATGGGCTCATTTCAGGCGGCCGTGCCGGTGAACTGGCGGCCGCAGAGGCTGATGTTCGCACGGCAGCCGAGGAAGCCGAGCGTCTGAACCAGGCGGCTAATGCGGCGGATACCGAGTACCGGAAGCTTCAGAGCACCCTGGCGGGCGGGGGCTCTGGGCGTCGCGGCCGTACCGGAGGGCGAGGTGCGAGCGCAGCGCAAAAGGAGCGCGACGCCGTTGCCGACTTGATCGGAACCCTCGAAGACCAGCTTGCGATCCTGCGCGAGACCGATCCGATCCAGAAGGAAATGCTGCGCAACCGCGAGGTGCTCAAAGCGGCAACCGACGCCGAACGTGCGGCGGTGCGCGACCTGATCGAGGCGCATGCCGATGAAGAAGAGGCACTGGAGCGCAAGGGCGAGCTGACCGACTTCCTGAAGTCTGAGGGCTATGACCTCTTTACCAGCGCAACACAGGGCGTCGACGCCCTGACCGCAGCGGCAAACCGCGCCGTCGAGGCCTTGGCTGACATGGTCTTCCAGGCGATCCTGCTGGGGGAGGGGCCGCTTGCCGGATTGTTCGGCGGCACGGGTCTTCTCACCGGCCTGGCAGACGCGGTGGCCGGCTCGTTGCTCGGCAAGGGTGGCGCGGCGCCACAGACGCGCGCCGCCGGTGGCATCGTCGGCGAAGACCCGGCTCTGCAGAGGCTCGCGGCCGGCGGGATGGTGGACACCACACCGAGGCGAAGCGCCCAGCGGCCCACCGAATGGCGCAGCATCGACGCCCGGGCCGCCGGCGGCATGATCTACGGCAAGGGTGGCGGCACCTCTGACGACAACCTGACCTGGACCTCGAACGGCGAGTATGTGGTCAACGCCCGTTCCACGGCGCGCAATCGCGGCCTGCTGGAACGGATCAACGCTGGCGAAGAGTTCCCGACACTGGCCCAGGGCGGGATGGTCGGTGGCGGCGGCTCGGGCGGCGGCGGCGCCTTGGCGGTCTCCTTCACCGTCGAGAACCGGTCTTCGGCGCCGGTGGCCGGAGAGGTTCAAGAGGTCGCGGCGCCTGGCGGCGGCCGGGCCTACAAGATGGTGCTGGCCGACATGGTGGGCGATGCGATGGCCACGCCGGGCGGCGGTGCCCGCCGGCAGCTGCGCCAGGGCTATGGCATCAAGCCGCGGGGCACCAAGAGATGACAGTGCCCGTCTGGCCCTCACAGCTGCCCAAGCCCACGCGGACCGGGTACCAGGCATCGCCGCAGGAGGCGCGCATCCGCCGCAATGCCGAGACCGGTCCGCCGGGGTTTCGCCGTCGGTTCTCCTCGACGGCGCGGATGGTGGCGCTGTCCGTCATCTGCAGCCGGTTTCAGAAAGGCTACTTCGACCAGTTCTTCGACGAGACCCTGCAGAAGGGCAGCCTGCCGTTCTGGATGCCTGACCCGGTTACCGACGGCTGGCAGCTGCTCACCGAAGACGGCACGCCGCTCACTACCGAGGACGGCACGCCGCTCCTGATCTCGGCCAACTGGCTCTGCCTGATCACCGAGCCGCCCAGTGAGGCGATCTATGGTCAGCTTGAGTTCGAGATCGCCTTCCAGGTGGCGGTGCTGCCATGAGAGAGGTCTCGATCAACGCCCGTACCGCGCATGAACAGGCTAACAGCGCTGCCGTCGAAGTCATGCTGATCTCGATCGACCACGAGGCGCTGTCGGCACCGGTGCGGCTGTCGACCGACCCGACCGAGCGCCTCTCTGTCGAGCCGCTGCGCTATGGCACGCGCTCGCGCTGGAACGGTGCTGACCCGGTGACCGACCCCTATTTCTTCGTCCTGGTCTCGGCCACGCTGCCCTCGGATCAGGAAGACGCGCCCACCGCATTCTCGCTGACGTTGGCCAATGTCGACAATGACATCGCCAAGCTCCTGCGCTCCTTCACCACGCCCGCCACGGTGAACATGGCCCTTGTCATGGCTGAGACGCCCGACGTCATCGAGCGCGAGGCGCGCGGGCTTCACATGACCTCGGCCGACGGCGATGCAGAGATCGTCGAACTGGTGATCACCCGCGAAGAGATAGAGGCCGAGACCGTGCCCATGGATCGCTTCACGGCACAGCGATTCCCGGGGCTTTTCCGATGAGCTGGTCAGACAGATACGTCGGACTGCCGGCCGCAAAGCTCGGTCGGGGCTGGCAGGGCGTCGATTGCTGGGGGCTGGTGGAGCTGGTCTATCGCGAGGAACTGGGCATCGAGCTGCCGAGCTATGCCGGGACCTACGCCGATCCGAGCGAGGTGGCGGAAGTTTCACGGCTGATCAACGCGGCAGAGGCCCGGGGTCCATGGGTGCCGTCGCATGTGATCCGGACCTTCGACGTGCTGACCTTCGGCGCTGGCCGGTGGCGCAGCCATGTGGGTATCGCCCTCGACGCGCGGCTGATGCTGCATGTCCAGGGCCATGACTGCGCCAAGCTCGAACACTATCGCACCGGCCGCTGGCAGCACCGGTTCAGGGGCGGTTTCAGATACGTTGAAGGGGCGGTTCAATGACCCGTGAACTGATGTCGACCACGTCGATCCCGGTCCTCGACATGGGCGAGGTCCGCTCGGTCGAGGTGCCCGCCGGGCTCACCATCTCCGAGATGATCGAGCGGGCGTTTCCGGCGGCGACCGAAGAGGAACTGGCGGGCCTGCGGGTGCTCATGGTGACCTCGGCCGACGTCGCCGTCGTGCATCCGCGCTTCTGGCCAACCGTGCGGCCCAAGCCCGAGGTCCAGGTCATACTGCGCATGGTGCCGGCAGGCGACAACGCGATGCGCACGGTGCTGACCGTGGTGATCTCGGTCGCGGCCATGGCCCTGGGCCAGTTCTGGGCGGCCGCGATCGTGCCCACCGCCGGGCTCGGCCAGACGCTGGTGGGCGGGCTGATCACCGCCGGGCTGACCGTTGCCGGCACCATGCTGCTGAACGCGCTGATCCCGATCCAGCCTCCGGAAGGTCCCTCGAAACCCGGTCAGACCTATACCATTCAGGGCTGGCAGAACACGGCGCGCCCGAATGAGCCGATCCCCTTTGCCGTGGGCAAGATGCGCACCGCGCCGCCCTTTGCAGCGCCGCCCTATACCACGATCGTCGGCGACGATCAGTTTGTCACCGCGCTCTTCACCTTCGGCTACGGCCCGCTGACCGTCTCCGACATCCGGATCGGCGACACCTCGATCGACGAGTATGACAACGTCGAGCTGCAGCTTTTCGAAGGGCGGACGGATGACGATCCGGTGACCCTCTATCCCCGCCAGGTGCTGGAGCAGCGCGAGGGCGTCGAGCTCACCCGGCCCAGGATCGAGGGCGTCTGGACCGACAAGCCGATCGTGCGCCAGGGCGCCGGCAATGCCACCGAGGTGGCCTTCATCTTCGGCTTTCCCTCCGGGCTTTTCCAGGTGAATGACGACGGCGACACCAAGACCACCGAGGTGCAGGTCCGGATCCGCCAGCGCCTTGTCGGTACCGAGACCTGGACCGACATGATTTCGCTTTCCTTCAAGGCCAAGAAGCGCAAACCGTTCTTCCGCCAGTATCGCACCCAGCTGCCGGCGCGCGGCAAGTATGAGTTCGAGGTCATGCGTCTGACAACCCAGGGCGAGGATGCGCGCCAGTCGCGGACCGTCATCCTCGCGGCGATCCAGAGCTTCCGGCCGGAGCACCCGCTTAACTTCGACAAGCCGCTCGCGCTCCTGGGCGTCCGGATCAAGGCCTCCGAGCAGCTGAGCGGCGCGCTGGATTCGGTGAACGCCGTGGTCGAACGCCAGGCGCTCGACTGGGACGGCACCACCTGGACCGAGCAGGAGAGCCGCAACCCGGCCACCGCCTATCGCACGGCGCTGCAGGGCGACCAGAACCCATGGCCGGTCTCGGACGCCGAGATCGACCTTGAGCAGCTGCAGGACTGGCACGAGTGGTGTGTCGCCAAGGGCCTCAAATACGACCACATCCACGAGCAGCCCCAGAGCTTCGGCGAGATGCTCCTGACCATCTGCGCCGCCGGCCGCGCCACCCCGCGCCATGACGGCGTCAAATGGGGGGTGGTCATCGATCGGCCCGGCGATCCCGTCGTCGATCACATCAGCCCGCGCAATGCCCGCGAGTTCCGCTGGCGGCGCAATTACCTCAAGCCGCCGCATGCGTTCCGAGTCGAGTTCCGAGATGAGACCAACGACTGGGAACTGGCCGAGCGCATCATCCCCTGGCCAGACCACGAGGGGGACATCACCCTGACCGAGGATCTGCCGATGATCGGCAAGACCGACCCCGACGAGGTCTGGATTGAGGCCCGCCGCCGGCAGTACGAGTTGATCCATCGGCCCGACAGTTTCTCGGCTCTTCAGGACGGCGGCGCTCGCGTGGCCACCCGGGGCGACACGGTGATGGCCGCCTTCGATGTGCTCGACCGCACCCTGACCGCCGCGCGCATCCGCGCCGCCGACGGCCAGATGATCACCCTCGACGAGCCGGTGACCATGGAGACCGGCACCGACTATGCGCTGCGCTACCGCACCTACACCGACGCCGAAGATGCGATCGGCAGCTCTGTCGTCGTGCCGCTGGTGACCCGCGCCGGCACGTCGTCGATCGTGCTGGCCAAATCCGCGATCGATGCGCCGCGGATCGGCGAGATCGCCCACTTCGGCCTGCTGGGCGAGGAGAGCCGCGCGCTGCGCATCCGGGGGATCGAGGCCGGTGATGAGTTTGCCCAGGTGGTGCACATGATCGCCGCCGCGCCGGAGATCGACACGCTCACCGACGCCGAGGTGCCACCGCCCTGGACCGGCTACGTCGGCGAGGAAATCGACCTTTCGGAGATCGCCCCACAGGTGCCGCGCTTCGTCACCGCCGAGCTGATCGTCAACACCTCAGAGTTCTCCGGCAGCGAGTTCGTCGTCGGCTATCAGCTGTTGATCGAATTGGCGCCCGGGCTCGCCTCGACGGCACCGGTCTCCGAATACGAGCTGGAGTACCGCGAGGCCGGCGACGTCGCCTGGACGATCGAGATCATCTCGGCCGCCGAAGCTGGCATCGAGCTGGGGCCATTCGACGGCGGTGAGACGATAGAATACCGCGCCCGGGCCAAGGCGGCCGACGGCACGCCGAGCGCCTACACCGCGATCGGAAGCCAGCTCATCCAAGCCGACGCTGCGGTGCCGCAGCCCTCCGACGAGATCACCGTTGAGGGTGGCCTTGGCCACGCCACGCTCACTATTCCGGTGACCGATCCCGCCTGGTCGAAGATCCTGCTCTTCCGGGTGCCGGACGGCGAGACCCTGGGCTCCGAGCACATCGTTGGCGACTACGTTTCGGTTACGCCTGGCACCTTCGCCACCGTAATCGACGGCGATTCAACACGCGTTGATTTTGCGTTGAATGGCGATTTTGCAACCACCGACGACTGGACCGAGGGCACCGGCTGGAACATCGGCACCGGCGACGCCACCCACACTGCAGGCAGCACCGGCCGGCTGTCTCAGGCCGCCGGCGCGCTCGCAGGCCAGCAGCGGATCGCCCTGACGGTGAGTGGCCGGACCGCGGGCACGATCACCCCGATCCTGACCGGCTCCGACGAGGTCGCGGGCACGGCGATCGCGGCAAATGGCCCATTCAGCCAGACGCTCGACGCCGACAGCGCCGCCAGCGCGCCCACAGGCTTTGCCTTGGAGGCCAGCGCGGATTTCGACGGCACGGTGACAGCTGTGGTGCGCTTCCTCGAGACCTCGGTCTGCATCCCGGCGGCGCTCTACGAGTACTACGTCGCGCCGCACAATGTTGCGAATGTTCCCGGCGTGCTCGACGGGCCAGTGTCGGTGCGGGTTCTCTAACGCGCATAAAGGGCATTTCATGGCTGGCCAATCGACCACAACGCTCACCCTCGCATCCGCTCTCACTCATATTCTGGGCGAGTCTGCCTCCGGCACGGTCCGCCAGACGGTTGCAGACCTGGCCGCGCAGTTGGCAGCCACAGATACGTTCCAAACTCTGTTTTCGGTGGCGGCGCCGGAAGACTTCCAAGGCGAATGGAACCCGGCGACCGACGCTTTCCCGTCGAGCGCCAAAAAGGGAGATTTTTGGCGAGTCAGTGCGGCTGGCACAGTGGATAGCGAGGAGTTTTCCAAGAGCGACCTTCTGATCTGCCTCGTGGACAATGCAGCGACCGATACATTCGACGGGAACTGGCACCGCGCTGAATATGCCTCCTTCGCGCACGCGCACGAAATGTCGGAGATCAATGGTCTGCTTGCCGTACTGAAAGACAAAGCGGACACGATCACCGATATGGGGAGCGCACCGAGCGACCGTCCTGGGGACAACCCGGACGCGTTCGCCACCAGTTATATTGGCCAAGGCGCCGACAAGACGTCGCTGAGCGGCGGAACGGTTATTTCAGGGGCGGGGCTGGCTTTTGTCCAAGCAGGCGCGGGCGTGGTTTCTGCGCGACACCCAGTTGCCCTCAACAACGACGTGATCGAGTTTACGGCGCGGTTCCGGCGGACATCGAACCCGAGCGATCCGAACAACCACGCAATCCTGCTGCGCGCGGCATGGCTGGACGAAGACAAGGAGTTGATCGGTGCGGTCGAGACGCTGGCCACAAAATCCGACGCGCTCACTTCGTCGGGCCTGATCGAGTTGTCGGCCCGGGTGTCTCAGCTGGCAGTTGATAATGTGACCGCCCCACCATCCGGGGCGGTCTATGCCTGCCCGTTCATCCAGACCTATGGCGACGATGGCACCACGGCCGTCGAGACGCTGCGCAGCACCGAGGTCTCCGACCTTCATTTAATCGAGATAGCTGACCTGTCGCAGATCATTGCCGATGCACAGGCCGCGACGGCAGCGGCAGAGGCGGCGGCCGACCTGGTCGCGACCGAGACGCTGGACACCATGGCTGACGTGGCAAGCTATACCCGCGCGGCCGGCGTGGGCGTGCTGAGCCTCAAGGGAGGATATGCAGGATTTGACGGCCTTGGCGGTCAATGGGCCTATGACCCGGCCGATACAACCAGCGCCAGCAATCCGCCGGCGGTATTGGTGGGCGCCGACGGCGCGCGGTACAAGCCGGTGTCGATTTCCCGCGAGGTCAAGGTCGAGCAGTTCGGCGGTGCCGCCGACAATGGAACTCTCAACGGTGCGATCGCAAACCGAGCGCTGAGCTATCTTGATGGTCTCGGTGGGGGGCGGCTTATCTTCGGTGAGCCGGGCACGTATTTGCTGGAGGACACCGGCGACAATCCGGCCAAGACCACGCGCCGCGTCTCGATCTATATCCCCTGCGACAATATCGAGATCTTCATTCCGCACCCGGGCACAACCCTCAAGCTGGCCGATGGTCAGCAGACCGATGCCAACGGGCCCGTCGAAATCATCTCATGGGCGAATGCGCGCAGCAATGTGGCCGTCCATGGTCTCGGTCGGATCATTGGCAATACGGCCGGGCAGACCGGCTGGACCGGGGGCTACGCTCAGGTCGCCAACGGGAACATCATTTCCAGCCTCGGGGCGGGTAGCCCGACTGGCACTTACTTTGTGGGCGGCGGCCTGCGGCTGGAGGATCACTTTTCCAACCCGGTTCTGCTCGGCCAGGATATCCTGGCTAACGGGGGCTTGGGTGAGCGGGTCATTCTGAAGGATCTCTATTGCAAGGACTGCGGTGAGGGGCCGCAGTGCTCCGGGTTCGCCTATGCAGAATGGGGCGTCGTGGAGATGGTGGACGAGGCGGGCGTGATCGTCGGGGACTGGCTGGAACCTGCCGCTTGCACCGAAGTCGTGGCGCGCGGCCTGCGCGCGATCGCGCGCGGCGGGGCTTCGGGCAGTTCCGCATTCGATTTCTACAGCTCGAAGCGGGTCAAGCTCGAAGGCTTCGAATTTGACGGTGTGGTGAATGCTTTCGGCACTGGCGAGGACGGCGTTCGCCAGTCCGAGGAGTTCGTGGCATCGGACGGTGTTGTCCGGAATATCACCGGCGCGAACTGCCTGCCGTTCCTACTGAACGGGAGCACATACCTCAGGGACATATCGGTCAAAGATTCGCCGAACGCGACACTTTTCCAGCTCAGCGGGGACGATCCGACAGCGACCGTCACGCTCACCATCGCCACGCCGGGCGTGGTCAGCTGGACGGGTCACAACTTGACGGCGGGCCGTCCGGTGACGTTCTCGACCACCGGCGCGCTGCCCACAGGGATCACCTCTGGTACTATCTACTACGTGAGCGAGGATGGCCTCGAAGAGGACAGTTTCCGGATCACGGCCACGCCGGGCGGGTCGGACATCGCGACGTCCGGCAGCCAGAGCGGCACCCACACTGCGACCAGCAGCGTGACCGTGGAGTTGATCAACGTGCGCGGCGACAACTGCAACGCGGCGGACATCACCGGGAACCGAAAGCTGATCTGGCACGGCGGCGGCAACGTCAACTCGGCCAGCACGTCGCTCCAGGTGTCGCAGAATAGCCCGAACGAAGTGCGTAACCTCGACTTCGATCGCCTCGACTTCCGCAGCCCGAACAACAGCTTTGAGGTGGTCGTGAACGACAATCAGAACCCGATGTTCCTGCGTGGCCGGATGTCTCGGATCGATTTTACCACGCAATCCAAGATCAGCATCACCGACGACACCGACCTGTCGGGGATGGATATCGACGGGGTCCAGCCCGGAAGGCACAAACAGACGGTCGGCAATCCGCTGACCCAGGTCGCCTTTGCCAGCTACATTCACCGCGCAAACGGCGATCTGGCGGCAATCGACAATTACTCGCGCGGGCAGACGGTCAAGATCATTTCGACCGGTGGCTGGAACCTGATCGACCAAAGCCAGGCGGGCGGTGACGATTTCTATCTGGGCGGCTCGAATATCGCGATGACCAACGGCGCCTTCATCACCCTGCAGCGCCTGACAACCGCGGACGGCGTGGCTGCAGATGGATGGTACGTGATCGGTGGCAACTACTGATGAATGGGGGGCTTTGCCCACCATGCTGTGTTTTGCTACCTATGTGATCGAAGGTGTTTTTCGCGCTTTCGTGCGATGAGTTGAATGCGAAGGTTGCAAATTCGGCACAATTAACGGGATGTTTGGCCCGGTGCCATAATTCAAGACCGATCGCGTGCTTTATTAGTCCCGCGTCGCCGGGGGGCGGAGGCAAATTGATGAACAACGCATTTTTTTTCGGAGATAATCTCCACATTTTGCGAGAGTACGTGGCCGACGAGAGCGTCGACCTCGTCTATCTCGACCCGCCGTTCAACTCGAACGCTACTTATAACCTGTTGTTCAAGAGTCCGGACAAGACCAGGTGGTCGGACTCGCAGATCGCGACCTTTGATGACACCTGGAGTTGGGGCGATGTCCCCGCCGAAGCGTTCGAAGAAGTCATTGCGACGCCCGGCAAGACGGCAGACGTCTTGATGTCTCTGCGCTTGATCCTTGGCACCAATGACATGCTCGCATACCTGACGATGATGGCTGCCCGCCTGGTCGAGCTGCACCGGGTCCTGAAGAAGACCGGCAGCCTGTACCTGCACTGCGATCCTACCGCGAGCCACTATTTGAAGGTGATCCTGGACGGCGTTTTCGGCGTCGAAGGGTACCGGAACCAACTGACCTGGGTTCGCTCAAGAAATCCCAAGGGGTCTCAACATCGAATGAAACGGTACGGGCCTTGCACCGACGCGATCTTTTTTTATTCCAAGAGCGCCGCCGCCGAGTTCCATGGCGAGCGAGTGAGGGTTCCGCTTTCGCAGGCGGAAATTGAAGCAAAATATCCGTACCAGGATGACTTGGGAGCTTATGCCGACGGACCTGTCCTTTGTTCCAATAGTATGGGCCCGAGGCCAAATCTGGTGTACGAGTACAAGGGGTTTACTCCTGGGCCTGCTGGTTGGCGCATGAAGCGCTCAGAACTCATCAGGCTAGATGAAGCTGGCAATCTTGCGTGGACCAAGACCGGGTCGCCTAGGCGCAAGCTGCGCCCCAAGCAAGACGAAACGAGCCCAATCGGTGACTGCTGGGAAGACATCCCCCCCTTGAACTCCCAGGCCAAAGAGCGATTGGGATATCCGACCCAAAAGCCTCTGGCTCTCCTGCGGAGGGTCATCGAAGCGTCGTCAAATGAGGGCGACGTCGTCTTGGATCCGTTCTGCGGCTGCGGCACCACGCTGCACGCCGCGCAGGAACTCGGCCGCAAATGGATCGGCATCGACGTGGCAGTCCAGTCTATGCACGTTGTTCAAGACCGTTTAAAACACCATTTTCCGGGCATCAAATACGACGTGTTCGGCATCCCGAAGAGCGCCGATGGCGCGCTCTGGCTGGCCGAGAACCATCCTTTCAAGTTCGAGGAATGGGCTGTCACGGCGCTCGGGGCGATGCACTCAGGCAAGTTCCGGGGCGACGGCGGGATCGACGGAAGCTTCTACTATCTCACAGCCAGCGATGACCGCAGTCGCGGGATCGTTTCGGTCAAGGGCGGCCGAAATCTCAATCCGGGGATGGTTCGTGACCTTGGCGGAACCGTCGAAACCCAGCGTCGACTGACCCGGGACGACAAGGCCATCGGCGTGCTCATTTGCGCTCATGAACCGACCAAGGGCATGCGCGACGCCGCGCGGGAGTTCGGCAAAATCGATACATTTATCGGGCAAATTCCGGCGGTTCAGATCATCACCGTGGCGGAGATGTTTGCGGGCGCGACGATCAACGTGCCGGCCATGCTCGACACGGTGACGGCCGCCGCGATCGGCCGGAAGAAGTCCAAGCTCGATGCGTATCGCAAGCCCAGGGACCTCACTCAGCGCGAGATGATGTTGCCGATCAAGGGGGGCAAGAGCGTCGTCGATTTGATCGACTCGTCCATTGACGTTCCGGTCATGCCTTCGTTCCGCGAGCGCCGCGTCGCAGGATGAATTCGAAAAACCGTCTGCTGCAAATATTGCTTTCAAATTCTGCAAATTTTGGTTTCACGCTACAACGGGAGATCGGAGGCGTTGGCCGCTATCCCTGCGGGGCTTCCCCCGGGGGCATTTTGCAGCAGGAGTGGCAGGGGCGGCGGGCGTCAGGCCAGATGAGCCACGATGTCCCGGGATTTGGGTGCGCGGCGGTGTTCGAAAACGTAAATCCCCTGCCAGGTTCCGAGCCGCAGGCGCCCATCAAGCACGGGAATGGAGAGCGAGACCGGCAGCAGCGCGGATTTGATATGCGCCGGCATGTCGTCCGGGCCCTCGTAGGTGTGGGTGAGATAGGACATCGCCGGATCGTCCGAGGGCGGCACCAGGCGGTGAAAGAAAGCGCGCAGGTCGCTCTGCACCTCCGGGTCGGCATTTTCTTGGATCAGCAGGCTGGCCGAGGTATGGCAGATCATCAGCGTCAGCAGCGCCGGCCCGGCCGGGCCGCCGGCAACCCAGGCCGCGACTTCGCGGGTGACCTCGTAAAGCCCCGGGCCCCGGGTGGCGATGGACAGGGTGGACTGCATGGCGCCGGTCATCCTTCGGACGTGGTCGGCGGCAGCGTGACCCGCCCGCGCGGAATGCAGAGGCGGCGTTTGACGACAGACATGGCACGCTCCGTTGTTTCGGCGTTTCGGCCGCTCCCTATCATGGATGACCGCGGCCGGTCAGGGGGAAATGCCCAGGCCCGGCGGCGCGGGCGGAGGGGACGCCACGCACGCAACTGTGAGCGGAGGCAGCGCCAAACTCCGGCTTTTCACCTGTTCAACTGGGCGTTGCGCGGTATCGTGAACCGGTCGGGCGGCCGGCGTCCGGCTTGTGTTTGTAAAAAGGACTACCGATGAACGAGATTTCCCCTCCCCGCATGACCGCCAAGGATTTTGATCAGGAGCTGCTCGACCTCTATGATTATTACGCCCATGGCAAGATCACGAAACGCGAGTTCCTCGACCGCGCCGGCAAATTTGCCGTCGGCGGGGTCACCGCCGCGGCGCTGCTGGGCATGCTCAGCCCGAATTACGCGCTGGCCGAACAGGTGCAATTCACCGATCCCGACATCCTGCCGGAATATATCACCTACCCCTCGCCGAACGGCCATGGCGAGGTGCGCGGCTATCTGGTGCGGCCGACCAATGTCGAGGGCCCGGTGCCGGCCGTCGTCGTGGTGCATGAGAACCGCGGTCTCAACCCCTATATCGAAGACGTCGCGCGCCGGGTGGCCAAGGCCGGCTTTCTCGCGCTGGCGCCCGACGGGCTGACCTCGGTCGGCGGCTATCCCGGAAATGACGCCGAGGGGCGCGAGTTGCAACAGACCGTGGATCGCGAAAAGCTGATGAACGACTTCTTTGCCGCTTATGAATTCCTCGCCGGTCATGACGAGACCACAGGCAAGGTGGGCTGCGTCGGCTTCTGTTACGGCGGCGGGGTCTGCAATGCCATGGCGGTGGCCTATCCCGAGCTTGGCGCCTCGGTGCCCTTCTACGGGCGTCAGGCCAGCGCGGCGGATGTGCCGAGGATCGAGGCGCCGCTGTTGCTGCATTATGCCGGGCTCGACAGCCGCATCAACGAGGGCTGGCCGGCCTACAAGGCGGCGCTGGACGAACATGGCAAGACCTATGAGGCGCATATCTACGAAGGCGTGAACCACGGCTTTCACAACGACAGCACGCCGCGCTATGACGAAGCGGCGGCGGAACTGGCCTGGGACCGCACGATCGCGCATTTCGACCGCTATCTGCGCTGAGCAGAGCACGGCAAAAGGGCGCCTCGCGGGGCGCCCTCTCGCGGCCATGACGGCAGAGGTGGGTTACATGCCGGCCCATTCCAGCTTGGGCGCAAAGCGCGGCCGGGTGAAGGCGAAGTTGTAGAGCTCGGTATCCTCGCTCATGCCCGGCACGTCGAAGATCGGCGAATAGATGGCGGAGGTCTCCACCACAATCACCCGTTCATTGTGCAAGAGCGTCGGCAGATGTTCGGCAAGGGTGGTGTTCAGGTCGCGGTTCTTCAGCGGATAGAGTGGCCCGCGGGTCTGTGACCAGTCGCGGCGGTAAGCGTTCTTGCGCTTGTTCCAGCGCACCATCGTCACCCGGAGTCCGACCTGATCGTTCGCATGGGTCAGGAATTCGAGCATGCTGTGCAACCCGTCGAGATAGTCGTCATCGATTGCATCGGTCTCGCGTGAGAGCGCATCCGAGATGGTATAGGCGGCATTGGTGTTGATCGCCTTTTGCCGGAAGGCATCATAGTAGACATAGGCGCCGGCCAGCATCACGAAGAGCACCGGGGTGAAGATGATCAGTTCGAGGCTGACGCCGCCGCGGGTGTCGCCGGTGAACTGGCGCAGTTTTTGCAGAATCCTGGTCATCATGGCCATTACCTCGGTTCCTGGACGAATGCGGATGTAGAAACGATTGCGGTGAAGCCTTCGCTGTCCTTGGCCAGCTGGCCCCCGAGACCGGTTGTCGGGAACACCGGCTTGAACTTGTAGCAGGCACGCAGCAGCATGATCTCGTTGTCCTCGCCGCTCTGGAAATTCCGCAGCGGCCGGGCGTCTTCGGCCGAATTCTGACATTCGGCGGCGCTCGGAATGCCGGCGAAGGCCCGCGGATCGACTACCTTCATCTCGAGCCGCAGCGTTGCGGTGCATTCGGGAATGATGGCGGCGGTGTCGCAGATCTTTTCGCGGATGGTGTCGTAATTGGCCGCGAAACCGGTGGAGAGGCGGATTTCTCGCACCGTGGTGTCGAGGCCGCGTTCCAGCATGGCGTGGCGGATGTTCATCCAGCCCATCTCGACCATCGCGCCGAGGAAGACTGCAAACAGCGGCAGGACGATGGCGAATTCGATGACCGAGGCCGCGCCGCTTTCGTCCTTGCAGAACCGGGCGGTTGCCTGTTTCAGGTTGCGTGTCATTGGATCAGCCTCAGGTTGTTGATCTGGCGGGCAATGGCGTGGAAGGTTTCGGTGATCTCGATCCCCTCCACTGCAAAGTAATGCGAGTCCGAGGAGGCGCAGTCCTTGAGCGCGTTCTGCCCCGCTGTCGGCGCCTCGAAGGCGATGGCAAAGACCACGATGCCCTTGTCCC
The DNA here is from genome assembly GCF_028807375.1 of Marinovum sp. PR37. Classification (NCBI taxonomy): domain Bacteria; kingdom Pseudomonadati; phylum Pseudomonadota; class Alphaproteobacteria; order Rhodobacterales; family Roseobacteraceae; genus Marinovum; species Marinovum sp. PR37. The sequence goes on along the minus strand of NZ_JARAML010000009.1, from coordinate 58,026 downwards.
TGGCTGCCTGGCACACCGTCGACAGACGGGTGTCGGCCGAGGTCGCACCGACGATGCCAGTATAGCCGTAGTAGATGTTGGAATAGGCGCTCTGCGAGATGAAGTTGTCGCGCTCGGGCCGTTCCCAGAACTTCTTGGCCACGCCCTTGACCCCCCAGCGGGCATAGACTTCGGCGTTGGTCATCCGGCGAGCCGACGTGCCACCGTCGAGATAGTTGCGATAGCGGTAATCCCAGCTCCAGCCGTCGTAGCGCACCCAGTAGTATGTGTCGTTGCTGGTGCCCGTGTTGTCATCGACAAGCACCGAGAAGCGGTCATCGCTCATCGACGTGGTGCCCCGGTCGTCGATCCAGACGTCGGACCATTCGGTCTTGAACTCGGGTTTGAGGTCATATTGCGTGGTGTTCTGCCCATCGGTCATCAGCACCACCACTTTCATCGCCTCGGTGTCGGTGAAGGTTGCCGGACGCTGGGTGGCCGATTCCGACAGGTGGCCGTCGGCGCGCATCTGGTCGAACACCGGGGCGGCCGCGTCGGACAGCAGGGCCGTCCCCCATTTCATGCCGAGGTCGATGGCGGTATTGCCGCCGGCCCCGAGCGAGTCGATATGGGCCTTCAGCGCATTTGCATCGCTCGAGGCCACGACGATCTGGCCATAGTCGTCATCCGGGCACCAGGGATTGGAGATCTCGGTCGTGGTCTCGCTTGACGAATAGGGATCGAAATGCGCCAGACGCTTGAGCAGCTGGTCCTGTGTGATATCGACCGTGTCGAATTCATTGTCGTTGAAGATCACGCAGTTGGAATAGTCGTGCGTGTCCTCGATGTTGAAATATTGCGAAACGGTCGGGCCGAGGTTCACCGTGGCATTGTACGGCACCACGGAAACGGTGGTCTGATCCATCGCGTCGGTAGTCGGGGTGATCACCGTATCGACGAATTCCTTGGCGGCGGCGCGCAGGTTCTGGATCTTGCTGTTCGATCCCATCGAACCCGAGATATCGAGGATCATCGAGATCTCGACCTTGGAAATCTTTTCTTCCGCGACACTGTGGGCCGGCGCGTTCAGGCTGTCGATCCCGGCCATGCGCATGAACAGCGTCTCGACATCGGTGTTGCCGGTGGCCGAGACCGTCCGATAGTTGAGCCCCTCATCGACGGTGACCTGCGTCAGCGCACCGGCGACGCCGGCGGTGGCGACGTAATCCTGGGCGACGCCGGACGGATCGGCCTCCTGATCGAGATCGGCGGCAGCCAGCACGGCACGGTCGAGCACGTGCTGCATCTTGGTGCGGATCGATTCATAGCGCATCACGTCAATGGCCGCGCCAGTGGTCAGCAGGATCGCGAGGCTCAGGTAGACGCACACGATGGTGGCGTTGCCGGAGTCATCCTGCCAGAAGCGGCGTACAAAGGCGCGGTGCCCTTTCGCAAATCCTGTCATGTTGTCGTTCCCTCTGTGACCACGGAGCGGATCTCTGTGAGGCATTTACTATTGGGTGAGAATTGGTGCGCGCTGAGGGCGCAAAAGCGGCAAAAAAGGGGTTTTATCCGAGGAATTTAGAAAATCCCGCCACATCTGCCCCAAAGCAGACATGGTGTTTTCCTTGAAAATCAGAAGGTTGGGGGAATTCAACGGAACAGGGCCAAAAGCGGGCCGCGCGTGATCGCGCCGTTATCTTTCCGAAAAGCGCAGCGATCTCCGCCGCATTTCGCCGCGGGTCGGCCCCGCGGCGAAAGCTGTCTGGCCCTAGAGCCCCTTGGCGCGATAACTCGACGCCACCTTGCCGATCGCCACCAGATAGGCGGCGGTGCGCAGATCGTCGACGTCCTCACGCTCATGCCAGACATCGCGCATCGACTGGAATGCGGTGCGCATGGTGTCATCGAGGCCCGAGCGCACCAGCTCGAGCTCATCCGCGCCCCTGAGGTATTTCTCCTTGAAGTGCGGCGTCATCGACCATTTGTCGCCCAGGTGATCGCTGAGCCGCTCAAGCTCCTTGACGATCAGCTCGTGGCGCGCCTCTTCCTGCCGGCGCTGCATCCGGCCAAAGCGGATGTGCGACAGGTTTTTGACCCATTCGAAATAGGACACCGTGACACCGCCGGCATTGGCATACATATCGGGGATGATCACCGTGCCCTTCTTGCGCAGGATATCGTCGGCCCCGGCCGTCACCGGGCCGTTCGCCGCCTCGATGATCAGCGGCGCCTTGATCCGTTCGGCGTTCGACATGTTGATCACGCCCTCGAGCGCAGCCGGAATGAGGATGTCGCATTCCTCCTCCATCACCGCTGCGCCTTCGGAATGATGCGCGGCATCCGGATAGCCGGTCACACCGCCATGTTTGACGATCCATTCACGCACGCCCTCGACGTTGAGACCTTCGGCGCTGAACAGCGCACCGTCACGCTCGATGATGCCGATCACCTGGCAGCCGTCCTCTTCGGACAGGAACTTGGCGGCGTGATAGCCGACATTGCCGAGCCCCTGAACGATGACCCGCTTGCCGTCGAGCGTGCCCGAGAGACCGGCCTTGTCAACGCCCTGCCGGTCGCGAAAGAACTCGCGCAGGGCATATTGCACACCGCGCCCGGTCGCCTCGACCCGACCGGAGATGCCACCGGCATTGAGCGGTTTGCCGGTCACGCAGGCCCGGGCGTTGATGTCGGTGGTGTTCATCCGGGCGTATTGATCGGCGATCCAGGCCATCTCGCGTTCCGAGGTGCCCATGTCGGGCGCCGGCACGTTCTGCGACGGGTTGATCAGATCGCGCTTGGCCAGCTCATAGGCAAAGCGGCGCGTTACCTGTTCCAGCTCGTGCTCGTCATATTGCCGCGGATCGATGCAGAGCCCGCCCTTGGAGCCACCGAACGGCGCTTCGACCAGCGCGCATTTGTAGGTCATCAGCGCCGCCAGCGCCTCGACCTCGTCCTGGTTGACGGCGTTGGAATAGCGGATGCCGCCCTTGACCGGCTCCATATGCTCGGAATGCACCGACCGATAGCCCACAAAGGTCTGTATCCGCCCCCTTAGCCGCACCCCGAAGCGCACCGTATAGGTCGCGTTGCAGACCCTGATCTTTTCCTCCAGCCCCGGCGGCAGGTCCATGAGAGAGACCGCGCGGTTGAACATCAGATCGACGCTCTCGCGGAATGTCGGTTCATTGGCTGGCTGCATTGGGTTCCTCCATTGGGTCCGGGCAGACGACTCGCCCATTTGATTAATCTTTTGGCATCAAGCCTATGACGCTAAGGTTAAGGCGCGCGAGCATTTTTTCCGGTTTTTCCTTGCCGGATTTTCCCCGCCGCCCCGGGCTTCGGCGCACGAGATGGCCGGGCAAGCCATGCGTCGGACAGCTGACACCGCGCAGTAGGCCCAATTTCCCTCAAATTGTTTCTAGCGCCCAGACAATCCCCCGAAAGAATTTGCACTAACGCTGAAACAGATACAAAAACACGTTATTATACAGTGACTTGCCTTAATTTCGCCGAGTTCGTCGGGCATAGATATTGCAGCACGAGGTCCGTCCCGGGAACAGCTGCTTCCACCGCCATTTCGGCGCCAGACTGAAACTTCGGGGCTTCAGTGAGTGAGGATTGTAATAATGCATAAGGACATTTCTGGTCCGCCACTTTCCGTAAGGGAAAGGATGGCGACCCGGTTGCACCGGTTCCGGCGCGACGACGCGGGCACCATCACCGTACTTGCCATGATTATTTTTGTCGGCATCATCGCGATCTGCGGCTTCGGCGTCGATCTGATGATGAACGAGATGAAGCGCGCCAAATTGCAGGCCACGCTTGACCGGGCCGTCCTGGCCGCGGCCGATCTCGAACAGGATCTCGATCCTGCCGCGGTGGTTGACGATTACTTCGTCAAATCCGGCATGGACGGCACGCTCAGCTCCACTTCGGTGGACGACGGGCTGAATTACCGCGTGGTCTCGGCCACGGCCCAGCAGTCCTCCAACCCGCTCTTTCTCGGCGTGCTCGGCATCGATCAGATGATCGCCCCGGCCGCCGGCGAAGCCATGGAACGAATGTCGAACGTCGAGATCTCGCTGGTGCTCGACCGCTCCGGTTCGATGGGATCGAACAACAAGATCCAGAACCTGCGCGCCGCCGCCCGCGAATTCGTCGATACGGTGATCCAGCCCGAGGGTGCCCCCAGCCTGACCACGGTCAACCTGGTCAGCTACAATGCCACGGTGAACCTCGGATCGGTGGTGTCGCAGTATTTCAACCTCTCGGCCGAGCACAATTATTCGAGCTGCGCGATCTTTCCCGATACCGCCTTCGACACTCTGGGCATTTCGCGCACTTCCGAGCTTGACCGGCTGAGCCATTTCGACCCCTGGAGCAGCAACGAATACACCACCGAGATCTCGCAGCCGTGGTGCCCGGATGACGATTACGGCGCGATCGTGGTGCAAAGCGCCGATGCCACGGCCCTCAAGGGCCACATCGACAACCTCGGCGCCGGCGGCAACACCGCGATCGACCTCGGGATGAAATGGGGCACCGCCCTGCTCGATCCGAGCGCGCAATCGCTGGTCGACGACATGATCGCCGATGGCCAGGCCGATCCCATCGTCGCCGGCCGTCCCAGCGCCTATACCGATCCCGACGCGCTCAAGATCATCGTGCTGATGACCGACGGCGCCAATACCACCGAATATGATCTCAAGCCCGAGTTCCAGACCGGCATGTCGGAGATCTTCATTGACGACCGCGGCGACAACAATCCGTCGAACGACCGGTTCTCGTCCCGCATCGTCGACCAGTCGGGTACCTCCTCGGATGTCTACTACTGGGATCGCTACGAGAACTACTCGAACAGCTACAAGTACCGCAATTCGCCCGACGGCGGCAGCAACGCGCGGCAGATGAGCAATGCCGAAACCTTTGCCCGCTGGGGCACCCGCGGCCGCGCCACCAAGTTCTATCGCACGCCCTACCGGGATGGCCGGGTGTCCTACAGCACCTATGCCGGGCAGTACAACGCCTATGAGGGTATCGTTTACGCCGACCACGCCGACACCCGGCTTGCGGCGATCTGTGGGCAGGCCCGGGATGCAGGCATCGTGGTCTTCGCCATCGGCTTCGAGGCGCCCCAGCGCGGCCTGGACGCGATGGAGAACTGCGCCTCCTCTCCGTCCCATTACTTCGACGTCGCCGGTGTCGAGATCTCCGACGCCTTCAATTCCATCGCCCGGACCATCACCCAACTGAGGCTGACCCAATGACCCATCGCCTGAAACTCCATATGCGCCGGTTTGTCCGCGAAGAGTCGGGCTCGGTCGAAACCGTGGCCTTTGCCCTCTGGATGCCGATGATCGTGCTGATCCTGCTGACAATGCTCGAGGTGGGCGCTTATACCGCCCGTGCCACAATGCTGGAACGCGCCATGGATCAGACCGTCCGGTCGATCCGGCTCGAGACCGGGGCGGCGCCGCAACACGATGCGATCAAGGACATGATCTGCGAACGCGCCGTGATCCTGCCCGATTGCACCGCCAACCTTCGGCTCGAGATGGTGCAGCGCGACCCGCGCGGCTGGACGGCCCTGCCCGGCTCGGCCGACTGCACCGACACTGCGCTCGAGGTCGCGCCGGTGCGCGCCTTCGTCAATGGCCAGACCAACGAGCTGATGGTGCTGCGCGCCTGCGCCAAGGTCACGCCGATCTTTCCGATCACCTTCCTGGCGCCGTCTCTCCAGAAGGACAACGCCGGAGACTATGCCCTGTTGGCCGCAACCTCCTTTGTCCAGGAACCGAGGTAATTCGTCATGATTGTTAAAAATTTCGGAAAACTCGCCTCGCAACTGCATAAATTCCGCCGCGATGCCGATGGCAGCGTCAATATCGAGGCCATCATCCTGATGCCGGTTCTGCTGCTGACGATGGCGGTGTCGATGGTGTTCTACGATGCGTTCCGCCGCGACAGCATGGGCGAAAAGGCCACCTACACCCTGGGCGACATGCTCTCGCGCGAGACCGCCTATATCACGCCGGCGTATGTCGACAGCGCCAAGGACCTGTTCGGCTTTCTCACCGGCACCGGCGACGCCGACAACACCATCCGCGTCAGCGTCGTGTCCTATGACGGGCCGGGCGCACGCTACAACGTCGAATGGAGCGAGGTGCGCGGCGCCCATGCCATGACGCTGACCGATGCCGAGCTTGCCGGCCAGCATGACCAACTGCCGGTGATGGTGAGCGGCGAACAATTGATCGTGGTCGAAACCTATGTCGATTACGACTGGCCATTGGAGCTCGGGTTCAATGACGGCGTGCTGACCGCGCGCGTCTTTACCCGCCCCCGGTTTGCGCCACAACTCGTCTGGCTGGGAAGCTAACCCCCCAACAGGCACACCGACAGACGTGTTGTGACCAGCGACAGACCGGGCAGCAATGTCCGGTCTGTTCCTCCTGTCAGAGCCCGCCGCGCCGCTCGACCAGCTGCATGTTCATCAGGTCGGCCATGTATTTCGCATCCGCCGCCGCCGTCACCCCGCCGACCCCGATCCGCTTGCCCATCACCCAGTAGAGCCCGGGCCGCCAGCGCCGGGGCTGTCTGGTCCGGGTGACGATCATGAAGCCGTTCGACGGCTTCATCGCCAGCATGCCGCGTTCGACGGTGACGATATCGTCGAAGGCCGCCAGCAGATGACCTTCGGAATCGAAAAGCCCGTCATCGCGCAGCTCGAGTCGCAGCGCGGTGGCCTGAAGCATCCGCATCGCCGCATAAAGCGCCGCGCCGCCCAGCCCGATCAGCGCCAGCTGCCAGTAAAAGGCATCAAAGCTCTGAGACAGCGCCAGATAAAGCACCAGCAGCCCCAGCCCGAACATCGTGCCGACGCCGAAATACCGCCGTGCGGGCGATGCCGCCAGTTCCGCCAAAACCTTTGCCATATGCGCGTTCTCCTCAGCTCCGCCGCCTCTTACCCTGCTTTGCGATCGGGTGCGAGGGGGCTTGCGGGCCAATGGACCTGTGTCCTGACGCACATGACCCCTTCGGCGACCGCGATTGCAGCGCGCTGATGCACGACCTAACTTTGCCGCAAGAGGCAAGAAAGGACCTTACCATGTCTTTGCGACCCACATTAGAAACCCGCCGCGCCCAACCCACGATGGAGGGTGCCGGCGTCAAACTGCACCGCGCCTTCGGCTTTCAGGATCCGAGCGAGCTCGACCCCTTCCTGTTGTTCGACGATTTCCGCGGCGAGACGCCCGGCGACTACAGCGCCGGCTTTCCCTGGCACCCGCACCGCGGCATCGAGACGATCACCTATGTTCTGGGGGGCGCGGTGGATCATGCCGACAGCCTCGGCAATTCCGGCACCCTGGGCGCGGGCTCGGTGCAATGGATGACCGCCGGATCGGGCATTCTTCACCAGGAGATGCCCAAGGGCAACGCCAAGGGCCAGATGCACGGCTTTCAGCTCTGGGCCAACCTGCCCTCCTCGCTGAAGATGACCGCGCCGCGCTATCAGGACATCCATGCGCCGGACATTCCCGAAGTGATGGATGACGACGGGACGCGGGTCAAGGTGATCACCGGCGAGTTCTGGGGCAAGCGCGGGCCGGTCGACGGTATCGCCGCCGATCCGCAATATCTCGATGTCTTTGTCCCGGCGGGCGTCAAGAAGACCTTCAGGGTCGACACCTACCGCCGCGCCTTTGCCTATGTCTTCGAGGGCGCCGGCGCCTTTGCCGATGCCTCCGGGCCGCAGGGCGTGCTGCTTGAGAAGGAGGTGGCGGGCCAGGAGGTCAATATCCGCGACCTTTCGGGCAACCGCACGCTGGTGCGCTTCGGCACCGGCGACGAGGTGACGGTGCAGGCCGGGCCCGAGGGCATTCGTTTTCTGCTGATCTCCGGCGCGCCGATCAACGAGCCGGTGGCCTGGCACGGGCCGATCGTGATGAACACCCGCGAAGAGCTGACCCAGGCCTTTGCAGAGCTGCGCAACGACACCTTCATCCGCCCGGCGCATTGATCGCAGGCGGGGCGCCCGACACCGGGCGCCCCGATCATTTTCGCCACGACATCAGCCGGCGATCAGGATGCCGATCTTGCCCATGTGGGATTTTTCCAGAAAGGCCTCCTGCGCCTGGCGCAGATCGTGCAGCGGATGGGTTTCGGCCACCACCGGGCGAATTTCGCCCCGCTCGATATAACCCACCAGATCGGTGAAGACCCACGGCTCCTGCCGGGTGCTGCCGATCAGGGTCAGATCCTTGAGGTAGAGGGTGCGCAGGTCCAGCTCGACAATCGGCCCGGCAATGGCGCCGGAGGTCACATAGCGGCCCCTGGGCGCAAGCGCGTCGAGCAGCCCGGGCCAGCGCGTGCCCCCCACCAGATCGAGCACCACGTCAAAGGCGTCCTGCGGCAGCTGATCGTCGCGGCCCAGGGTGGCATCGGCACCGAGCGTTCTGAGCGCCTTGGTCTTGGCCGGGCTGGTCACCGCCGTGACATGGGCGCCACGACGCTTGGCCAGTTGCACCGCAGCCGAGCCGACCCCGCCGGAGGCGCCAGTGATCAGCACCCGTTCGGCGCCCAGGGCGGCGCGCTGGATCATCCCTTCGGCGGTCGAGAAGGCGCAGGGGAAGGAGGCCAGCTCCACATCCGAGAGCGCGCTGTCGACCGGGACGGCATTGGCGGCATCGATGGTGGTATATTCGGCGAAACCGCCGTCACGCTCCGAACCGAAGGTCTCCAGCGCATCCGCATCGCCCCCTTCAGGCCGGTACATCGGACGCACCAGCACCCGCGCGCCCAGCCGCTCCGGCGCAACACCGGCGCCCAGGGCGACGATCTCACCGCAGCAATCGGCGCCCTGGATCCGGGGAAAGCTCAGCGCACCCGACCAGCCGCCATCGGCATCCGAGGCACCGTCATAACCCCCGGCGGCGGCCGAGCCGGTGTCGCCGCGCACCGCCTTGGAATACCAGCCGGTGCGGGTGTTCACATCGGTGTTGTTCACCGCCGAGGCGCCGACCCGGATCAGCACCTCGCCGGCCCGCGGCTGCGGCACCGGCACGTCCTCGCGCCACTCGAGCCGGTCGAGCCCGCCATGGCCGGTCAGGACAACGGCTTTCATCGTTCGGGGCAATGTCATTGCGGAATCTCCATGTGTAGAATGATCTCTCTACTTGCCCAAGTAGAGAGATCATTCTACATCGTCAAGCATGACAGACACGATGACCAGGATCGCCAGCGGGCTTGAGCGCGCATTTGCCAGCGGCGGCTTTGCCGCGCCCAGCGTCGAAGATCTGCGCGATGCGGCGGGGGTAAGCCTACGCACGCTTTACAAATACACCCCCTCGCGGGTCGAAATGGTGCGCGCGGCGCTGGAAAACCGGCACCGGCGCTATCTGGCGCGGGTGTTCGACGATCTGCCGCCGGCGCCGGAGGCGGCGCTTGACGAGATCCTGACCCGGATCGGCGGATGGATGGAGACCGAAGCCTCGCATGGTTGTCTGTTTCACGCCGCCGTGGCCGCCGATCCCGGCAATGCCGACCTGCGCGCCCTGCTCGAGCGCCACAAGACCGAAGTCGCCGCCCGCGCGGCGGCCGCCACCGGCCTTGCCGGACGCGAGACCCATCTGCTGCTGTTGTTCGAAGGGCTGACGCAGACCTGGCCGCTGCGCGGCGCCGCGGCCATGGCCGCGGCCGGCGCACTGGCCAAGACGCTCACGGCCGACGCATCGGCGTGAACGCGCCCTGAGCGCCCTGAGACACGCCTCTGCGCCGGGATCAGACGCCCAGGCACCAGCGCATGACGGCCTTTTGTGCATGCAGCCGGTTTTCCGCCTCGTCGAAGACCACCGAATGCTTGCCGTCCATGATCTCCGAGGTCGCCTCTTCCTCGCGGTGGGCCGGCAGGCAATGCATGAAAAGCGCGTCCGGCCGGGCGTGCTGCATCAGCGCCGCATTGACCTGATACGGCCGCAGCATGTTGTGACGCCGCTCCTTCGAGGACTGGCTGTCATGCATCGACACCCAGGTGTCGGTCACCACCAGATCGGCATCGGTCACGGCCCGCACCGGATCGCGCTCGATGGTGACGCTGACACCCTGCTTGCGGGCATGGCCGATGAACTCGGCCTCGGGATCGAGCTGCGACGGGCCGGTAAAGACCATGTCGAAGCCGAACTGCCCGGCGGCATGCAGGAAGGAGGCGCAGACATTGTTGCCGTCGCCGGCCCAGACCACGCGCTTGCCCCGGATCGGCCCGCGGTGTTCCTCGTAGGTCAGGATATCGGCCATGATCTGGCAGGGGTGGGTGCGGTCGGTGAGACCGTTGATCACCGGCACATCGGCATATTCCGCCATTTCGATCAGCACCGATTCATCGAAGGTACGGATCATGATCAGGTCCACATAGCGCGACAGCACGCGGGCGGTATCGGCGATGGTCTCGCCATGGCCCAGCTGCATGTCCTGCCCCGAGAGCACCATGGTCTGCCCGCCCATCTGGCGCACGCCGACGTCAAAGCTGACCCGGGTGCGGGTCGAGGGTTTTTCAAAGATCAGCGCCACCATCCGGCCGGCCAGCGGCTGGTCGTCGTCGGGCGCGCCGCGCGTCCGGCCGAGCCGGGCCTTCTTCATCGTCTGGGCATTGTCGATGATGGTCCGCAGGTCGGCGGCGGCGGTCTTGTGGATGTCGAGGAAATGGTTCATGGCTATTCGCTTTTCTGGCGGAAGATTGGGGCCAGCCCCCAAGCTCCCGCGGTATTTTCAAACAGAAGAAGATCAGGCCGCGAGCGCGGCGGCGGCCCGGTCGAGACGGCGAGCGGCCTCGGCGATGTCGTCCTCGGTGACGGTCAGCGGCGGCAAGAGGCGCACCACGTTGTCGGCGGCGGGCACGGTGATCACCTGGGCGTCATAGCCGGCGGCGACCAGATCTCCCGGGGCGACCCGGCACTTCAGCCCGAGCATCAGACCCTGGCCGCGGACTCCCTCGAAGATGCCGGGGTGATCGGCCACCAGGCCTTCGAGTTTCTGGCGCAACAGCCCGGCCTTGCGGTTGACGCTGTCGAGGAAGGCCGGCGTGCCGACGTGATCCATCACCGCGCAGCCCACCGCGCAGGCCAGCGGATTGCCGCCATAAGTCGAGCCGTGGCTGCCGGCGGTCATCGGGCCGCCCGCCGCCTCGGTGGCCAGCACCGCGCCCAGCGGGAAGCCGCCGCCGATGCCCTTGGCCACCATCATGATATCCGGCGTCGCCCCCGACCATTCATGGGCAAAGAGCCGGCCGGTGCGGCCCATGCCGCATTGCACCTCGTCGAAGATCAAAAGCAGACCGTGGGCATCGCAGAGCGCCCGCAGCCCCTTGAGGAAGGCGTCGGAGGCCGGGCGAATGCCGCCCTCGCCTTGGATCGGCTCGATCAGCACGGCGCCGGTGGTCTCGGTGATCGCCGCCTCGACGGCATCGAGATCGTCCCAGGGCAGAGACGTGAAGCCGGGCATCAAGGGGCCGAAGCCCTGGGTCATCTTTTCGCTGCCCGAGGCGGCGATGGCGGCCGTGGAGCGGCCGTGGAAACAGCCCTCGAAGGTAAGAAAGCCGGTCTTTTCCGGCTGGCCGGCAGCGTGATGATACCGGCGCGCCATCTTGATCGCCAGCTCGGCGCATTCGGTGCCGGAATTGGTAAAGAAAACGGTGTCGGCAAAACTCGCCTCGACCAGCTTCCGGGCCAGCGCCTCCTGCTGCGGGATCTCGTAGAGGTTGGAGACATGCCACAGCGCCTGCGCCTGATCGGTCAGCGCCTTGACCAGCGCCGGATGCGCATGGCCCATGACATTTACCGCGATGCCGCTGCCCAGGTCGAGAAATCGGCGCCCGTCCTCTTCGATCAGCCAGCTGCCTTCGCCCTTGGCGAAGTGCAGTTTTGCCCGGTTGTAGGTTGGCAGGACAGGAGGGATCATGGCGTCATCCTTTGCAAGAAGGCCGATTGGTGCCAAGGGCACGCGGTCAAGTCAAGGTTTTGATGGGATTGAAAACAAACAGGCCGGGGCCGCGCGCGGGGCGGCGCGGCGGGAAGATCAGAAATCTCGTCGGATCCGGGGTGTCTGTGTCATGCGCGCTGTCTAGGGCGGAACGCCGCCGCGCGCAAGGGCTCATCGCGCAAAGGGATCCTCGGGATAGCCCACGCCCATCAGGTAAAGCCCCTGCGGCGGGCAGACCGGGCCGCAGGCGGCGCGGTCGCGGGCGTCGAGCGCGTCTTTGACCCGATCGGGCGGCCAGGCGCCCGAGCCCACCCGTTCCAGCGTGCCGACGAAGCTGCGCACCTGGTTGTGCAGGAACGACCGCGCCGCCAGGCGGAACTGGTATTCAGGCCCGGCATCGGTCTCGGCCAGGGTGATCTCGAGGCTGTCGAGCGTCTTGACCGGCGAGGCCGCCTGACAGATCGACGAGCGGAAGGTGGTGAAATCGTGATGCCCCACCAGATGCGCCGCGCCCGCGCGCATCGCCTCGAGATCGAGCGGATTGTTGACTCGCCAGACCTGCCCCGCCTCCATGGTGCAGGGCGCGCGGCGCGACAGCAGCCGGAAGAGATAGCGCCGCTCCAGCGCCGAGAAGCGCGCATGCCAGTCATCGGCCACCGGCGCGCAATCGCGGATCGCCACGCGGGCGGGTTTCAGGTGGTGGTTCAACGCCTCGGAGAGCCGGAAGGGATCCCACTGCTTGACCATGTCGCACTGCGCCACCTGGCCGCGGGCATGCACCCCGGCATCGGTGCGACCGGCGGCCGCGATGGTGTGGTCGCGCGGCTCCAGACGGGCCAGCGCGGCCTCGATCGCACCTTGCACCGAGGGTTGATCGGCCTGCCGTTGCCACCCGGCGAACCCGGTGCCGTCATATTCCACTTTCAGCGCATATCTGGGCATGGCCGCGCATCTACCCCGAGGGCCGGGCCGAAACAATCCCCCTCGCGCCACTGGAACTGCGGCGTCGCGGCGCCTATCCTCTGGAACAGTCAGAACGAGGGGGCAGGTTTGGTCATCAATACTTTGGCCGATGGTGTGTTGCGCAGCGTCGAAGCGGTGACCGATACGGTCAGCGGCACCTTCTTCGAGCCGGTGATCCGGCTGGGCGTCACCGGGCTGGCGCGCTCGGGCAAGACGGTGTTCATCACGTCGCTGGTGGCCAATCTGATGGATCGCGGGCGGATGCCGGGGCTGGTCGCCGCCGCAGAGGGCCGGCTGCTCACTGCCTATCTTCAGCCGCAGCCCGACAATACCGTGCCGCGCTTTGACTATGAGGCGCATCTGGGCGACCTGACCTCGCGCAGCCCGCATTGGCCGGAAAGCACCCGGGCGGTGAGCGAATTGCGGCTCTCGCTCAAGGTGCAGCCCGGCGGGCTGCTTTCGGGCTTGCAGGGGCCGCGGGTCATCCACCTCGACATCGTCGATTATCCCGGTGAATGGCTGCTTGACCTGGCGCTTCTGGACAAGAGCTATGCCGAATGGTCGGAAGAGGTGATGCAACGGATCAAGGGGCGCTCGGAAGCCGCTGATTTTCTGGTGCTTTCCGGTCAGACCGATGCGGCGCAGCCGGCCGGGGAGCCGGTCGCCAAGGCGCTGTCTGCGAGCTTCACCACCTATCTCAACGCCGCCCGCGACGCCGGATACTACGACTGCACGCCGGGGCGGTTCCTGCTGCCCGGCGATCTGGCCGGCGCGCCGGTGCTGACCTTCGCGCCGCTGCCGCAGCCGGAAGAGACCCCGCGCAAGGCGCTCTGGCGCGAGATGGAGCGGCGCTACGAGGCCTACAAGCGCGAAGTGGTGAAGCCGTTCTTTCGCGATCACTTTGCCCGGATCGACCGGCAGGTGGTGCTGGTCGATGCCCTCGGCGCGATCCACAAGGGGCCGCAGGCGGTCGAGGACATGCGCCATGCGATGGCCGACATCCTCTCGGCCTTCCGCCCCGGACGCAACGATTTCCTCACCCGCCTGCTGATGGGCAAGCGGGTCGAGAAGATCCTCTTTGCCGCCACCAAGGCCGATCACCTGCACCACGTCCAGCACCCCCGGCTGACCGCGATCATGGAGGCGCTGACCCGCGACGCCCGCGACCGGGCGCGCTTTGCCGGCGCCGATACGGCGGCGATGTCGATCGCGGCGTTGCGCGCCACCACCGAACAGACCCTCGCCCACAAGGGCCGCAGCCTCGATTGCGTGCGCGGCGCGCTGCTCGACGGCGGCCGGCAGGCGGCCTTCTACCCCGGCGAACTGCCGGAGGATCCTAACTCCCTGCTCGGCCCGGCGCGCGACGGCGCCGAGCGCTGGCTCGACGGCGATTTCCAGGCGATGCGCTTCGCCCCGGCGCCGCTGACACTCAAACCCGGCGACGGCCCGCCCCACATCCGGATTGACCGGGCGGCGCAATTCCTGATCGGAGACAAGCTGTGACCCCCGACATCCGAGACGCCCGTTCGACCGACGCCGGCAAGATCGCCGCGATCCTGACCGAAGCCATGGACACGCCGCCGTGGAAGCCGAACCTGCACAGCGGCGCGCAGGACGTGGCCCATTGCGGCCGGATGATCGACAAGGGCTGGGTCCGGGTGGTCGAGAGCGGCGACGGCCGCATCCTGGGCTTTATCGCCCGCAATGGCGAAGAGATCGATGCGCTCTTCGTGGCGGCGCCGGAGCGCGGCCAGGGGGTCGGGGTGGCGCTGCTCGACGACGCCAAGGCCCGGGCGAACCGGCTCGAGCTCTGGACCTTCCAGCGCAACACCGGGGCGCAGAAATTCTATGAACGCGAAGGCTTTGCCGAGGTGACGCGCAGCGACGGCGCGGGCAACCAGGAGCAACTGCCCGACGTGCGCTATGCCTGGGAGGCCAAGACATGAGCAAGGGACCGGTGCTGATCGAGCTTGACGAAGACACCCCCTCGCCCGCCGAGGCGCCGCCGGTGCCCGAACTGGGCGCGCCGACGCCCAAGGGCCAGGCGATGCAGACGGCGGCGGTGCTGGCGGCGCGGCGGCCGTCGCGGCTGGCGCGCTGGTTCTGGGGGCTGCTGGGGGCGGTGATCGGCGCTGCGGTCTCGGTCGCGGCCTGGGATTTCGCCACCGCGATGATCGACCGGCAGCCGATCCTGGGCTACGCGGTGACCGCGCTGATCGCCGCGCTGCTTCTGGTGATGGCGCTGATCTCGCTCAAGGAGGTCGCCGCCTTCGGCCGGCTGCGGCGGATCGACAGGCTGCGGCTCAGAGCGGATGAGGCACTGGCCAATTCCGATCTCAAGGCCGCGCGTGCGGTGGCCGCCGATCTCCTGACCTTCTACGCCGGGCGCGAGGACACGCGCTGGGGCCGCGACAAGCTGCGCGACGGGATGGAGGATGCCTTTGACGCCGACGCCATGCTCGGAGAGGTCGAGCTTGACCTGCTGGCGCCGCTCGATGCCGCCGCCAGGCGCGAGGTCGAGGCGGCGGCGCGGCAGGTGGCGACGGTGACGGCGGTGGTGCCGCTGGCGCTGGCCGACGTGGTGGCGGCGCTGACCTCCAACCTGCGGATGATCCGCCGCATCGCCGAGATCTACGGCGGCCGCTCGGGCACGCTGGGCAGCTGGCGGCTGACCAAGGCGGTGATGGCGCATATCGTGGCCACCGGCGCGGTGGCGGTGGGCGACGACATGCTCGAGCCGATCCTCGGCGGCTCGCTGCTGGGCAAGCTCTCGCGGCGCTTTGGCGAGGGCATGGTCAACGGGGCGCTGACCGCGCGGGTCGGCGTTGCCGCGATGGATGTCTGTCGCCCGGTGCCTTTCGGGGTCAAGACCCGCCCCTCGGTGCGCGGCATCGTGCAGAGCGCGCTGACCGGGGTCTTCAAGAGCGATCGCTAAGGCCGCGCTTGCGGCAATCGGGGGGCGCTGCTAGGCAGGCGCGGAACCAAGGAAAGGCCCCGCGCCCATGCGCATCTGCATCGTGACCGGTGAGTATCACCTGCCCGGCGAGACCTTCATCAACCGTCATATCCAGCACATCTTCGGCGGCGCGGCGGCGGTAGTCTGCGGCCGCTATCACGGCGAAAATTCCTATGACGTGGCCTGGTTCAACCGGCGCGGCCGCGACACCGGGCTGGCCGACCGGCTGATGATGCCCCTCGCCGTCGGGGTCAACCGGCTGCGCCACGGCACCGGGCGGCTGCCGTTCGGCCAGGCCAAACGCGAGCTGAAGGCCTTTCTGAAAGCACAGCGCATCGAGGGGGTCCTGGCCGAGTTCGGCACCCAGGCGCTGGCGGTGGCGCCGCTGGCGAACGAGATGGGCATTCCCTGCTTTTCCTATTTTCGCGGCACCGATGCCTCCAAGGCGCTGAACCAGGGCAATATCCCCGGCGCCTATGCCAAGATGATGCCGCGGCTGGCCGGGGTGTTCTCGGTCTCGCAATTCCTGCTCGATAATCTGGCGGCGCGCGGCGTCACCCATCCCAATGCGCATGTGATCCCTTCGGGGGTGAACGTGCAGCTGTTCCGGCCCGCCGAGAAACGCCCGCTCTCGTGCCTCGCAGTGGGGCGGATGGTCGAGAAGAAGGCGCCGCTGGTGACCCTCCGCGCCTTCCTGAAGGCGAGCGAGGGGCTGGCGGGGGCGCATCTCGATGTCATCGGCGACGGCCCCCTGCTCACGCCGGCCCGGGCCCTGGTGGCCGAAGCCGGAGCCGAGGCCAGGGTGAGTTTCCACGGTGCCCAGCCGCATGAGGCGGTGCGCGACCGCCTGGCCGGCACCGAGTTCTTTCTCCAGCATTCGATCACCGCCGCCAACGGCAACACCGAAGGGCTGCCCACCGCCATCCAGGAGGCCATGGCCTGCGGCTGCCTGACCGTCTCGACCCGCCATGCCGGCATTCCCGAGGCGGTCGACGAAGGCCGCACCGGCTGGCTGGTGGACGAGCACGACGAGGCCGGTTTTGCCGACGCGATCCGCAGCGCCATGACCGCCGGGAACCGCGCCGCCATGGCCGCCGAGGCCCGGCAGGTGGCCGAGGACCGCTTTGACAACCAGAAGCTGCTGGAAAAGCTGGAACGGGTGATCCGGGAGACGGTGGCGGGCTGATCCTTCCGCAGCTTCAGCCCCGGTGGCGGCGCGATCAGCCTGCCTGCCGGGCGGCGCTTACGGCATGGGCCGCCCGCTCCAGCGCCGGATACCGCGCCAGGAGGCTGAGGCCGCGGGCGGCAAAGGAGACATGCAGCGCCAGCCACAGGCCATGGTTGGCCCAGACCGGGGTCAGCAACCAGACCGCGGCGAGATAGCAGAGTGCCGCCAGCAACATCATGTTGCGCATGTCGGCCGACCGGGTGGCGCCGATGAAGATGCCGTCGAGCATGGTCAGGCCGATCTGCATCACCGGCGCGGCGATCATCCAGGGCAGGAATTCGCGCGCCAGAAGCCGCACGTCGGGGGCCTTGGCCAGGATGTCGATGAAGGCCGGGCCGAACAGCCAGAACAGGAGCGACAGCAGCCCGGCGGTGATCGTCGCCCAGAGCGTGGTGAGCGCGGCGCCGCGCCGGACCCTGTCTACCGCGCCGGCGCCGAAGGCCTGGCCGACCAGCGCCTCGGCGGCAAAGGCGAAACCGTCGAGCGCATAGCCGGTCACGTAGAGGAATTGCAGCAGCACCTGATTGGCCGCCAGGGTGGCATCGCCAAAACGGCCGCCAAAAAGCAGAAAGCTCACCAGGATTGCCTGCAACAGCGCCGAGCGGATCATGATGTCGGCATTGACCACCGCCATCCGCTTGAGCCGCACCCGGTCGAAGACCCGCGCCCAGTCGCGCCAGGACGGGTGACGAAAGGCGGCGCGGCACATCCAGAGCCCCATGGCCAGCCCGCTCCACTCCGCCAGGAAGCTGGCCAACGCCACGCCGCTGACCCCCCAGCCGAGGCCCAGCACGAAGACCACGTCAAGCGCCATGTTGGCGCCGTTCATCCAGAGTTGCAGCCCGAGCAGCGCACGCGAGCGTTCCTGGGCGATCAGCCAGCCCGAGATGCCGTAGATGGCGATGGCGGCCGGCGCCGACCAGATGCGGATCTGCATGTAGTCGCGCGCCATGGCCTCGACTTCCGGCGAGGCCGGCGAGACCGCGAAGGCCAGCGGATAGAGCAGCGGCTGAAGCAGGATGAACATCACCCCCGCCGCCAGGCCGATCATCAGCCCGCGGGTGAGCAGCGCCGCCACCTCGGCGCTATCGCCCTGCCCCGCTGCCTGCGCGGTCAGCCCGGTGGTGCCCATGCGCAGAAAGCCGAAGATCCAGTAGACCGCCGAGAGGATCACCGCACCGACACCGACCGCGGCAATCGGTTCGGCGGCGGGGATCTGGCCCACCACGCCGGTATCGACCACCCCGATCAGCGGCGTCGTCATCGCCGCCAGCATGATCGGCAGCGAGATTTTCAGCACCCGCCGATGGGTCAACGGCGCGGGCCCCGGCGCCGGGCCCGTGGCGGGGTCAGTCACGGGGCAGCATCAGGAAGTGCCCGGTCGCCTGGGCATGCGGCCGGTTGCGGTTGTCCTGCCAGGCCTCGGCGTGCACGCTGGCATAGCGCCGGCCCGAACGGGTCACCCGGGCGCGGGCATAGCTGTCGCGCGGCAGGCCCGAGCGCAGGTAATCGACGGTAAAATCGATTGTCTTGGGCAGGCGAGGCAATGTGCCGGCCTCGACCTCCTCGAGCGGCAGGGCGCCGCTTTCCATGTCTTCCCAGATGAACGACCACGACAGGCCGACAATCGCCGTCACCTCGAGAAAGGCCGCCGTCACCCCGCCGTGCAATGCCGGCAGCATCGGGTTGCCGATCAGCTTGTCGTCATAGGCCAGCAGCGCCGTCAACTCGTCGCCGCGCCGGTCGAAGGTGATGCCCAGGTATTGCGCATAGGGAATGCCGCCGGCCAGGGCGCGCAGGGCGGCGTCGCGACGGTGCTTGACCTGTTGCAGGGGTTCACGGCGGTTCTGGGGCATGGGGCGACCTCGGGGTCAGGCGGTTTCGGGGCTCAGCTTTTCTCGACGGTGAAGGCGCCGGTTGCGGTGGCGACCGGCCGGTCGAAATCCTCGTCGTAGGTGGTGGCGCGGACAAAGGCCACCGTCCGGGTGACATGGTAGCATTCCGCCCGCGCGGTGATCGTCTGCCCCGGGGTGGCGGCCCGCATGTAATCGATCCGCAGATCGATGGTGGCGGTGGCGCCGCCGACCTGCGGATGGCTCATCACCGCGGTGCCGCAGCAGGTGTCCATCAGCGCCGAGACCGCGCCGCCGTGGATCACCCCGGTTTCGGGGTCGCCGACAAAGCGGGTGTCATATCCCATGGCGATCTCGGCCTTGCCGTCCGAAACCTCGGTGATCGTCATGCCAAGCTCGCGTGAATGCGGGATGCTGCCGATGAACTGTCGGGCAAAGGAAGTCTTGTCGGTCGGCATGTTCTGTCCTTGCAGTGTTTCCGATTTATGCGCATTCCCGCTCACCGGTTGCAAGCGGCGAGCGGTCATTGCGCCCCCCGCCCTTTTTGGCCTAATCTGTCCGCGGATGGCCCGATGCCCGGAGCGCAAGCCGCCTTGGGGGTGGTGTTTCGGTGTGAGGCAGGCAGCAGAGCAACCGGGGGAATGCGGCATGAGCGAGACAAGGCTCAGCTTCAAGGAGATGTGCGCCAAGTTTGACGTCACACCACGAACCTTGCGTTATTACGAGTATATCGAATTGCTTTCGCCAGAGCGCGAAGGCCGTTCTCGGTTTTACGGCCCGCGCGAAATCGCGCGGATGGAACTCGTCATGCGCGGCCGGCGCTTTGGCTTCTCGCTCGAGGAATGCCGGCAATGGCTGATGATCTACGACCACGAAGGCACCCGCGCGCAGATGCGGGTGTTTCTCGATATGGCCGACCGTCAGCTGCTCGCATTGGCCGAGCAGAAAGAACAGCTCGACGCCGCGATGCGCGAGCTGAGCGACCTTCGCAAAGAGACCGCAGAGACCTTGAACGACGGGGCCGAAGCGGCCTCCGGCCCTTTTCAAAGCGGTTAGAATGTTGCGCTGACGTAGGGTGATGCGCAGTGATCTTACGTCACCCTGAAACTGACGTAGCGTTTGGGTTACGTCACCCATTTTTCCCATTGTAGGCAGAGGGTGCGATTTGCAACTGCACCTTGGTCGACGATGATCAACAGGTGCTACCAATGACAGAACAAACGATGACAATCCGCGAGATGTGCGATGAATTCGAGGTCACTCCAAGAACTCTCCGCTTCTATGAAGCCAAGGAACTCTTGTTCCCCCGACGCGACGGGCAGAAACGTCTGTTTTCCCGCCGCGACCGGGCCCGGCTCAAGCTCATCCTGCGCGGCAAGCGGTTCGGGTTTTCGCTCGAGGAAATCCGCCAGCTTCTCGACCTCTACGATATCGGCGATCAGCAGCAGACGCAGCTGCGCCAGACTTACGAGCTTGCCAGCAAGCGGCTTGACGATCTGGAGCGCCAGCGTGCCGAACTCGACGCCAACATCAAGGACCTCAAGGACCAGTTGAAGTGGGGCGAAAAGATGATCGCCTCGATGTCCGCTCACAAGAAGGCCGCAGAATAGCGGCCATGTAAGACCCCTAGGGAGACCCAGATGCCCAGCTACTCACCGCCTACCAAGGATCTGCAATTCATTCTGCACGAGGTGCTGAACGCACCGGCGCAGGATGTGCCCGGCTATGACGAGCTGGATGCTGATTTCACCAGCGCGGTGCTGGAAGAAGCCGGCAAGATCGCGCGCGATGTGCTCGCACCGCTCAACGTGGTGGGTGATACCGAAGGCTGCACTCTGGAGAACGGCGTCGTGCGCACGCCGAAGGGGTTCAAACAAGCCTTCGATCAGCTGCGTGAAGGTGGCTGGACGGCCCTGGATTGTGACCCGGAGTATGGTGGGCAGGGGCTGCCATACCTGGTTCAGACCGCGGTGGGCGAAATGCTGACCGCATCGAACATGGCGTTCCAGATGTATCCGGGCCTGACCCATGGCGCCTATTCCGCCATCCATGCCCATGGCACGGCGGCGCAAAAGGCGATGTACCTGCCGAAGATGGTCACCTGTGACTGGACCGGCACCATGAACCTGACCGAGCCGCATTGCGGCACCGACCTCGGGCTCATGCGCACCAAGGCCGAGCCGCAGGCCGATGGCTCCTACGCCATCACCGGACAGAAGATTTTCATCTCGGCCGGCGATCATGACCTCAGCGACAACGTGATCCACCTGGTGCTGGCGAAAATTCCCGGCGGCCCCGAAGGGATCAAGGGCGTCTCGCTCTTCATCGTGCCCAAGATCCTGGTGAACGACGACGGCAGCCTCGGCGACCGCAACGGCGTCTCGGTCGGCAAGATCGAGGAAAAGATGGGCATCCACGGCAATTCGACCTGCGTGATGAACTACGACGGTGCCAAGGGCTGGCTGCTCGGCACCGAACACAAGGGCATGCGGGCGATGTTCACCATGATGAACGAGGCGCGCATCGCCGTCGGCCTGCAAGGCCTGGGCCAGGCCGCGGTGGCCTATGACAATGCGCTGGCCTATGCAAAGGACCGGCTTCAGGGCCGGGCGGTGACCGGCACGGAAAACCCGGATGGCCCGGCCGATCCGCTGATCGTGCATCCCGACATCCGGCGCAACCTGCTCGACCAGAAGAGCTTTGTCGAAGGCGCGCGGGCCTTTGGCCTCTGGGGCGCCAATTTGATCGACCGGGCGCACCGCAACGATGACCCGCAGGCCGAGGGGCTGATCTCGCTGCTAACGCCGGTGATCAAGGGGTTCCTCACCGACAAGGGCTTTGACTGCACGGTCGCCGCGCAGCAGGTTTACGGCGGCCATGGCTACATCGAGGAATGGGGCATGTCGCAATTTGCCCGCGACGCCCGGATCGCGATGATCTACGAGGGCGCCAATGGTGTGCAGGCGCTCGACCTCGTCGGCCGCAAGCTGGCGCAGGACGGCGGCAAACACGTCATGGGCTTCTTCGACATGGTCAAGGGCTTCTGCAAGGAGAACGCCGACGACGCGGATCTCGAGGACTTCGTCGAGCCGCTGAAAGCCGCCTCGAAGGATCTTCAGGCGGCCGGCATGTTCTTCATGCAGCAGGGCATGAAGAACCCCAACGCGGCGCTGGCCGGCAGCCATGACTTCATGCATCTCTTCGGCCATGTCTGCCTCGGGCTGATGTGGGCGCGGATGGCCAAGGCCTCGCAGGCAGCGCTGGCCGCCGGCACCGCCGACCGCGACTTCCACGAAACCAAGCTCGCCACCGGGCGCTATTACATGGCGCGGCAACTGCCGATGACCAAGACGCATCTGGCGCGGATCGAGACCGGCGCGGCGCCGGTGATGGGGCTGGCGGCCGAGAACTTCTGAAAATACGGTGGGGGAACACCCCCCACCCGACCTCTCAGATCAAGGACCGCCCGATGCCCAAACGCTTTCGCCTCACCCGCCGGTTCAACGCGGCGATGACCGAAGACGGCTATCGCCGGCTGCGCCGCTTTGCCGAGGCCGCCGGTCTCGACGAGGGCGAGGCGCTGTCCTTCGTCTTCGAGCATTTCGACAGCATCACCGACAACGAGGCGCTGACCCACAGGCTGCGGCTCTTCAACTCGGACCTGGATGCGCGGAAGCGATGAGGGCGCGGCAGGTGACAGCGACCGGCGCGACAGCGTCCAAAGTCACGCGGGCCCGGACCGCCCGCAGAAAGGCGTATTTGGAAAGAGAAGAAACACGAAAGGGAGGTCCACCCCGTCACCCGGCCCGGACCCGCGGCGGGCTGCTGGCGGGGCGACGGGGCTTCTCCTCTTGCGGTCATCGGCTCGCCAGCCTGTACCGCACCTTCGAGCCTCGCCGATTAACCTTAACAACGGGTTACCCCCTGCTGCTTCTTCTCTTTGAAAAATACGCCAGTGCCACGCCCGCCAGGGGCGACCAGATCAGGAATGGGAAGACATGACCATGAAACTCCACTGCTTCGGCGAATCCGGCAATGCCTACAAGGCGGCGCTGGCGCTGGAACTCTCCGGCCTCAACTGGACGCCGGTCTATGTCGATTTCTTCAATGGCGCGGCCCGCACGCCGGAATACCGCGAGACCATCAACGCCATGGGCGAGGTGCCGGTGCTGGTGGATGGCGACACCCGGCTCAGCCAGTCCGGTGTGATCCAGTCCTATGTCACGGAAAAGACCGGCAAGTTCGGCGGCGCCACGCCGGAAGAGGCGCGCGAGGTGCTGCGCTGGGTGTTGTGGGACAATCACAAGCTGTCCGGCCAGAACGGCCCGCTGCGCTTCCTGATGAACTTTCTGCCGGAAGACCGACGCCCGGCCGAGGTGATCGCCTTCATGCAGGGCCGGCTCAAGGCCGCTTACGGGGTGCTCGATGCCCATCTGGCCGGCCGCGACTGGATCGTCGGCGCGGGCCTCACCAACGCCGATCTGAGCTGCTGCGGCTATCTCTTTTATCCCGAGCCCTTCGGCTTCGAGCGGGCCGACTGGCCCAATATCGACGCCTGGCTCACCCGGATTTCCGAGACACCGGGGTGGAAACACCCCTACGACCTGATGCCCGGCTCGCCAGCCGACCGGGCCACCTGAGGAGGACATGATGACCGACGCCTATATCTACGACGCCCTGCGCAGTCCGCGCGGCAAGGGCCGCAAGGATGGCTCCCTGCACGAGGTGACCAGCCTGCGGCTTTCGGCCCAGATCCTGAACGCGGTCAAGGACCGCAACGGGCTTGACGGCCATGCCGTCGAGGACGTGATCTGGGGCAATGTCACCCAGGTGGGCGAACAGGGCGGCTGCCTGGCGCGCTCGGCGGTGCTGGCCTCCGATCTTGACGAACGCATTCCCGGCCTCTCGATCAACCGCTTTTGCGCCTCCGGCATGGAAGCCGTGAACCTGGCCGCCAACCAGGTGCGCGGCGGCGCCGGCCGGGCCTATATCGCCGGCGGGGTCGAGATGATGGGCCGCGTCGCCATGGGCAGCGATGGCGCGGCGATTGCCGTCGATCCGTCGCTGGCGATGGAGAGCTATTTCGTGCCGCAGGGCATTTCGGCCGATATCATCGCCACCGAATACGGCTTTTACCGCGATGACGCCGATGCGCTGGCGGTGGAGAGCCAGAAGCGCGCCGCCGCCGCCTGGCAGGACAAGCGGTTCGACAAATCCGTTGTCGCGGTGCGTGACGTCAACGGGCTGCCGATCCTCGAAGCGGACGAATACATGCGGCCTGGCACCGACATGCAAAGCCTCGGCGGCCTCAAGCCCGCCTTCAAGGACATGGGCGAAACCATGCCCGGCTTCGATGCCGTGGCGCTGATGAAATATCCGCATCTCGAGCGCATCAACCACATCCACCACGCCGGCAATTCCTCGGGCATCGTCGATGGCGCCGCCGCCGTGCTGATCGGCAACAAGGAATTCGGCGAGGCGCATGGGCTCAAGCCCCGGGCCCGCATCCGCGCCACCGCCAAGATCGGCACCGATCCGACGATCATGCTGACCGGCCCGGTGCCGGTGACCGAGAAAATTCTCGCCGACAGCGGGATGTCGATCTCCGACATCGATCTCTTCGAGGTCAACGAGGCCTTTGCCAGCGTCGTCTTGCGCTTCATGCAGGCGTTCGATGTCGATCATGACAAGGTCAACGTCAACGGCGGCGCCATCGCCATGGGCCATCCGCTGGGCGCCACCGGCGCGATCATCATCGGCACCCTGCTCGACGAGCTGGAGCGCAGCGGCAAGGGCGTGGGTCTCGCCACGCTCTGCATTGCGTCCGGCATGGGGGCCGCAACGATCATCGAGCGCCTGTGAGCGCCGTTCAAGGATTTGGGAGAGCCAGAATGACCGATTTTACCCTGCGCAAGGACGCCGATGGCGTGGCCATCATCGAATGGGACGTGCCTGAAAAGAGCATGAACGTGCTGTCCCTCGACGGGCTGGCCGAGCTTGACGGCCATCTCGATGCCGCCCTGGCCGATGACGCCGTCAAGGGCATCGTTATCACCTCGGCCAAGCCGGATTTTGCCGGCGGCATGGATCTCAACGTGATCGCCAAGATGAAGGAAAGCGCCGGCGACGATCCCGCGCGCGGGCTGTTCGACGGCATCATGCAGATGCACGCCATCCTGCGCAAGATCGAGCGCGGCGGCATGGACGACAAGAACAAGGGCGGCAAGCCGGTGGCCGCCGCCCTGCCCGGCACCGCGCTGGGCATCGGGCTCGAGATTCCGCTGGCCTGCCACCGGGTCTTTGCCGCCGACAACCCGAAGGCCAAGATCGGCCTGCCCGAGATCATGGTCGGCATCTTCCCCGGCGCCGGCGGCACCACCCGTCTGGTGCGCAAGATGGGCGCCATGGCGGCCTCGCCCTTCCTGCTCGAAGGCAAGCTCTCGGATCCGAAAAAGGCCAAGATGGCCGGGCTGATCGACGAGGTGGCGGATGATCCCGTCGCCGCCGCGAAAGAGTGGATCCTGTCCGAGCCGAAATTCGTCAAACCCTGGGATGAAAAGGGCTACAAGATCCCCGGCGGCGCGCCCTATCACCCGGCCGGTTTCATGACCTTCGTCGGCGCCTCGGCCATGGTCAACGGCAAGACCAAGGGCGTCTATCCGGCCGCCAAGGCACTGCTTTCGGCGGTCTACGAAGGCGCGCTGGTGCCCTTCGACACCGCGCTCAAGGTCGAGGCGCGCTGGTTCACCAACGTGTTGATGAACCCGTCGTCGGCGGCGATGATCCGCTCGCTCTTCATCAACAAGGAAGCGCTAGAGAAAGGGGCCAACCGCCCCGAGGCCCCCGACCAAAAGGTCAAGAAGGTGGGCGTACTGGGCGCCGGCATGATGGGCGCAGGCATCACCCTGGTCTCGGCCCTCGCCGGCATCGAGGTGGTGCTGATCGACCAGAAGCAGGAAGCGGCGGACAAGGGCAAGGCTTATACCGCCGATTACATGGACAAGGGCATCAAGCGCAAGAAAGCCACCGAAGAGAAGAAAGCGGCCACGCTGTCGCTCATCACAGCCACCACCGATTACGCCGCGCTCGAGGGCTGCGACCTGATCATCGAGGCGGTGTTCGAAGACCCCAAGATCAAGGCCGAAGTCACGGCCAAGGTCGAAGCGGTGATCGGCGACGACTGCATCTTTGCGTCGAACACCTCGACACTGCCGATCACCCAGCTCGCCAAGGCCTCGAGCCGCCCCGAGCAGTTCATCGGCATTCACTTCTTCTCGCCGGTGGAAAAGATGATGCTGGTCGAGATCATCAAAGGCAAGCAAACCGGTGACCGCGCGGTGGCCAAGGCGCTGGATTATGTCCGCCAGATCCGCAAGACCCCGATCGTGGTCAATGACGCCCGCTTCTTCTACGCCAATCGCTGCATCATCCCCTACATCAACGAGGGCATGCGCATGGTCAAGGAGGGCGTCTCCCCGGTGCTGATCGAGAATGCCGCAAAGATGCTCGGAATGCCGCTCGGCCCGCTGCAACTGGTAGACGAGACCTCGATCGATCTCGGCGCCAAGATCGCCCGTGCCACCCGGGCGGCGATGGGCGACGCCTATCCCGATGGCGAGGTCGACGAGGTGATCTTCTGGATGGAGGCCGAAGGCCGGCTCGGCCGCAAGACCAAGGCCGGATTCTACGATTATGACGCCGCCGGCAAACGCCAAGGGCTGTCGGAAACGGTCAAGGCGCAGTACCCGCAGGCCGCGGATCAGCCCGATCTGACCGAGGTGCAGCACCGTCTGCTCTTTGCCCAGGTGCTCGAGGCGGTGCGCGCGCTCGAGGAAGGCGTGCTCGAGGACATCCGAGAAGGCGATGTCGGCGCCATCCTCGGCTGGGGCTTTGCGCCCTGGTCCGGTGGCCCGTTCAGCTGGCTCGACATGATCGGCGCGCCTTATGCCGCCGAACGCTGCGACCAGCTGGCCGAGGCGCATGGCGCGCGCTTTGCCTGTCCCGATCTCCTGCGCGAGATGGCCGCCAAGGGTCAGAGCTTCTACAAACGTTTCGGCCCCGCCGCCCGGGCCGCCTGACCCAAGTCGGGGCGGGCCATCCCACAGGCCCGCCCCGCGCAAATGCCTCGGAACACCCTCGGTTCCGCGCGCGCCGCCCCGAAACAGGAGGGCAAGCGCAGCGCCTGCATGGCGTGATGGCAGCCCCTGCACGCCCCCCACGTGCCGCCGGATCAGCGCCGATAAAGCCGCATCTGCTTCTTCATCTCGTCATGCACCTGGCCAAAGCTGTCAAACCCCTGCGCTGACAGTATCCCGAGCATTTTCACAAAGACCCTGCCGGTGGCCAGCGCATCGCCCATCGCGGTGTGGCGCTGCTCCTCGGGCAGGATGACGCCAAGCCGGGCACAGAGCGCATCGAGCCTGTGCTCTTCGGTCAGACCGAAAAGCACGGCCGAAAGCAGCACGGTATCCAGAACCGGGTTGTCGAAGCGGCGCCCGATCGCATCCGCGTGCTTGTGAAAAAACGCCATGTCGAACGGTGCGTTATGCGCCACCAGCACCGCGCCGCGGGCGAAATCGTGCAACTGGCGACCGGCCTCGGCAATCCCCGGGGCGCCCGCCACCATCGCTTGCGTGATGCCATGCACCCGGGTCGAGGCCGCGGGAATGCTGCGGCCGGGATCGACCAGCATCTCGAGCCGCTCGGCCTCCAGCAGCCGTCCGCCCACCACCCGCAGCGCCGCAATCTGCACGATCTCGTCGCCCTGGCTGGGCAGCAAGCCGGTGGTCTCGGTGTCAAACACCACATAGGTCAGCTCGTTCAGCCGCCGGTCGGCCAGCGGCGCGGCGCGGGATTTGTCGAAAAGCGCGAAATCATAGACCGCGCCGCGCAGGCCCTGCGCGCCGGTCTCTTCCACACGCGGCAACGGCAGGCAGAGCCGCGCGTCCCCCCGGGCTCCGTCCTCCGGCCAGACATCGGTGCCGTGATGCGCCAGCACCCGTCGCCCGGTCAGCTCGGGCTGTGCCGGGTCGAGCGGCGCGGCAAGCCAGTCCTCCAGCGCGCCAAGGGCCACCGGCCTGCCCTGCCAGCTCAGCGTCACCAGCGCTTCGTCCGGCGTCGCGCCCGGGCCCAGCGCCACCGCGACCGAGGCGCCATGGCCCTGCGCCACCACCTGCCCGGCCAGCCGTGCCAGCAGCGTCACCATCATGAAGCCGTCACAGAGCACAAAGAGCCGCTGGTGATCGGTGCTGAAGGCCAGCCCGTCGCCGCGCAGCCTGGCGCGCAGGCTGTCCATCAGGTCGCGCGCGGCAATCTCCGAGCGCGGCCAGTGGCTTTGGGCAATCTCGTTGTAGCGCTGGCCGAACGTGTCGACCGCCTGCGCCAGATCACGGGTCTCCTGCTGAAACGCCTGCTCCAGCGGATCCGCCCCGGCGCGGCGCAACCGGCTCAGGGTGTCGAGGTTGGCGGCCTTGCGGCGCATGTCCTCGATCATCTCCGACAAGAGCGCCTCGCGCTCGGCGTGCAGGCCGATCTCGGCGGTGACGTCGCGCAGGGTGAGCGCGTAGCCCCCGGCCCGCGCCGCGCCCTGTCCGACCAGCCGCATCGTCACGGTGAACATCGCCCGGCCGTCCGGGGTGGCGGCAAGAAACTGGGTTTCCTGTTGAGTCGCGCCCGGCCGGCAGAGACGGTCATGGGCATGCCGCAGGGGCCCTTCGCGCAGGCAGGCCGTCACCGGCTGATCGAGCCGAGGTGCGTTGCCGGCTTGCAGAAGATCGCGGGCGACGGAATTGTAGAACACCACCATGTGATCCGCCGAACAGAGCAGGATGCCGGCGCTGACATCGGCCAGCAGCGCCTCGAGCCGGGCCTTTTCCTCGGCAAGCCGGGTGGTCTCGCGTTCGATGGCCCGGGCAAGGTCGCCCCGGGTCTCGGCCAGGCGCGCGGCAATGGCCTGGGCGGCGGGCGCCAGATCGCCGAGGTAGCGGGCGCTTTCCGGGTCCGGCAGGCGGGTGTCCTCGGCATGGGCCAGCACCCGCATCTGCGCCGCCAGTGCCTGCATCGGGCGGGCCAGATTTTCGTCGAAGAGCCGCCAGATCCAGGTCACCAGCCCCAGCACCGCAAAGCCCGCCACAGCGCCCGCCAACATGAAACCGGCCGGGTCGCGAGGCGCGCTGGCACGGGCATAGCCCAGCCAGAGACCGCCGGCGATCAGCGAGAGGCTGGCCAGCGCCAGCAGGACAAAAAACAGAAAGACGCGCAGCCGCAGGCTCTTGCGGGCGAGCATCGGGTCACGCCTCCCTTGGCCGCGCCAGAAGCGCCGCGACCCGTGCCTGTAGCTCCGACATCTCGAAGGGTTTCGACATGAAGCCATCCGCTCCCAGCGCCAATGCCTTGCGCCGTTCGATATCGGCACCGCGCGCGGTGAGAATGAGCACGCGGGTGGCATCGAGCGCACGGCTGGCGCGGATGTGCTGGCAGATCTCGTAGCCCGAGGCCCCCGGCAGCGTCACATCAAGCAGCACCAGATCCGGCGCCAGCCCCGCCACCTCTTGCAGCGCCCGGTGGCCGTCGTCGATATGGGTCACCTGGTGGCCCATCTTCTCGATCAGGAATTTCAGCGCCAGCGCGATGTTCTGCTCGTCCTCCACCAAAAGGATACGCGCGCCTTCCGTGCTCCCGGTCATCGCTCCCCCTACCCGCAGGCCGCAACGATCAGCGGATCGTCGGTGGCCATCTGCTCCCAGCTGTCGCTGATCATGGCCCCCTCCTCGCCATAGGTCACCTGTTCGAGCCGCGCCTGCGCCGGGCGAGCGCAATCCACCGCGATCCGGACGCCCACCGCCGCGCGCCAGCGCTCCATCAAATAGAGATCGGCGATGCGCTGCTGCGGCACGTCCGGGTTGCGTCGGATCGAATTGGTGTCGAGCGCGGCAAAGCGCGGAACCACCGGCAGCGCATAGGTCCAGGGCCGATACCAGTCACGGCTCTCGCTGGCCGCCACCACCACGACGCCGTCGGGCAATTGCGCCGCGCTGCGGGAGAACCAGTTGTATTCGTTCCAGATTGAAAAGGCGATCATCACCAGCGCCGCGCCGGCAATCGTCCAGGAGCGCGGAATGCGCCCCCGGGTCAGCCGGCTGAGCCCGTAGATCAGGCCGCCGCCGGCGAGGCCGGCAAAGATCGTGGCAAGAAGTTCATAGAACATGATCTGTCATCCCAGGGTGCCGCGGCCGTGGCCGAGGGCGGATTGCATGGTGCGCACGACGACAAAGGCGTCGCGCAGGTGGCCGCGTTCGAAATCGGACAGGCTGGTCGGGGCCATGAAATTGTCAGGCGCGGCGCCGTGCTTGATCTGACGGGCCTGATGTTCAAGCCGGCTCTGGGCGATCAGGTCATAGGCGGCAATCAGGTCGCGCGCGCCGGTGGCCGAGATCACCTGCGCCTGTTGCGCCGCCAGAAGCCGTGCCCTCGTGTTGGTCGGGCCGAGCCGGCCGGTCAGGGCATAGACCCGCGCCAGATCGACGACCGGCACGACGCCGTTGTGCTTGAGGTCGATGGTGTCCTTGTGCTCGCCCGAGCGGATGGTGGCAAAGCCCCGCAACAGGCTGAGCGGCGGCACGTGTTTCAGCGAATTCGACACCATGTGGCTGACAAAGATCGAATTTCCCGCCGCCCGCGCCAGCGTCTCGGCCTGCAAGTCGGCAAACAGCCGCGCGTCGCCGGCAATCGGCCGCAGGTCGAACATCACCGAGGCCAACATCTGCGCCATGGGGTCGGGCGTGGCCACCCAGGCGGCGAAATAGCCGCGCCAAGTGGCGACCGGCTGCCGCCAACGCGGGTTGGTGGCCATCATCTCCCCGGGGCAATGGTAATACCCGCAGGCGTCGAGCCCGTCACAGACAAACCGGGCCAGCGCCGCGAAATAGGCGTCGTCTTCGGGCTGTGCGCTGTCGTCCAGGAACAGGCAGTTGTCCTGATCGCTGACCCCGGTCTGCTCGCGGCGGCCCTGGCTGCCGCAGGCCAGCCAGAGATAGGGCACCGGCGGAGGGCCGAGCGCCGCCTCGGCCATTTTCAAGAGCCGGCGGGTCACCGCATCGGCGATATCGGTGGTCCGCCGGGTCACCACATCATGCGGCTTGCCGGTGGCCACCAGCTGCGCCAGCACCTGCGGGATCAGCAGGGTGAAGCCGCCAAGCTCGTCGACGCTCTCGGCAAAGGCGATGTCGCTGACCACCACCGCCGCGCCGATCGCCTGTTGCCGGGTCAGATCGGTCTGGGTGATGATGCCGTGAAAGCTGCCGGCTTCGGTCACCGGCACATGGCCGATCCGCCGCTCGAGCATCAGGTGCAGCACGTCCGACCCCAGATCGTTGACGCTCAGCACCGCGGGATCGGGCGTCATCACCCGGCTCACCGGGGTGTCGCCCGGCAGGCCTTCGGCCAGCACGCGGGTGGTGAAATCGCGGGTGGTGAGAATGCCCAGCAGCCGCCCCCCCTCGACCACCCCGATCGACGACACCTTGGCCTCGCGCAGCATCGCGGCGGCCTGCTGCACGGTGGTGTCGGGCGGGCAGGACAGCGGATCGGGCGCCATCAGGTAGCCGACCCGCATCTCGGCCAGGTCGCGCGCGGCGGCCCGGCGCGGCCGGACGCGATCGAAATAGCGGGCAAAGGCCCGGTCCTCGCGCAGCAACGTCTCAAAGAGCGCCGCCGGCAGTATGAGCAGGCGCACCGCGGTCTTGGCGCGGGCCGAGGTGACGGCGTGCCGGTCGCGCAGCAGACCACGTTCGCCAAAGGAGTTGCGCGGCCCCAGTGCCGAGACCTGCACGCCGTTGGCATCGGAAATCGTGACCTCGCCCGAGACGATCAGACAAAGCCCGGCCAGCACCTCGCCCAGCGCATAGATCGGCGCGCCGGGCTGAAAGCCGGCGGGCGTCATCGCCGCCGCCACCTGCGCCAGCCGGTCCGGCGCCATGGCGTCATAGGGGTGGACCGATTGCAGGAATGCCAGCGTGCTGGTCGTCTCAAGGGCCATGGGCGCCTCTGGTTGTGTGTCGGGTCCGGTTCGGGGCATGTCCGGTCGCCCCGCCTTGCTCTGGATCAAGGCTTACAGCAAATGACGGCGGCGCGCCCGGGAAACCGAGGCACGCCGCCAGAGGTCGGCCCGATATCGCGGGGGATACCGGGCCGCACCATCTCAATGGCCTTCGACGGCCGCACCTGCGCCACGCGGCACACGCACGCTTTCGACCAGTTCCTGGATGTGCTTCGGCGGTTCCGCCGTGAGCTTCGACACGAGGATCGCGGTGCCGAAGTTCAGCAGGGCGCCGATCGCCCCGAAGGAGGTCGACTTGACCGTGCCGAGCAGCGGATCGGCGTCGGTAAAGCTGTTGGTGTCGGGGATGAAGAACCAGCCCTTGTGCAGGAAGATGTAGACCAGCGTCACCAGCAGGCCGACCAGCATGCCGGCAACCGCGCCGGTGTTGTTCACCCGCTTCGAGAAGATGCCCATCATCAGCGCCGGGAAGATCGAGGCCGCTGCGAGGCCGAAGGCCAGCGCCACGGTCTGCGCCGCAAAACCCGGCGGGTTGAGCCCCAGGTAGGTCGCCACCGCGATGGCCACCGCCATGGCGATCCGGGCCGACATCAGCTCGGCGCGCTCCGACATGTTGGGCGTCAGCTGGCCCTTGAGCAGATCATGGCTGACCGCCGAGGAGATCGCCAGCAGCAGGCCCGCCGCCGTCGACAGCGCGGCCGCAAGACCACCGGCAGCGACCAGACCGATCACCCAACCCGGCAGGTTGGCGATCTCGGGGTTGGCCAGCACCAGGATATCGCGGTTGAAGTTGGTCAGCTCGTTGCCGTCCCAGCCGTTGGCCGCCGCACGTTCCTGCATTTCGGGGTTGGCATCGTTGTAGTACTGGATGCGCCCGTCGCCGTTCTTGTCTTCCCAGCCCAGCAGGCCGGTCTTCTGCCAGGTCTGCATCCAGGCATAGGTCTCGTCGGTTTCGATCTGCTCGACCGAGACCGCCTGGCCTTCGGTGCCATTGGGCCAGAATTGCTCGGTGATGTTCAGCCGCGCCATGGCGCCGACCGCGGGAGCGGTGAGGTACAGCAGGGCGATGAAGATCAGCGTCCAGCCGGCCGACCAGCGCGCGTCCGACACCTTGGGCACGGTAAAGAAGCGCATGATCACATGCGGCAGCCCGGCGGTTCCGATCATCAGCGACAGGGTAAAGAGCACCATGTTGAAGGTGTCGCCATGGTGCGCGGTGTATTCGTTGAACCCGAGCTCCTGCACGATCTGGTCAAGCTTGGCCAGAAGCGGTTCGCCGCTGGCGGCGTGATCGCCAAAGAGACCCAGCGCCGGGATCGGATTGCCGGTGAGTTGCAGCGAGATGAAGACGGCCGGGATCGTATAGGCCATGATCAGCACGCAGTATTGCGCCACCTGGGTGTAGGTCACGCCCTTCATGCCACCAAAGACCGCATAGGCAAAGACCACACAGGCGCCGATCAGGAGGCCGGCGGTGTTCGACACCTCGAGGAAGCGGCCAAAGGCCACGCCGACGCCGGTCATCTGGCCGATCACATAGGTGGTCGAGGCGACGATCAGGCAGATCACCGCCACCATGCGCGCGGTGGGGCTGTAGAACCGGTCGCCGATGAACTCGGACACGGTGAACTTGCCGAACTTGCGCAGATACGGCGCGAGCAGCAGCGCCAGAAGCACATAGCCACCGGTCCAGCCCATCAGGTAGGTGGAATTGTCATAGCCGGTAAAGGCGATGAGGCCGGCCATCGAGATGAAGGAGGCCGCCGACATCCAGTCGGCCGCCGTGGCCATGCCGTTGGTGACCGGGTGCACGCCCCGCCCTGCGGCATAGAACTCCGAGGTCGAGCCCGCCCGGGCCCAGATCGCGATGCCGATGTAGAGCGCGAAAGAGGCGCCTACGAACAGCAGGTTGATGGTAAATTGATCCATGATCTCCGTCCCTTATTGCTCGTCGACGCCGTGTTCGGCATCGAGCTTGTTCATCCGCCAGGCGTAAAAGAAGATCAGCGCCAGGAAGACGATGATCGATCCCTGCTGGGCGAACCAGAAGCCCAGGTCGGTGCCGCCGACCGGGATGCCGCCGAGCATCGGCCGCAGCAGAATGCCGAAGCCGAAGGACACCAGGGCCCAGATGACCAGGCAAATCTTGACGAGACGAATATTCGCCTGCCAGTAGCCATTGTTTTCAGAGTTGTCCGACATGTCGGTCTCTCCCCTCTCTCTCCAAAGCATCCGGCCACCATGGCGCGGACGCACCTTCCCTGTGCGCGGGCGGCCGAGGCCCCCCGCGTTGCTCCAACGCAGATTGTGCGTAGGTTGGTCTGTCGCCCCGGCCCTAGCGGGCCTTGGCGACAATCTCTTCGAGCGCGGCGGCGATGGCGCCGATCTCGCCCATGGCATCGACGCGCTTCAGCACGCCCTGGCCGTCGTAATAGGCAATCAGCGGCGCGGTCTGCGCGTGATAGGCGGCAAGCCGCGACGCCACCGTTTCGGCATTGTCATCGGCCCGGCGCTTGAACTCGGTGCCGCCGCATTTGTCGCAGATCCCGGCCTCGACCGGCTGCTTGAAGCTGTCGTGATAACCTTCGCCGCAGTCGGCGCAGGTGTAGCGGCCGGAAATCCGCGTCACCATGGCCGCATCCTCCACTTCGAGCGAGATCGCGGCGGTGATCTTCTGGCCGCTCTCGTCGAGCAGCCGGTCGAGCGCCTCGGCCTGCGCACTTGTGCGCGGGAAGCCATCGAGGATGACGCCGCGCGCGGTGTCGGGCTCGGCCAGCCGGTCGCGCAGGATGGCGATGACGATCTCGTCGGACACCAGCCCGCCGGCCTCCATCACCGCCTTGGCTTGGCGGCCGGCCTCGGTGCCGGCGGCCACGGCGGCGCGCAGAAGGTCGCCGGTCGAGAGTTGCACCAGCCCGAAGGTCTCTTCGAGCTTGCGGGCCTGGGTGCCCTTCCCGGCGCCCGGAGGCCCGAGAAGGATCAGAACGGCGGGACGGGTCTGCACAGAAGCTTCCATGCCCATCAGTCCCGGTTCATCCGGTTGTCGATCAGGTCATCGACGACCGACGGATCGGCCAGCGTCGAGGTATCGCCCAGCGCGCCATAATCGTTCTCGGCGATCTTGCGCAGGATGCGGCGCATGATCTTGCCCGAACGGGTCTTGGGCAGGCCCGGCGCCCATTGGATCAGATCCGGGCTGGCGATCGGCCCGATCTCCTGCCGGACCCAATCGCGCAGCTCCTTGCGCAACGCGTCAGTCGGTGCATCGCCCGACATCAGCGTGACATAGCAATAGATGCCCTGCCCCTTGATGCTATGCGGATAGCCCACCACCGCGGCCTCGGCGACCTTGGGATGCGCCACCAGCGCGCTTTCGACCTCGGCGGTGCCCATCCGGTGGCCCGAGACGTTGATCACGTCGTCGACACGGCCGGTGATCCAGTAATCGCCGTCTTCGTCGCGGCGGCAGCCGTCGCCGGAGAAGTAATAGCCCTTGTAGTCGGAGAAATAGGTCTTTTCGAACCGCTCGTGATCGCCCCAGACGGTGCGCATCTGCCCCGGCCAGCTGTCGGCGATGACCAGGACGCCCTCGACGCCATTGCCGGTGATTTCCTCGCCGGTCTGCGGATCGAGCACCTTGGGCTCGATGCCGAAGAACGGTTGTTGCGCGGCGCCGGGTTTCAGCTCGTGCGCGCCGGGCAGCGGCGTCATCATGTGGCCGCCGGTCTCGGTCTGCCACCAGGTGTCGACGATCGGGCAATTGCCCTTGCCGACAACCTCATTGTACCAGTTCCAGGCCTCGGGGTTGATCGGCTCGCCCACGGTGCCCAGAAGGCGCAGATCGCTCAGGTCGCATTTCTCGACAAACTCCGGCCCCTGCCCCATCAGCGCGCGGATGGCGGTGGGCGCGGTATAGAACTGGTTGACCTTGTGCTTTTCGCAGACCTGCCAGAAGCGGCTGGCATCCGGGTAGGTCGGCACGCCTTCGAACATCAGCGTGGTGCCGCCATTGGCCAGCGGCCCATAGACGATATAGCTGTGGCCGGTGACCCAGCCGACATCCGCCGTGCACCAGTAGATATCGCCATCGTGGTAGTCGAAGGTGATCTCATGCGTCATCGCGGCGTAGACCAGATAGCCGCCCGAGCAATGCACCACGCCCTTGGGCTGACCGGTGGAACCCGAGGTGTAGAGGATGAAAAGCGGATCCTCGGCGCCGACCTCGACCGGATCGAAGCTGTCGGCGGCATCCTTGGCCAGCGCGGTATAATCGTGATCGCGGTCGTCGTTCCAGGAGGTCTCGCCGCCGGTGCGCTTGACCACCAGGCATTTCACGCTGTCCTTGCATTGCGCCAGCGCGGCATCGGCATTCGATTTCAGCGCCGTCTTGCGGCCGCCGCGGGGGGCCTCGTCCGCGGTGATCACAACCTTGGCGTCACAGCCGTTGACCCGTGCACCCAGCGCATCGGGCGAGAACCCCGCAAAGACGATGGAATGGATCGCGCCAATGCGGGCACAGGCCAGCATGGCATAGGCGGCTTCGGGGATCATCGGCAGGTAGATCACCACCCGGTCGCCCTTGGTCACGCCCAGATCGGTCAGCACATTGGCCATCTTGCAGGTGTTGGCGTGCAGTTCCCTGTAGGAGATGTGCTGCGCCGGCTCCTCCGGGTCGTCCGGCTCCCAGATGATGGCGGTCTGGTCGCCGCGGGTCTCGAGATGGCGGTCGATGCAATTGGCGGAAACGTTCAGGGTGCCGTCGTGATACCACTTGATGTGAATGTCGCCGGGGGCAAAGCTCACATCCTTGACCTGGCTGTAGGGTTTGATCCAGTCGATACGCTTGCCCTGCTCGGCCCAGAACGCCTCCGGATCAGCAACCGATGCGGCATACATTTCCTGATATTTGGCTGCGTCGACATGGTACTGGCGTGCGGAATGATCGTTGGGCATGTGGTCCCCCTTTTTTCCCTTTGCCGGGGCGCAGCATGGCTCCTCCATGCGCCCCGATGAACAACGTCGCGGCAAGTTTACAGAGGATTGCGGGAATTTGATGCGGGTCACTCAAGCTTAAGGCTTTTTCTGTAAAGAAATCGACAGGCGGCGCTGTCAATCAGTAAATTTTTGTGCCATTGCAGCGAAAAATGCCGTTACGTCAGATGTTTGCATTTTTGCCCGCGCCGACAGGAATTAGTAAATTTCCGCTCGGCCGCCAGATTTGGGACGCTAACAATCTTGCGCGAGGCCTGCGACAAATTTGCAGGCGTGTCGCCGCCGCGTCCCGGCGATGCCATCCGGGGCGGAAAAACCGCGACTATGGTCTCATGACCGCCGATTTGTGATCACATCAGTGATTCCCTGCGAATCCGGGCCGTTCCAGCGGGGCCGGCCGGCCCCCGGGCATTGCCCGGCGCGACAACAGCGGTCCGGAGCGCACTTGTGATCACGCCGCCGCTTTCTGTTTCAGCGCGACGCGCACCTTGTCGGCGTAGCGCGCGCTGACCGGCAGCTCGCGTCCGTCCGTCAGACGCAGGCGCAACCGCCCCCCCTCGCGGCAGAGCCGTTCCATATGTGCCGTCATGACATAATGCGAGCGATGCACCTGAAGCCCGGCGGCGCCCTTGAGCTCGGCCAACGCGTCCGACAGGCGGATCAGCACCAGATGCGAACCCAGCGGCGTGGTGACCTCTGCATAATGGTCCTGCATAGAGATCGAGATGATATCGTCGCCCAGCGCCGGTGGCAGGCGTTTGTGAAAGACGGTGCGCCGGGTCGGCGTCTCTTCCGGCGCGCTGGCCTGACGCCACTCAAAGAACTCGACGGTCCCCACGGCCCAGCCGATCAGTGCCACCTGCATCCAGATCACAGGCAACGCCTCGGCCGAGATCATCGCCGGGCGGAACACGCCGTAGACAAAGATCACCACCGCCGCCCCCGGCAGCCCGGCCAGCACCGCTCCGATGCCAAGGCGCAACAGCCTGGGCATCCGGCCCAGATAAGCCGACTTGAGCGCCGTGGTCTGGAACACATGCATGAAAAACCCGACGCCGGTAAAGACCACGAGCCAGAACACCAGCCTCTGGTTGAAGCTCATGTACTCATAGGTTCCGAAGGGCCCGGCCAGGGTCATCACCAGCACCCCGCCAAAGAACGCGATGATCTTGCGTTCCCAGTCGATGGAGGCCCAGATCTCTGCCAAAGTTTCACGCATCGTGAAATTTGACCCTAGGTAACTCACGAAATCCAGCAAAAATTTACGAAGATTAACTAGGCCGATCCGGGATTCGGGCGTTTGATACCTGAGCCTGCCGCGATATTCAGGGGGGAGCGTTTCTTACAGTTCTTTTGCGGGTCTTCGGACCCATGACCAAACCGCCGCACCTTTGAAGGTGCGTGTTCTAGAGCGGGCCGGCCTGGATGGCGCAATGACCCTGGGGGAGTTGCACCACCGAGGCCGGCCTTTCATTTTGCAGCGCGGTCTATCGGGTGCACCTGCGCCCCGGCGCCCGCCCCCATGCCATCCGGGCCCACTGGACGCCCGTTTCCCCCGCGCCTATAAGCAACCCCAAGATGGCACATTTCGCGATCATCATTCGAATTACATGCCCGGCGCTCTGATCAGACGAGCCGCCGGGACAAGGCGTATGGACTGCCGCGCCGCCTCACCCCTGACATCCGAATAAACCGACAAGGACGCCCTTCATGTGCGCCGATACGCCTGAGTACAAAGACACTCTGAACCTGCCCAAGACCGATTTCCCGATGCGCGCCGGCCTGCCCAAGCGCGAACCCGAATGGCTCGAGCGCTGGGAAAGCATCGGCATCTACGACCGCCTGCGCGAGCGTGCAGCGGGCCGCAAGCCCTTTACCCTGCACGACGGCCCGCCCTATGCCAACGGTCACCTGCACATCGGCCACGCCCTGAACAAGACGATCAAGGACATGATCGTCCGCAGCCACCAGATGATGGGCTTCGACGCGCGCTACATCCCCGGCTGGGACTGCCACGGATTGCCGATCGAATGGAAGATCGAGGAACAATACCGCAAGAAGGGCAAGAACAAGGACGAGGTGGAGGTCATCGATTTCCGCCAGGAATGCCGCCGCTTTGCCGAAGGCTGGGTCGATGTCCAGCGCGACGAATTCAAACGGCTGGGCGTCACCGGCAACTGGCCCGCGCCCTATCTGACGATGGATTTCCACGCCGAGCGGGTGATTGCCGAAGAGTTCCAGAAATTCCTGATGAACGGCACACTCTACCAGGGCTCCAAGCCGGTGATGTGGTCACCGGTGGAAAAGACCGCCCTGGCCGAGGCCGAGGTCGAATACCACGACAAGGAGAGCTTTACCGTCTGGGTCAAGTTCCGCGTCTCCAATGTCGATTTCCCCGACCTGACGCTGGCCGGCGAAGAGACCGAGGCCGAGGAAGGCCGCGCCGTCATGGCCGCCGAGGAACAAGTCGCCCATGACCTGATCGGCGCGCATGTGGTGATCTGGACCACCACCCCCTGGACCCTGCCCTCGAACAAGGCCGTGGTCTTCGGCCGCGACATTTCTTACGGGCTCTACGAGGTGACCGGCGCGCCCGAGGAGTGCTGGGCCGCCCCCGGCGACCGCTTCCTGCTGGCCGACAACCTGGCCGCCGATGTCTTCAAGCGCGCCCGCCTGAACGAGGATCAGTACGCCCGTGTCCGCAGCGTCAGCGCCGATCTGCTGGCCGGGCTGACCCTGCTGCACCCGCTGGCGGGCGCCGAGGGCGCGAACGGCGAATGGGACGCGCCGCGCGATTTCCGCGCCGCCGATTTCGTCACCGATACCGAAGGCACCGGTTTCGTGCATTGCGCGCCCTCCCACGGGATGGAGGAATACGAGCTCTACCGTGACCTGAACATGCTCGACAAGGTCATCACCTACAACGTGCTCGACGACGGGTCTTTCCGGCCCGATCTGCCGTTCTTTGGCGGCAGCTACATCCTGTCGCGCAAGGGCGGCGAAGGCGACGCCAACAAGAAGATCATCGACAAGCTCGCCTCCGTCGGCGGCCTTCTGGCGCGCGGCAAGATCAAGCACTCCTACCCGCATTCCTGGCGCTCCAAGGCACCGGTGATCTTCCGCAACACGCCGCAATGGTTCGCCGCCATCGACCGCGAGGTCGGCGACGGCCAGGATCAATACGGCAAGACCATCCGCCAACGCGCCCTGACCTCGATCGATCAGCTCGTGCACTGGACGCCCAGGACCGGCCGCAACCGGCTCTATTCGATGATCGAGGACCGGCCCGACTGGGTGCTGTCGCGGCAGCGCGCCTGGGGCGTGCCGCTGACCTGCTTCACGAAAAAGGGCGCCCTGCCCACCGATCCCGCGTTCCTGCTGCGGGACGAGGCGGTCAACGCCCGCATCCTCGAAGCCTTCGAGGCCGAGG
Source organism: Marinovum sp. PR37 (assembly GCF_028807375.1). NCBI lineage: Bacteria > Pseudomonadati > Pseudomonadota > Alphaproteobacteria > Rhodobacterales > Roseobacteraceae > Marinovum > Marinovum sp. PR37. The sequence continues at coordinate 17,592 of NZ_JARAML010000009.1, read as the reverse complement.
GCGCCGACGCCTGGTACAAGGACGGCGCCAAGGAACGCTTCCTGGGCGCGGATCACAACCCCGACGACTGGGATCAGGTCTTCGACATCCTCGACGTCTGGTTCGATTCAGGCTCGACCCATGCCTTCGTGCTGCGCGACCGCGAGGATGGCACCGAGGACGGTATCGCCGATGTCTACATGGAGGGCACCGACCAGCACCGCGGCTGGTTCCATTCCTCGATGTTGCAGGCCTGCGGCACCCTCGGCCGTGCCCCCTATCGCAACGTGGTGACCCATGGCTTCACGCTGGACGAGAAGGGCAACAAGATGTCCAAATCGCTCGGCAACACCATCGCCCCCGACCAGGTGGTCAAGCAATACGGCGCCGACATCCTGCGCCTCTGGGTGGCGCAGACCGATTACACCGCCGATCAGCGCATCGGGCCCGAGATCCTCAAGGGCGTGGCCGACGGCTATCGACGGCTTCGCAACACCATGCGCTTCCTGCTGGGGGCGCTGTCGCATTTCGAGGAAAGCGACCGGGTCGCACCCGCCGAGATGCCCGAGCTCGAGCGCTACATCCTGCACCGGCTGGCCGAGCTCGATCATGTGGTGCGCAGGGGCTATGCGGCGTTCGATTTCCAGGGCGTCTTCCAGCAATTGTTCAACTTCGCCACGGTCGAGCTTTCGGCCTTCTACTTCGACATCCGCAAGGACGCGCTCTATTGCGACGGCGACACCCAGCGCCGCCGGGCCGCGCGCACCGTCATGGACCTGCTGTTCCACCGGCTGACCACCTGGCTGGCACCGGTCCTGGTCTTCACCATGGAAGAGGTCTGGCTCGAACGCTTCCCCGGCGAGGACAGCTCGGTCCACCTGACCGACATCCCGGAAACCCCCGCCGACTGGCTCGACGAGCCGCTGGCGGCGAAATGGGCCAAGGTCCGCCAGGCCCGCCGCGTGGTCACCGCCGCATTGGAAATCCAGCGCAGCGACAAGGTGATCGGCGCCTCGCTCGAGGCGGCCCCGGTGGTCCATATCCGCGACAAGGAGATGCTGGCGGCGCTGACGTCGATCAACTTCGACGACATCTGCATCACCTCCGGCATGTCGCTGACCGGCGATCCGCAACCGGCCGAGGCCTTCCGCCTGCCCGAGATCGACGGCGTCGGCGTGGTCTTCGAGAAAGCCGAAGGCGAGAAATGCCAGCGCTGCTGGAAGATCCTGCCCGACGTCGGCACGCATGCCCACCCCGCCACCTGCGCCCGCTGCAACGCCGCGCTGACCTGAGCGATCCCGAACCGCCCCCCGGCTTCTTCTGGCCCCAAATATTCCTGGGGGGCGGCCGCAGGCCGGGGGGCAAAGCCCCCATATAAACGCACAAGCCCTGTGCAGACCTTGGCTGAACCCGCGCTACGCCCTAGGTCTGCACCAAGACGCAATCCAAGGACGGACCGATGACCGACAGCTACACGCCCCCCAAGGTATGGACATGGGATCAGGAAAACGGCGGCCAGTTCGCCTCGACCAACCGCCCCATCGCCGGCCCCACCCATGACAAGGAGCTGCCGGTCGGCAAACATCCCTTCCAGCTCTATTCCCAGGGCACGCCCAACGGGGTCAAGGCCACGGTGCTGTTCGAAGAGCTGCTGGCCGCCGGCCACGCCGCCGAATACGACGCCTGGCTGATCCGCATCGGCAATGGCGATCAGTTCGGCTCGGGCTTCGTCGAGATCAACCCGAACTCCAAGATCCCCGCCTTGATGGACCGCTCGGGCGAGACCCCGGTGCGGGTGTTCGAATCCGTGGCGATCATGCTGCATCTGTCGGAGAAATTCGGCAATGCCTTCCAGGGCGCGCCCGAGCATCGGGCCGAGCTTCTGTCCTGGCTGTTCTGGCAGATGGGCAGCGCGCCTTTCCTCGGCGGCGGCTTCGGCCATTTCTACAACTACGCGCCGGAGAAATACGAATATCCGATCAACCGCTATGCCATGGAGAGCAAGCGCCAGCTCGACGTGCTGAACCGGCACCTGGCCGAGCGCGACTGGATGGTCGGCGGCGAATTTACCCTGGCTGACATGGCGATCTGGCCCTGGTACGGCCAGCTGGTGCTGGGCCGGCTCTACAATGCCGCCGAATTCCTCGACGTCGAGAGCTATGCCCATGTGATGGACTGGGCCAGACGCATCGACGCCCGCCCCGCGGTACGGCGCGGCCGCATGGTCAACCGCACCGGCGGCGACCTCTCGTCGCAACTGCACGAGCGTCACGCGGCCGAGGATTTCGAGACCCGCACCCAGGACAAGCTGGAAAACGCCTGATATCCGCAGGAACCGGATTGAGCCTGCCGCCAAGACAGGCCAATCTGCCTCCATGCCGGAACGCAGCCTGACCACAACCCTCGGCCCCGTGACGCTGGAAGCGGAAAACGGCGCCATCACCGCCCTGCACTGGCGGGCCGGCGGCTGCGATGACGATCCGTTGCTGATCGAGGCCGCGCGCCAGCTTGACGCCTATTTTGCCGGAGCCCGCCAGAGCTTTGATCTGCCGCTCACGCCGCGCGGCTCAGACCTCACCCGCCGCACCTGCGCCGCGATGCAGGCCATCCCGTTTGGCGAAACCCGCACCTATGGCGATCTAGCGCGCGAGATGCAGGTGCCGGCTCAAGCCATCGGTCAGGCCTGCGGCGCCAATCCGATCCCGGTGCTGATCCCCTGTCACCGCATTCTCGGGGCCTCGGGCCTGGGCGGATTCTCGGCAAAGGGCGGCGTGGAAACCAAGGTCTGGCTGTTGCGGCACGAAGGGGCCGCCAGCCTGCTGATCTAGCCCCCGCCGATCGGCCACCGTCCCAGTCGACGGCAACCGCAGGACGCCTCAATCGCGCCGCGGATCGCGCGGATAGGTGCCGAGGATTTCCAGCATGTCGGTGAAGTAATCCAACTCGTCCAGCGCGCGTTGCACCGCCGGATCGTCGGGATGGCCCTCGATATCGGCATAGAACTGCGTCGCGGTGAACGACCCGCCCACCATGTAGCTTTCCAGCTTGGTCATGTTGACGCCATTTGTCGCGAAGCCGCCCATCGCCTTGTACAGCGCCGCCGGAATGTTGCGCACCTGAAAGACAAAGGTCGTCAGCATGCCGTGATCGCCGCGCCGCGACATGTCGGGCTCGCGCCCCATCAGCAGGAAACGCGTGGTGTTGTGTGCATGGTCCTCGATATGGCGCGCGAGGATGTGCAGCCCGTGGATCTCGGCCGCAAGGTCCGAGGCCAGCACACCGGAGCGCCGGTCACCGCTCTCGGCCAGTTCGGCGGCGGCCCCGGCGCTGTCGGCGGCGGCCTCGCCGCGGATGCCATAGGTCTTCAGGAAGTCGGCGCATTGCGGCAAGAGCACCATATGCGCGCGCACCGTTTCGACATCCTCGATCTGCACGCCGTGATGCGCCATCAGGCTCACATGCACCCGCACAAAGGCTTCGCCGACGATCCTGAGCCCGCTCTGCGGCAGCAGGCGGTGAATGTCGGCCACCCGGCCATAGGTGGTGTTCTCGACCGGCAGCATCGCCAGCTCGGCCGCGCCGGACGTCACTGCGGCGATGGTTTCTTCAAAACTGCCGCAGGGCAGCGGCTCCATATCCGGCCGTGCGTCACGGCAGGCTTCGTGACTGTAGGCTCCGGGCTCCCCTTGAAAGGCGATGCGTCCTGTCATGGCTGATTTTCCATATTTCGGCCCGGCCCCGGGCGTTTCGTCGCGGTTTCTATACCTTGCCTCCGCGAAGGGGAAGCCGTAAGACCCCGAACAAGACCAAGCTAAGGGACTCGCGTGTTATGGATACAATGACCTCGACCAAGATTCTGGGGGGCTTCTGCGGCGCTTTCCTGATCTTCCTGCTCGGCAAATGGGCGGCGGAAGAGATCTATCAAACCGGTAGCGGCCATGGCGGCGAAGAGCAGGCCTATGTCATCGATACCGGCGAAGAAGAAACCAGCGGCGAAGCCGAAGAGGCCGTACCTTTCGCCGAACTTCTGGCCGCGGCCGATCCGGGCAAGGGCGAACGCGTCTGGGGCAAATGCCGCGCCTGCCACAAGGTCGAGGACGGCGCGAACGGCACCGGCCCGCACCTGTTCGGTGTTGTGGGCCGTGACGTGGGCTCTGTTGCCGGCTTTGGCTATTCGGGCGCGCTTGTCGCCGTCGCCGATGTCTGGACACCGGAAAACCTGCAAGCCTTCCTCGAGAATCCCAGGGATTTTGCACCGGGCACCAAGATGTCTTTCTCGGGTCTGAAGGACGCCGAGGACCGGGCCAACCTGATCGCATGGCTCGACAGCCTCGACGGCTGATCGCGCGCGCACCCCGCACCGATTTTGGCCGCCGTTCCCTCGGGAGCGGCGGTTTTTCTTTGCGTCCCGGTGTTTCGGCAGGTTCTCACTCAAGTTCACGGAATATCGACTTGATTGATCCCGCCGCACCGCTCTAGCGTACAGGGCCAAGACGCCTTGAGCTTGCGCGCCCCGCGTCACGTGGCCAACAGGAGCGACTGAATGACCGACGAACGATACCTCCCCCGCACAGGGTTCGAATTCTCACGCCGTGCCGCCCTCGGCATGTTCGGCGCGACGGCGCTTGGTGCCGCTCTGCCGCCCGCGCGGGTGATCGCCCAGACCAGCGAGGGCGAAGAGATCATCGTCAGCCACGGCTATTCCTTCTACGGCGACCTGAAATACCCCGAAGGCTTCAAGCATTTCGATTATGTCAATCCGAACGCCCCCAAGGGCGGGCAGATCTCGCTTGGCACCCGCGGCACCTTTGACGGGTTCAACCGCTGGGCCTGGCGCGGCAATGCCGAGAGCAACTCGGGCATCGTCGCCGAGGCGATGTTCGGCGAAATGCCCTGGGGCGGCGGGCTGCCGGCGGATTCGATCACCGATGCCTATTGCCTGATCGCCCGCGAGGTCGAATACCCCAAGAACAAGACCTGGTGCGTCTTTCACATGCGCGACGACGTCACCTTTCGCAACGGCCAGCCGCTGCACGCCCGCGACGCGGCCTTTACCCACAACCTGTTTCTCGAACAGGGCATCCGCTCTTACGCCCGCGCGGTGAAAGAACGGATCACCGGCGTCGAGGTGATCGACGATCTGACCATCCGCTACACTTTCGCCGACGAGATCTCGCGCCGGTCGCTGATTTCCCAGGTCGGCGGCACGCCGATCTTTTCCGAGGATTGGTACAAGGAGACCGGCGAACGGCTGGATGAACCCTCAGTGGCCTCGCCGATGGCCTCGGGGCCGTATCAGGTGGGCGACTACGAATTCAATCGCTACGTCGTCTACGAACGCAACCCGAACTACTGGGGCTGGGATCATCCGCTCAATGTCGGCCGGCACAACTTCGACCGCGTCCGCTTTGAATATTTTGCCGATGACGCCGCCGAATTCGAGGCCTTCAAGGCGGGCATCTACACCTTCCGCGCCGAAGGCTCGACCAAGCGCTGGGCAACCGGCTACGACTTTCCCGCGCTCAACAGGGGCCATGTGGTGCGCGAAGAGATCGCCGACGGCACCGCGCCCAACAACTCGGGCATCATCTTCAACACCCTGCGCCCGCCACTCGACAATCGCAACGTGCGCCATGCGCTGTCCTTGGCGTTCAATTTCGAATGGGTCCGCGACTCGCTGCAATTCGGCCTGACCACCCAGCGTAGCTCCTTTGCCGAAGGCCAGGACTGGCAGGCCACCGGCGTACCCGAGGGCGACGAGCTCGAACTGCTCAAATCGCTGGGCGACGTCGTGCCGCCGGAGATGCTGACCACCGAGGTGGTCATGCCGCACAGCTCGAACCCGCGCGACCCGAGCGACCGCCGCAACCAGCGGACCGCGCTGAAACTGCTGGCTGACGAAGGTTACAACGTCGACGACCAGGGCCGGATGGTCGACGCCGAGGGCCAGCAACTCAGCCTCGATTTCCTCGTGCTGTCGAGCTGGGACGACACCCGCAAGGCGATCATCGAGACCTATGCCCAGACACTGGAAAGCTGGGGTATCGCCGTCCGCGCCGAGGCGATCGACAGCGCCCAGGGCCAGCAGCGGTTCCTCGACAAGGATTACGACCTGATCCACACCCGCTATCTGACCTTCTCGGTCGCCGGCACCGGGCTGCGCCAGCTCTTCGGCTCCGAGACCGCCGAAGTGTCGTCGTACAACAGCGCCGCCCTGCGCAGCCCGCTGGTGGATGCGCTGATCGATGCCGCTCTCGACACCGACAACCGCGAAGACGAGATCACCGCGCTCAAGGCGCTCGACCGGGCGCTGCGGTACGAGCGGATCGTGACCCATGACGGCTATGTGCCGGAGTACTGGGTGGCCTATTACGACATGTTCGAACGGCCCGACCCGCTGCCGCCTCTGGCGCTCGGAGTGCTGGATTTCTGGTGGTTCAACCAGGAGAAATACGAGGCTCTGAAAACCGCGGGCGCACTGAAGTAACCCATGGGCGCCTATATCCTTCGCAGACTTCTGCTCGTGATCCCCACGCTTCTGGGGATCATGATCATCAACTTCGCTCTGGTGCAATTCGTGCCCGGCGGCCCCGTGGAACAGATGCTCGCCCAGATCCAGGGCGAGGGCGACGTCTTTGGCGGCTTCTCCGGGGGCGGCGAGGACGTGGGAGAAGAGACCTTCGGCTCCGACAGCGATTATGTCGGCGCGCGCGGGCTCGACAAGGAATTCATCGAACAGCTCGAGGTGGATTTCGGCTTTGCCCGCATCGTCTGTGACGAAGGTCACACCGGCGCACCCGACCTCGACGATCCGGCCTGTCTCAAGGAAGACATCGGCATCGGCGAACGTTTCTTCATCATGATGGGCAATTACCTGCGGCTCGATTTCGGCGAGAGCTATTTCCGATCGATCGGCGTTCTCGAGCTGGTGCTGGAAAAGCTGCCGGTCTCGATCACCCTGGGCCTCTGGTCGACGCTGATCGCCTATGCGGTCTCGATCCCGCTGGGCATCCGCAAGGCGGTCAGGGATGGCACCACCTTCGACACCTGGACCTCTGGCGTGATCATCGTGGCCTATGCCATCCCCGGCTTTCTCTTTGCCATCCTGCTGCTAGTGCTCTTTGCCGGCGGCTCCTATTGGCAGATCTTCCCGCTCAGGGGGCTGACCTCGGACAATTTCGAAAACCTCAGCCTCTTGGGCAAGATCGGCGATTACTTCTGGCACATCACGCTGCCGGTGCTGGCCTCGACGATCTCGGCCTTTGCCACGCTGACCCTGCTGACCAAGAACAGCTTCATGGACGAGATCAAGAAGCAATATGTGATGACTGCCCGCGCCAAGGGGCTGACCGAGCGGCGGGTGCTTTACGGCCATATCTTCCGCAATGCCATGCTGATCGTGATCGCCGGCTTCCCGGCGGTCTTCATCGGCGTCTTCTTCGGCGGCTCGATCATCATCGAGACGATCTTCTCGCTCGACGGTCTCGGCCGGCTGGGGTTCGAGGCGGCGGTGGCACGCGATTACCCGGTGATCTTCGGCACGCTCTTCGTCTTCGGCCTGCTGGGCCTCCTGGTCGGCATCCTGTCGGACCTGATGTATGTCTTCGTCGATCCCCGCATCGACTTTGAAAAGCGGGAGGGCTGAGCCATGGCCCTCTCTCCGATCAACCAGCGCCGCTGGCGCAACTTCAAGGCCAACCGCCGGGCGCTCTGGTCGCTGATCATCTTCCTGATCGTCTTTACCATCACGCTGTTTGCCGAATTCGTGGCCAACGACAAACCGATCCTCGTCAAGTATCGCGGCGAGTTCTACACCCCCGTTTTCAACTTCTACCCCGAAACCACCTTTGGCGGCGATTTCCGGACCGAAGCGATCTATCGCGACATCGAGGTCAAATGCCTGATCCGCACCGGCGGGCTCGAGACCTGTTGGGATGACCCCGAAGGCCTTGTCGAGACGGTCGATGCCGGCGGCACGCCCAGTGGCGATTTCGTGGAGGGCTGGATGATCTGGCCGCCGATTCCCTACAGCTATGACACACCGGTCGATCGCCCCGGCGCCGCCCCCCTGCCCCCGAACGAGCAGAACTGGCTCGGCACAGACGACACCAAGCGCGATGTGCTTGCGCGGATCATCTACGGCTTCCGCCTGTCGATCCTCTTCACCCTGATCGTCACCACCCTGGCCTCGGTGATCGGCATCATCGCCGGCGCGCTCCAGGGCTATTTCGGCGGCTGGCTCGATCTGATCTTCCAGCGGGTGATCGAGATCTGGGGTGCCACCCCCAGCCTTTACATCATCATCATCCTCTTCGCGATCCTCGGACGCAGCTTCTGGCTGCTGGTGTTCCTGATGGTGCTCTTCGGCTGGACGGCGCTGGTCGGCGTGGTGCGGGCCGAGTTCCTGCGCGCCCGCAACCTCGAATATGTCCGCGCCGCCAAGGCGCTCGGCGTGCCGAACCGCACCATCATGTTCCGCCATATGCTGCCCAATGCCATGGTCGCCACCGTCACCTTCCTGCCCTTCCTGGTGACCGGCACGATCAGCCAGTTGGCCGGCCTCGACTTCCTCGGCTTCGGCCTGCCATCCTCGGCGCCCAGCCTCGGCGAACTCACGCTTCAGGCGAAACAGAACCTCCAGGCGCCCTGGCTGGGCTTTACCGCCTTCTTCGTCTTTGCCTTCATGCTCTCGCTGCTCGTCTTCATCTTCGAGGGCGTGCGGGATGCCTTCGACCCAAGGAAAACCTTTCAATGACGGCGCTTCTCAAGGTCCGAAATCTCAAGGTCGGCTTCCGCCAGGATGGCCAGCGCGTCGCGGCGGTCAAGGGCGTCTCCTTCGATGTCGAACGCGGTGAAACCGTGGCGCTGGTGGGTGAATCGGGCTCGGGCAAATCGGTCACCGCGCTCTCGACCGTCTCGCTTCTGGGCGGCTCGGCCGAGGTCGAGGGCTCGGTCACCTATGACGGCCGCGAGATGGTGCATGCCGACGACAAGACCCTGCGCCAGATCCGCGGCAACGACATCTCGTTCATCTTCCAGGAGCCGATGACCTCGCTCAACCCGCTGCACACGCTGGAGAAACAGCTGCGCGAGTCGATGGAGCTGCACCAGCAGGTCACCGGCGCCGAGGCGCGCGCCCGCATCATCGACCTGCTCAACAAGGTCGGCATCCGCGACCCCGAGGACCGGCTCACCGCCTATCCGCACCAGCTCTCCGGCGGCCAGCGTCAGCGGGTGATGATCGCCATGGCGCTGGCCAATGGCCCCGACCTGCTGATCGCGGATGAGCCTACCACCGCGCTCGACGTCACCATTCAGGCGCAGATCCTCGATCTGCTGGCCGAGCTCAAGGAGGCCGAGAACCTCTCGCTGCTCTTCATCACCCATGATCTCGGCATCGTGCGCCGCATCGCCGACCGGGTCTGCGTGATGAAGAACGGCGAAATCGTCGAAACCGGCAAGACCGCGGAAATCTTTGCCAACCCGCGCCATCCCTACACCCGGATGCTGCTGGCCGCCGAAAGCACCGGCCAGCCCGATCCGGTGGCATCGGATGCGCCGGTGGTGGCCAAGGCGGAAAACCTCAAGATCTGGTTCCCGATCCAGAAAGGCCTGCTGAAACGCACCGTCGGCCACGTCAAGGCCGTCAATGACGCCAGCTTTGCCGTCCGTGCCGGCGAGACCATCGGCATCGTCGGCGAGTCGGGCTCCGGCAAGACCACCCTGGCGCTGGCGATCATGCGGCTGATCTCCTCCGAGGGCGCGATCACCTTCGACGGCACCGACCTGCGCAATTACACCACCCGCAACCTGCGCCGGCTGCGCGCCGAGATGCAGATCGTCTTTCAGGATCCCTTCGGCTCGCTCTCTCCCCGCATGTCCTGCGCCGAGATCATCGCCGAGGGCCTGGGCGTGCACGGCGACCGTGGCGACACCCGCCCGAGACGCGAGAAGGTGGCAGAGGTGATGGAGGAGGTCGGCCTCGACCCGGCGATGATGGACCGCTACCCGCATGAATTCTCCGGCGGCCAGCGGCAACGCATCGCCATCGCCCGCGCGATGATCCTGCGGCCCAAGCTGGTGGTTCTGGACGAGCCGACCTCGGCGCTCGACATGACCGTGCAGGTGCAGATCGTCGAACTGCTGCGCGCCTTGCAACGCAAATACGGGCTTGCCTATCTCTTCATCAGCCACGATCTCAAGGTTGTCCGGGCCATGTCGCACCATGTCATCGTGATGAAACAGGGCGATGTGGTCGAGGCCGGCCCGGCCGAACGGATCTTTACCGCGCCGCAGACCGACTATGCCCGCACTCTGCTTGCCGCGGTGGCCTGAGGCGCCCGACCCAGCTTCTTCTGTTTGAAAATACCGCTGGCGCCGGGGGGCAGCGCCCCCGGCGCCACGCAATCCCCCCCCGCCATGGCACGCCCCCTCACACCGCCGAGGAATGCCCCGCCCTGCTCAGGTCATAGGCATCAAGCGTCCGCGCCATGATCCGGGTCAGGGGCCGGGACTCGACCGGCACGAAAACCTCGGTCTCCGTCACCTGCACCAGCGCGCCGAACCGCTGTCGCAGCGGTGCCACGCGCCGCGCAAAACCGGCGGCGTCGAGCCCAAAGCGCGCCGCCATCTCCGCCGCGTCGATGCGGAAATCGCACATCAGCGCCTCGATCATCCGGCCGCGCAGCCGGTCCTCGTCAGAGAACACATGGCCCCTGACGGTGGAAAACCGCGCCTGCCGGAGCGCGCCGGTATGTTTGCCGGTGCTCGGCGCGTTCTGGGCATAGCCCTGCGGAAACCGAGAAATCGACGAGGCCCCCACCCCGATCAGCACCTCGGACGTGTCGTCGGTATAGCCCTGGAAATTTCGCCGCAGCCGGCCCATGCGCCGGGCCTCGGCCAGCCCGTCGTGGCGGGCGGCAAAATGGTCGATGCCGATCTCGTCGTAGCTATCCCAGAAAAAGAGCCGCCGCGCGGTTTCGAACAGGTCGAGCCGGGCCTCCGGCGACGGCAGCGCCGCTTCCGGGATCAGCGCCTGCCGCCGCGCCATCCAGGGCACATGTGCATAGCCGTAAAGCGCCACCCGGTCGGGGCCGAGCGACAACAGCTTCTGCACGGAATCGGTGATCCGCGCGGTGGTCTGATGCGGCAGCCCATACAGGATATCGGCGTTCAGGCTGGCCACGCCGCGCGCCCGCAGCATGTCGCAGGCGGCGCGGGTCACCTCGAAGCTCTGCAAGCGTCCGATCGTCTCCTGGACCGCCGGGTCGAAATCCTGCACCCCGATCGACGCGCGGGTCAGGCCCAAGGCCACCAGCGCGTCAAGCCGGGCGGCGTCGATCTCGTTCGGGTCGATCTCGACCGAAAATTCGCCCGCGGGGCCCAGCGGCGCGACCTCGAAGATCGCCTGCCCCAGCTCTTCCATCATGTCGGGCGCCAGCAGCGTCGGCGTTCCGCCACCCCAATGCAGCCGCGACAGATGCACCCCGGCCGGCAGATGCGCCTTGAGCAGCCGCAACTCGGCCAGCAGTGTCCCCAGATAGGCACGCACCGGCGCGTCGCTCTGGGTGCCCTGGGTGCGGCAGGCGCAGAACCAGCAGAGCCGCCGGCAGAACGGCACATGCACGTAAAGCGAAATCTCGCCGCCGGGCGGCACCTCCGCGATCCATTGGCTGAAATGCTCCGGCCCCACCTCGGGCGAAAAATGCGGCGCGGTGGGATAGGAGGTGTAGCGCGGGACCTTCGCGTCAAAAAGCCCCAGTGCGGACAGTTGTGTTCTCGTAACCATGGGCATAGCTCTAGGGCAAGGGACGCGCCGCGATCCTTGACCCAGATCAAGCCGAAGCCACGATTTACGACAATGCCAAGCAAGATGTCCCCCGACCTGTCCCTGCAATGCGGCGATTGTCCGATCCGGCATCGGGCCGTCTGTGCCCGCTGTGACAGCGACGAATTGAGCCTGCTCGAAGACATCAAGTATTACCGCAGCTACGAGGCCGGCCAGACCATCGTCTGGTCCGGCGACCGGATGGAATTCGTGGGCTCGGTGGTCACCGGCATCGCCACGCTGACCCAGACCATGGAGGATGGCCGCACCCAGATGGTGGGCCTGCTGCTGCCCAGCGATTTCGTCGGCCGCCCGGGGCGCGACAGCGCCGCCTACAACGTGGTGGCCACCACCGATCTGGTGATGTGCTGTTTTCGCAAGAAACCCTTCGAAGCGCTGATGAACCGCACGCCGCATATTGCGCATCGGCTGCTGGAAATGACCCTGGACGAGCTCGATGCCGCGCGCGAATGGATGCTGGTGCTGGGCCGCAAGACCGCGCGCGAAAAGATCGCCTCGCTGCTGTCGATCATCGGCCGGCGCGACGCCTCGCTGCGGCTGATCGGTACCGTCGATGGCATGTCCTTCGAACTGCCCCTGACGCGCGAAGCGATGGCCGATTACCTCGGCCTGACGCTCGAGACGGTGAGCCGGCAGATGTCGTCGCTGAAACGCGACGGGGTGATCGAACTGACGGGAAATCGCCAGGTGTCGGTGCCCGATTTCGACCGGCTGCTCGAAGAGGCCGGCGAAGACAGCGACGGTGGCCTGGTGGCCTGAGCGGGCAATTTTCCGCGCCCCGATCGTAACCGCCACCAGCCTCTCTGATCTCCCGACCTGCGAATCCGGCGCGCCAACCGCCGGTGTCGTGCGGCCCGGCGGCGCCGGGCACGTCCCGCCGTCTCCCTGCGCTCCGCAAAAACCCGACCGAAACCCCGCGCCCGCGCGCCGAAAACGTCGGCCCGGCCTCGCTTGACATATCCTACTATTTCAGTCAACTTAAATGCAACGCCCAGCCATCCTCCTAGGACAGCCCGGTTTTTCCCTAGTTCTGGAGAGTTAAAATGGCGACAGAATATTCCCGTGATCTCACCCGCCCCACGCCGCAGTGGGTCGATCTTCTCAGCACCGCCCTCGGCGGCAGCTACCCGGCCGATATCCGGCTCGAGGCGCTCTTTGACCGTCTGGAGGGCCGGAATTGAACGCCATTGCCCGCCCCATGGACCTGCGCCGCGCCAATGCCTCGCCTGCCCCCGAAGACACTGGGCCGATCTATGACGCCCGCATGCTGGTGGGCAACAATGCCACCGCCCGCATCCTGCTTGATGGCAAGGTCTATACCCTGCGCATTACCAAGGCCGGCAAGCTGATCCTGACCAAGTGACGCGTCGCGCCCATTGACGCGCCCGTCGGCATCGACTTTGCTGCGCGGCAAAGGGGGCGCGCATGGCACAGCGACATATCACCGACCTCGGAATCGCACCGGACGGCAAGGTCTTTCAGAGCATCACCATCGGCGGCGGCGGGCTGACAGCCCGCATCCTGACCTTCGGCGCGGCCTTGCAGGACCTGCGGCTGGGCGGGCATGACGTGCCGGTGGTGCTGGGCCATGCCGAACCCGAGGCCTATTTCGACAATCCCGGCTATCTCGGGGCGATTGTCGGCCGCTACGCGAACCGCATCGCCGATGGGCGGTTCACGCTCGACGGCCGCGGCCACCAGGTCGACCGCAATGAAAACGGCGTGCAATGCCTGCATGGCGGCAGCCTGGGCACCTCGGCGCAAAGCTGGCAATTGCTCGAATCCGCCGACGATCACGTCACCCTGGGGCTGATGCTGGAAGACGGTCACATGGGCTTTCCGGGCGCGCTCGACCTGCGCTGCCGCTACAGCACTCGAGGGTCGACGCTGACCATCCTGCTGACCGGGCGCAGCGACGCGACGACCTATTGCAACCTGGCCAGCCATGCCTATTACAACCTCACCGGCGCGGCCGATATCAAAGAGCACCGGCTCTGCATCACCGCCGAACGCTATCTGCCGGTCGATGCGCGCCAGATCCCGCTGGGTGCGCCCGCGGATGTGGCGGGAACGCCGTTCGATTTCCGCACCCCCGCCGGGCTGACCGCTCCGCTCGATCACACCTTCTGCCGCGCCGAAGCCCGCACCGCGCTTGGCCCCGCCGCCACGCTCGAGGCCGCACGGCTGCACATGACGCTCGAAACCACCGAACCCGGGCTCCACGTCTATGACGGCGCCGCGCTCGGCAGGACAAATCGGCCCGGGTTGCAAGGCGCGCCCTATGGTCCCCATGCCGGCATCGCGCTGGAACCGCAGGCCTGGCCCGACGCGCCGAACCAGAGCTGGGCGTCGCAGGCGCTCCTGCGCCCCGGCGAGACCTGGCGCAGCGAGACCCGGCTTTCGTTCGAACGGGTAAGCTGAAAATCCCTTCGGTCCCGGGGCGCACCGATGGTATCCTCGCGCCACCTTTGCCCTGCCTCGAGGTGCCCCATGCCCCGGACGACCGTTCTTGTCGGAACAACCAAAGGTGCCTTCCTGCTGGACGGCACCGAAGACCGCGACGCCTGGTCCGTCGCCGGCCCGTTCTGTGACGGCTGGCCGATCAACCACATGGCCGGCGACTCCGAAAGCGGCGCGCTCTGGGCGGCGGGCGGCAACGACTGGTGTGGCGCCGGGGTCTGGCGGTCGTCCGATCATGGCGCCTCTTGGCAACTGAGCAAACTGGCCAACGGCCAGATGGACGCCTGGCTGGCCGATGACCCCGAGATGGCCAGGACCTTCGGCACGGAGCCCAGCCCGCCGGCGCCCTTTACCGGCGAGATCGAGGCGCTGTGGTCGATTCGCCGGGGCGGCGACCGGCTGTATGCCGGAGCCAAGCCCGCCACGCTTTTCGCCAGCTCCGACGGCGGCGAAAGCTGGGAGAAGCTGCCGGCGCTCAACCAGCACCCCTCGGCCGAAGACTGGCAGCCCGGCGCCGCCGGGCTGACGCTGCACACCATTCTCACCGATCCGGGAGATCCGGCCAAGCTCTGGCTGGGCATCTCCGCCGCCGGGGTCTTTGCCAGCGAGGACGGCGGCGCAAGCTGGGAGCGGCGCAACCGCCGCAGCAATCTGGACGGCCCGGCCCCTGCGTCGGACCATCCGGCGGCCGGCACCGGCGACGAGACCGGGCTTTGCGTGCACAACATGGTGCGCGCCGAACAGGGTGGTGGCACCGACCTGCTCTATCAGCAGAACCACCACGGCACCTTCCGCTCCGAGGATGGCGGGCGCAGCTGGCATGAGATCACCACCGGACTGCCGTCGACATTCGGCTTTCCCATCGCCGTGCATCCCGAAGACAGCCGCACGATCTGGGTGCTGCCGCTCAACGGCGACAGCCAGGGGCGGTATCCGCCGGACGCCTCGGCCGCGATCTGGAAATCCACCGACGGCGGCGACAGCTGGCAGCAGAAACAGGCCGGGCTGCCGACGGAGAACTGCTTTTTCACGGTGCTGCGTCAATCCCTTGCCACCGACCGCGCCCGCCCGGCCGGGGTCTATTTCGGCACCAACTCCGGCTCGGTCTTTGCCAGCCGCGACGAAGGCGAAACCTGGCACGAGATCGCGCGCCACTTGCCGACGGTGCTCTGCGTCGAGGTGCTGGCTCGGGCCTGAGGGCCGCGACACCGGGCGGCATGGCTGTTCCGGCCAGGCGGGGTGAGTCGCCCCTGCGCAAAGCGGCCCCATCCGGAGAACCGGGGCCGAACGACGCGCTTTGGCCGGCGTGACGCGCGACCGGAAACACGGGCCGGACGGCGTGCAGGATCAGCGGCTTGTTGGATGTCAATGAGAACTGACCCAGCATTGTCATCGAGATCTGACCCGCCCGGTGTTAGCGCTGTCGCTATGTTTGCTAATTCATGATGAGGTCAATGCTGCTGCCTCCTTCCGTTTCTTTTCCGCCGTCTCGGAGCTGGCCTTGAAGCGGTAGCTGTCGTTGCCAGACTCGAGGATGTGGCAGCGATGGGACAGGCGATCGAGCAGTTCGGTGGTCATCGTGGCATCACCGAAGACGCTGGCCCACTCGCTGAAGCTCAGGTTGGTGGTGATGATGACGCTTGTGCGCTCGTAGAGTTTGCTGAGAAAATGGCACAGCAACGCACCGCCCGGGGCGCCGAACGGCAGGTACGTTCGGTACTGTTGTCACTGACACTCATGCCTGGCTTGCCGCGTCGCTCAATCAGACGACCCAGTTCCCGGGCGACTCGCTGCCCGGAGAGCGACGTGTCTGGGATCGCGGCGAGGCATTCCCGGGTCACGTCGTCGACGACGTTCAGGATACGGAACCGGCGGCCACAGGCGAGATGGTCATGGACGAAATCCAACGGCCACCGGGCGTTGGGCCGTGCCTCGACCAAGATCGGGGCCCGTGTGCCGATGGCCTCGCGCCGCGCACGGGAGTGTCATGAACTCTGTGTATCTGGCCCGGTCCATGCGGTTTCAGATACTCAGGCGTCGAAGCGCTTGCCGAACATTATGGCGAACTGATTGCGGGCGGCAAACCATTCCCGGACATTTCGGCCATCCTTTTCGAATTTGTGGATTGCAAGGTAGATCAGCTTGGTCGCGGCCTCGTCGGTCGAGAACGAGCCCCGTGTCTTGATAGATTTCCGGATGACGCGGTTCAGACTTTCTATGGCATTCGTGGTGTAGATGATCTTGCGGATCGCGGGATCGAAACCAAAGAACGGGATCACCTCCTGCCAGGCCCGGCGCCAGGCCGGGGCGATGGAGGCGTATTTCCCGGCCCATTTCTCCTCGAAGGCATCGAGCTCGGCCTCGGCCATATCTGCGGTCGGGGCGCTGTGAACCCGGCGCAGGTCGGCGGCCACGGCCTTGCGGTCCTTCCAGGAACAGAAATTCAGGGAATGGCGCACCAGATGCAGTGAGGCATTGGTCGCCATCGGTTCGAGACCGATGGCGAACGCAGGTCTGGACCATGGCCTCCGGGAAGGCGGCGGTGATGGCCTCGGGGAAGCCCTTCAGACCGTCCACGACCGCGATCAGGATGTCCTGGGTGCCGCGGTTCTTCAGCTCGTTCATCACCGACAGCCAGAATTTGGCACCTTCATTTTCGGCGATCCAGAGGCCAAGAACCTCGCGCTGGCCATCGCGGGTAACGCCCAAGGCGACATACACGGCCTTGTTCTTGACCGTCCGGCTGTCGGCATCGCGGAGCTTCACCCGTAGCGCGTCGAAGATCACGATCGGATACATCCGTTCCAGCGCCCGGCTCTGCCATTCCCGGACCTCGTCCAGAACGGCGTCGGTCACGCGGCTGATCAGGTCGGGCGAGACCTTCAGGCCGTAGAGATCGAGCAGATGAGCTTGGATATCCCGCACCGTCAGCCCGGCGGCATAGAGCCCGATGATCTTGTCATCCATCCCGTCGATCCGGGTCTGGCCCTTCTTCACCAGTTCGGGCTCGAAGCTGCTGTCGCGGTCGCGGGGCACCGCCACCGGCATCTCTCCGTCCTGCCCCTTCAGCACCTTGGTCGAGGTGCCGTTCCGGCGGTTGCCCTGACCCGGTGGAACCTCCTTGCCCTCCTCATAGCCCAGATGCGCGGTCAGCTCGGCGCCCAGCATCCGCTCCATCAGCTTGATCTTCAGTTCTTTCATCAGCCCGGCATCACCGAGCAGGTATTCAGGGCGTTCCACGCTGTCAATCGGCATGCAAAATTGGGTCCGACTCAATTTCTGTGGTGCCATCATGCCGAATGTTG
>NZ_JARAML010000008.1:0-158674 GCF_028807375.1 Marinovum sp. PR37 | reverse complement strand
ATCACCCACGAGAACTTTCGGGTTTTGAAGTAGAAGCGGTATAATGATCCATGGAAATATTGTGATGGATACAATTTCAATCGGTGATATTTCCGGCATGGACGGTCCGAAATATCGTGCCGTGGCCGAGTTGATCGGCAGCGCCATCGCCGAGGGCAAGCTTGCCCGGGGTGACAAGCTGCCGCCGGTGCGGGATCTCGCATGGGAGCTGAAAATAACCCCGGGCACGGTGGCGCGGGCCTATTCGGTTCTGACGGACAAGGGCGTGTTGCGGGCCGAGGTGGGGCGCGGCACCTTTGTGGCGGGGCAGGACGACAGGGCGGCGCCGGAGCCGCGCCTGCTGATCCGCAATCCGCCGCGCGAAACCGGGATTGTATCGCTTTTCAGCCCGCAATTGCCCGATGTCGGCCAGGTCGACGCGATCCGCCGCACCCTGCGCGAGGTGGCCGAGAGCGATGCGACCGATCTGCTCAACTATCCCTCCGCCGGCGCCTCCGACAGCGCGCGCCAGGCGGCGGCGCGCTGGCTCTCGACCGCGCGGCTGGGGCCGGTCGATCCCGACCGGCTGGTCTTTACCCATGGCGGACAGAATGCGGTGTCCTTGGTGATGCAATGCGTTCTGCGCGGGCGGCGGCCGGTTATTCTGGTCGAAGAGCTGTCTTATCCGGGTTTCCGCCGTGCCGCCGAACTGTTGCGCGCCGAGGTGGTGCCGGTGCCGATGGACGCCAGGGGGGTGATCCCGGAAGAGCTCGACCGGTTGGCGCGCACCCATGCGGCGCAGCTTTTCTGCACCTCGCCCGAGGTGCAGAGCCCGACCTGCCTGCACACCCCGCTCGACCGCCGCGAAGCCATTGCCGAGGTGGCGCGGGCGCGCGGGCTGAACATTCTCGAGGACGATTGTTACCGCCTGTCCGAAACGCGACTGCCCGGCTATCGCATGTTGCTGCCGGATCAGACCTGGTACATCGCCTCGATCTCCAAGCTGCTGACCCCGGCGCTGCGGGTCGGCTTTGCTGTGGCGCCGCGAGGCAGCGACACCACCCTGCGCCGCGCCGCCGAATACGGCTTTTTCGGCCTCTCGACCCCGCTGGCCGAGATGATCGGGCGTTTGCTCGGCGCGGCGTCGGCCGACAGGCTGGTGGCCGAGGTTCGCACCGAGGTGGAGCGTTACATTCGCGTCGGGGTGAATACCCTGGGCAGCTACGATCTGACCTGGAACCCCGATGTGCCCTTTTTCTGGCTGCGTCTGCCCGAGGGCTGGCGGGTCTCGGCCTTCTGCCAGGCAGCCGAGGCGCAGGGCCTCAAGATCCGCAGCGCCGAGGATTTCGCCATGCGCGACGCGAAGGTGCCCCACGCGGTACGCATCGCCGTCAATGCCGAGGTGACGCTGGCCTCTTTCGAGGATGCGATGCTGCGCCTGCGCCGGTTGCTGGACAAGCCGCCGGAAAATATCGGTGTCTGAATGGGGTGTTTAGATACCTAATTTGCAAGTAATTGAAATTGCGCCATTAATTCGCGATAACGCATCTTGACTGTGTCTTTGCAGTCTTTATAACCCGCCCATCGAATTTGGCGCCGGGGTCTCCCCGAGGCGTCGGAACTCAAGACCCAAGGGTAGACCCGATATGAAAACCTTCTCTGCGACTCCGGCAGACATCGAGAAGAAATGGATCGTCATCGACGCCGAAGGCGTGGTGCTCGGCCGTCTCGCCTCGATCGTCGCCACCCGCCTGCGCGGCAAGCACAAGCCTTCCTTCACGCCGCACATGGACTGTGGTGACAATGTCATCATCGTCAATGCCGACAAGGTTCAGCTGACCGGCAAGAAGCGCGAAGAAAACCACTATTGGCACACCGGCCACCCGGGCGGCATCAAGTCGCGCACCAAACAGCAGATCCTCGAGGGCGCCCACCCCGAGCGCGTTGTGACCCTGGCGGTCAAGCGCATGCTGCCGGGCAACCGTCTGGCGCGCCAGCAGATGACCAACCTGCGCGTCTATGCCGGCACCGAGCACCCCCACGAGGCGCAGTCGCCCGAAGTGCTCGACGTCAAGAACATGAACTCGAAAAACACCCGGGTGGCGAAATAATGGCTGAGCAAGTGAATTCCCTCGAAGACCTGAACGCCGTGACCGGCGGTGTCGAGGCCGTGACCGAGGTGGAAACCCCGCGCGAACCCGTCCGTGACGAGCTCGGCCGGGCCTATGCCACCGGCAAGCGGAAAGACGCGGTTGCCCGTGTCTGGATCAAGCCGGGCTCCGGCAAGGTCTCGGTCAATGGCCGCGAGCTGAACACCTATTTCGCGCGTCCCGTGCTGCAAATGATCCTGCGCCAGCCCTTTACCGTGGCCGGTGTCGAAGACCAGTTCGACGTGCAGGCAACCGTCAAGGGCGGTGGTCTCTCGGGTCAGGCCGGTGCGGTCAAGCACGGCATCTCCAAGGCGCTGCAACTTTACGATCCCTCGCTGCGCGGCGCGCTGAAAGCCGCCGGCTTCCTGACCCGCGACAGCCGGGTTGTGGAACGGAAGAAATACGGCCGCCGCAAGGCCCGCCGGAGCTTCCAGTTCTCCAAGCGTTAAGCTTTACGGACATGTATCGGAAAAGGCCGCCTTTCGGGGCGGCCTTTTTCATGCGCGGGGCGAGGGGGCTTGACGCGCGGCCCGCAACATCGGAAGGCACTGCCATGAGCGCATACGGAATAGAAGACGCGGGCCGATTGGCGCGGGTGGTGAGCGGGCAGGTGGATGCCGGCAAGCTGACGCTGTTTTCCACCATGAAGAACGAGATGGGCTTCCTGCCGGCCTTCCTGGCGCATCATCGGGCCATCGGCTTCGAGCAATTCCTGATCTTCGACGATGCCTCGGACGACGGCACCAGCGCCTATCTCGCGGCGCAATCGGATTGCGTGGTCATGCAATCCGATCTCAGCTTTGGCGATGAGATCACCTATCGCGACCCCGATGGCGAAAGCCGCAGGGAACGCGCCGGCACCTATTTCAAGATCGCCCTGCCGCATCTGTTTTTCGACGGCGCCTATGTCGCCTATGTCGATGCCGACGAATTCCTGCTGCTGCCGCCCGGGGTCAGCTCGATCTCCGAGGTGGTGACGCGGCTTGCGGCCGAAGGCGCGCCCTCGGCGATTGCCACGGTGGTGGAATTCTTTCCGGAAAACGTTGCCGGGCTCTCGGGCGATCTGCCGAAAAGCTTTGACGGGCTGCTCGAGGCTTACCCGTATTTCCAGGCTGAAGCGCTTGTCGATCTGGTGCCGGGGCGCCAGCCGGAGCTCTTGGGAAAATCGAAAACAGCGCGTCTTTTCAAGCAATTCGATATCGAACCCAAGGTGGAGCGCCGGGGGCTTCAACGGCTTTACATGTCGTCCAGGGCGAAGAAGGCGCAACAGTTCCAGAAGTCGCCGCGCCACAAGACGCCGCTGGTGTTGCGCAACGCCGAAAGCCGGCTGACCGGATCGCATTACGCCAATCTCGCGCCTAGCAGCACGGTGCTGCTGACCGTGGCGCATTTTGTCTTTACCGCGCAGTTCGCCGACAAGATCGACCGCGCCAGGGCCTGGGGGGCGCATGCCAATGGCGCCTCGAAATACCGCTATTACGCCGAGCTTCTGGCCCGGATGCAGGCCCGCAAGGGCAGCTTTCTCGACGAGAACTCGCTGCGTTACGAGGGGCCGCAGCAGTTGATCGACGCTGGGCTCATGCGCTGGTGAGAAACCGCGCGCTGGGCCAGACCCGGGCGATCTGCGGCAGACGCCGGGCGACGGCGGCATAGACCGGGGCGTAATGCCGGGCGATTTCGGCGGTCAGGTCGTCAGAGATGCCACCGGCCGAGCCGCGGGCATTGACCTTTTGTCCCCCGGCCTCGGCCTCGGCCGGAACGCCGGCAAACGCCGCCAGATCGGCGATGCCCTCATGCGTGAACAGTTCTTCGAAAAGGCAGATGAACCGGTCTTGCGGTGCAAAGACCGTCTCCATCGCCTCGAGCGTCATGTCATAGCGCGTCCGCGCCGCGGCCTCTGCGCTGGCATAAAAGCCGCGCAGCCCGGCCTCGAAATCCGCCGGTTCCGGCGCCGTGCCCTTGTCGATGTCCATCCGGTAATGCGACCGGATTCGGGCCACCGGGTCGCGCATCGAGAACAGGCATTTCACTGATATTCCGGGGCCTTCGAAGCCATCCTTGATCTTTTGCAGCAGCGGCGCGGGCAGGGCGGCATAGCTGGGGGTGATGTCGCCGGTCATTGTCACGCCGGGCCGGTTCAGCAACTGTTCGAAATAGGCGAAATACTGTTGCCGGTCGTGCTGCATCCGCCAGCGCAGATGGTCGGCCGGCTCGGTCATGCCCAGCCGCCGCTTGGCCTCGGCGCGCAGCATCTGAAAGCCCGAGGGCGCGGCCAGCCGGTAGCGGGCAAAGACCGAACCGAGGTCACTCTCCCAGATCTGATATTCACCGAGACGGCCGAAATCGGCGCCTTGCTGGCGGTTCAGATACGCCTGAATCCAGCTCGATCCGCATTTCTGGCCACCGAGGCCGAGGAAGAAGGTCTTGTCGCTCATGCGCCTGCCTTACGCGTCCGGTGGGATCAGGCCAAGACCCCTGAGGTAAATCCCGATGCCGGCCTCAAGCAGTTCTTCGGGCGGATAGGGGCTGCGGGTGCCGGGCGAGCCGCGGGCGAAAAGCTCGACCACCCCGTGGCTCAGGGCCCAGATATGCGCCGAGAACATCGCGGCGGGCGGGCGCTTGTCGGCGGGGATATGCTGCGACAGACCCTCGGCGGCCTTTTCCAGCACGCCGCGCGCCCGCGCCGAGGCGGCAGCCAGATCCGGTGTCTTGTTGACCGAGACGCCGCTTTCGAACATCGCGATGTAATGGCCGGGGTGCTTGCGGGCAAAGGCCAGATAGGCCCGGCCCGTGGCCTCGAAAGCGGCTAGCGCCGAGGGTTTGCCGCTGTCATAGGCGTAATCCATGACATCGGCGAAAATCTCGTAGCCCTGAAGCGCGGCTTCGGCAATCAGGTCCTCGCGCCCCTCGAAATGGCGATAGACCGCAGCCGGGGTGACGCCCGCCTGTTTTGCCGCCTCGGAGAGCGTGAAGCCCGTGGGCCCCCGGTCTTCGATCAGCTTCAGGGCGGCGTCGATCAGCGCCTGCCGCAGGTTGCCGTGGTGATAGCCGCGTTTAGGCATCTTGTGCGCGGGCCTGCCAGAGATCCGGCCCGCCGGCGATCAGCGGATCCACCGCCCCGATGGCGGCCGCGTCCTTGTTCGCATAATCGATCCGGTGCAGCACGGCGCGGATGGCATTGATCCGGGCGCGCCGCTTGTCGTCGCTGCGCACCACGGTCCAGGGCGCAATCCCGGTATGGCTGCGCTCGAAGGTTTCGGCGATGGCCGCGGTATAGGCATCCCAGCGCTTGAGCCCCTCGACGTCGATCCAGCTCAGTTTCCAATGCTTGAGCGGGTCGCTCTCGCGGCTGAGAAAGCGCCGCAATTGCTCGGCGCGGCCGACGTTGAGCCAGAGCTTGATCAGGATGATGCCGTCATCTAACAGCATCTTTTCGAAGTCGGGCACCTGCTGAAAGAAATGCGCGCGCTGCGCCTCGGTGCAGAAATCGAACACCTTTTCCACCACCGCGCGGTTGTACCACGACCGGTCGAACAGCACGATCTCGCCGGCGGTGGGCAGGCGGGTGACGTAGCGCTGAAAATACCATTGTCCGGCTTCCCGGTCCGAAGGTTTCGACAGTGCCACGACCTGGGCGACCCGGGGGTTCAGGTTCTCGCGAAAGCGCTTGATCGTGCCGCCCTTGCCGGCGGCGTCGCGGCCTTCAAAAACCACGGCCACCCGCGCGCCGCTGTCCTTGGCCCAGGCCTGAAGCTTGACCAGCTCGATTTGCAGCGCCTTCATCGCCTTGTCATAGGCCTTGCGCGGCATGCGGTCGGAATAAGGGTAGCCCTCCGACAGCATCTCGCCTTTCTCAGCGCGCCGGATGGCATCACGGATCGGCTTGGGGGCCTCGTTTTCGAAGTAGGTACTGATTGCACCGTCAAAAGGTTGTGCCATGGGGCCTCGCATATTTTCATGTAAATATGGCGTCTTAGGCCAGGTGTTGCAATGTTAATGCCCTTCACGAAGCCCGGCGCGGGCGGCGGCGCGGTGCACCGCCTGGATCACGGCATGCGGATCGGCGTGATGCGGCATGTGGCCGACACCGGGCATCCGCAGCAGGTCGGCATCGGGCGCCTGGCGGCTCAGCGGTTCGGAGTGGATCTCCAGCGGCACGATGGTATCGGCCTCACCGTGCAGGATCTCCAGCGGCATCTCGAGCCGGTGATATTGCTCCGACATCTCCACCACCTGCGGCCGCAGCCGGGTGATCTGGCGGGCATTGGCGCGCAGGCTGTCGCGGCGCATTGTCAGCCCGGCGCCGATGTGGCGGGCATAGCCCACAGGCACGCGTTGCGGCTTGAAAATCGCCTCGAGCGCGGCATGAACCCGGTCGAGCGGCGCGAAGGCGGTAATCAGTGGCACCACCAATGCACTGCCCAGGCGCGAGGAATTGACGTGGTACAGCGTGTCGAGCCCACCGGGCCAGGGATTTGATACCGCGCCCAGCAAGATCAGCCCGGCGGTCTCTTCGGGGCGTTCCAGCGCCCAGGCCAGCGCCACCGCGCCGCCGAAGGAATGGCCCAGCACCAGCGGCCTCGTCACGCCCAGCCGGTCGGCGGCCTTCTGTAACAGACGGGCCTGTTCGCCGGGGGTCTCACCCCGGTCGTGCAGCCGATCGGTCCAGCCCAGCCCCGGCCGGTCCAGGGCGATCACCCGGTAATGCTGCGCCAGAGGTTCGATCAGATCGAAGCTGAAATCGCGCAGATTGCCCGAGGCCCCATGGATCAGCACCAGATCGGGGCCGGCGCCGGTGACCAGCGCATGCACCGTGGTGCCGTCGATGTCGATCAGCTTGCCCGAGGGGCCAAACTGCGCCTCGGCTTCGGCCTCTCGCAGATCCGCCCGCCGGTCGATCAGGAACACGCCGCCGGCCAAGAGCGCCACGGTCAGCAGGGCGAAGGCGAGGTTGGCGATCATCTCAGCCCCGGAGGTCGGTCGACTTGGAACCGATTTCGGCCATGTCGAAGGGCGTCGTCAGATAGAGTTCGCTGATCCAGTTGCCGTAGAGCAGATGGGCATGACTGCGCCAGCGGTTCTGCGGCTTTTTGCTGGGATCATCGCCGGGGTAGTAGTTGCGCGGCACGTTGATCGCGGTGCCATTGGCAACGTCACGGTCGTATTCTTCCTTCAGCGTGCCGCTGTCATATTCGAAGTGATTGAAGATATAGAGCGCCCGGTGCTTCGGATCCTCGACCAGGCAGGGCCCGACTTCGTCGCTGCCCAGCAGGGTGCGCAGCCCGGCGGCGGCATCGATCTCGGGCTGGCGCATCTCGGTCCAGCGGCTGACCGGGATGACGAACTCGTCGGAAAAGCCGCGCAGGTAGGGCGAGGCGGGGTCGAGGTTTGTATGGCGGAAGCAGCCGAAGGCCTTGTGATCGAGGATATGTTTCTGCACCCCGTGGAAATAGTTGATCATCGCCATCCCGCCCCAGCAGACGCCAAAGGTGGAATGCACGTTGGTCTGGGTCCAGTCGAAGATCTGCGTGAGCTCTTCCCAATAGGTCACATCCTCGAACGGCAGATGCTCGATCGGCGCCCCGGTGATGATAAGGCCGTCGAATTTCCAGTCCTTCACCTCGCGGAACGGGTGGTAAAAGCTCTCCATATGCTCGGCCGAGGTGGTCTTGGTCTCGTGCTCGCTCATCCGGATCAGCGTCAACTCGATCTGCAAGGGCGAGGCGCCGATCAGCCGGGCGAATTGGGTCTCGGTGGCGATCTTCTTGGGCATCAGGTTGAGCAACCCGATGCGCAGCGGCCGGATGTCCTGATGCTCGGCCTGTTTCTCTGCCATGACCATCACACCCTCGCGCGAGAGCACGTCGAAGGCGGGCAGATCACTGGGCAGTTTCAGGGGCATCGGGTGTCCTTTCCTGTGGCGTCAGAGAAATAGGCCAGAGCGGCGCGCGCCACAAGCGGTCAGCTGCGCCGTGCTGACCGGGTGATCGCGCCGGCGATCAGATCGGTGAAATCGGCCTGATCGCGCACCTGGGCGATCTCGTCGGCGGTCACCGTCACACCCCAGTTCCGCGCCATCGCGGCATAAAGCGGCTGGCGGTGCGCCAGCGCCCGGCCATAGGTCCAGCGGATGAAGGCATCGGGGTTCACCTCGCCTTCGCAACAGCCCTCGACCTCGAGATATTCCTGCCAGCAGCGGGCGAGGAAGGCGGGCTGATAGGCCATCGGTTTGGGCGCGCGGTTGAACCGGCGGATCAGCTCCTGGGTATGCGCCTCGGAGCCTTGGATCCAGATCATCAGCGTGCGCTCTGACAGCGCCGAAAGCACCGGATCGGCGGGGTCTTCGGGATCGACCCATTCGCAGATTGAGCCGCCGGTGTCACAGATGAAATGCGGGTAATCATAAAGCGCCTGCGCCCGGTCGATGAAATAGCCGGTGTCCAGCAACGCATTGATCTCGGCCTGGCGAAACTGATCCTGCCGCCGGGTGTATTCGGCCATTGGCAGACCGCCCTGATCGGGGTTGCCCGGCTTGCCCAGATAGGCCGAGACCGGGGTCAGGTTGTGGAACGAGATATTGGAGCCGATGTAGATGCTGTCCGACAACAGCAGATCGCGCAGGAACGGCACCTGCATGGCATGCGCCTTGGCGTTGTCGGCGATGTATTCGCCCATGTAGCGCGTGCCGATGCGGTAATCGATGGAATAGTGGAACCATGCGCCATTGTCGCGCAACATGTTGGAAACATGGGTCTTTCCAAGGCCCGACATGCCAAAGAACAGCACCCGTTTCTTGGGCGCCTGGCGCCAGTCTTCGGCAGTTGAATAGAGCATCTTCTTGGTCCCGCTGAACGTTCGCTTCGCCTAGCACACCCGCCCGCCACGAAAAAGCCCCGCCGCGATGCACGCAGGCGAGGCCAATCCGTGAGCGGATTTTATTTCGGCGTCAGAATGCGAAGCCGACAGAGATGCCAAAGCCGGTGGCGGTGTTGTCCGAGAAATCGGTCGGCGTGCCCGATTCCGCATCGCCCAGCCAGGCATGTTCGACACCTGCGGTGATCTTGGCTTTGCCCATGGTGTAGCTGCCGCCGAGACCGATCGAGGTATAGCCGTCGGTGGGCGACAGGCGCGAGCTTTCGCCGCCTTTCTTGGATTCATAGCCGGCGCGGGCGAAGACCGAGAATTGATCCGAGAGCTGACGGCCGACACCCAGTTGATAGGTGAAAGTGTCATTGTCGAAACTGGTGATCTCGCCGCCGGTTTCCGATTCATAGGCGCCGGGCTTGACCTGCCATTTCGACCATTCGGTCCATTTGACCGAGCCGAAGACCAGCGTCTTGGGGGCCACGCCCGACTGGAAATCCAGGGTCACCGATTGCGGCATGATGACCGGCGTGTCGGTGGTGGTCGACACCGGCGAGAAGGTCGGAACGCCGCCCGGCAGGCTGAGCTGGGTATAGGTCTCGCGCGCGTCGAATTCATGTTCGATCTCGGAGCGATAGGTCAGCGCGACGCGCATGGCGAAATCGGGGATCTCATAGGCCGTGCCAAGAATGAAGCCGAGGTCGGTCTCTTTCGAGCTGGAGGCCGAATAATCGCTGACGATCGAGCCCGGCAGCGGGCCGCCGCCCAGCAGAGCCGGGCCGTCGGGGTCGGAGGCGATATTGCCCAGCGCCACCGGAATGGTGATATCGGCCGAAGAGGTCAGCAGGCTCGCGCCGCCATAGACCGACAAGCGGTCGGACATGTTGTATTTCACGATGGCATCGACGGCGGTGCTGTTCCACCTGGCGGTCAGCCCCTCGTAGAAGCCCTGGCCATAGGCCGCGTCTGCCGCATAGGGCTGCGACATCAGAAGGGCGAAATCGAGCCGGTCGTTGATCGCCATCTTGAGGCCGAACCCGATGTGCCGGGTGGCGTCCGACATGTCGCCGGTGCTGCCGCCGCCGACAAAGGCCGGATAGTCGCCCGACACGTCGGCATCGGTCTGCGAAAACGAGAACTGTACGTAATTGCCCTGCTCGAAAAGGATCGCCTCGGCGGGGCGCGCACGCTCGAGGCCGCCGGCCTGAGCAATGCCTGCAAAAAGGCAGGCCGCAGAAGCGGCACTTGCTACATGTTTCATCTGGATTTTCCTGTCTCTTCCCTGGCTGAACGCTAATTCCTGAGACAGATTTCGGTCAATTCCTGACCCAACGTCACACTTTAGGTTGTTCCGTGACGTTACTTTTCTGTTACGTCAACTCCGCGCACCGGCCCGCGAACCCGTGATGCGGACCAGATATTGAGGTAATTCCCGCCGAAGATGACCAGCGCGCCCAGCAGGACCAAGAGGTCCAGCGGTTCGGAGTAGAACCACATGCCGACCAGCGCGATCACCGGAAGCCGGGCGAAATCGATCGGCATGACGACCGCCGCCGGCGCCAGCTTGAGCGCCGTCGTCAGGCAGAAATGCGCCACCAGCCCGGCAAAGGCGATCAGCACGACCCAAGGCAGGTTGGCCGCCGTGGGCAGTGCGATATCGCCATCGAACCCGGCGCAGATGACGCCGAAAATCGCTTGCATTACAGTCAGGTAGAACAGGATGCAGGTGATCGTTTCGGTCCGGGTCAACAGCCGGGTGAACACCGCCGATCCGGCAAAGCCGATGGCCGCAATTGCCGCCGTGAGCTGACCGAATTCCAATGTCTCGGGGTTGGGCCGGGTGACGATCAGGATGCCGACGAAACCGATACTCGCCGCCAGCACCCGCACCCGTGTCAGCCGCTCGCCAAGGATCAGCGGCGACAGCACGATGACCCAGAGCGGCGAGGTGAATTCGAGCGCGAAGACCTGCGCCAATGGAATCGCGGTGATCGAATAGAACCACAGATTCTGGCCCGCGAAATGGCTGAGGTTGCGGATCGTATGCACGCCCAGGTTGCGTCGTGTCACCTGGCCGAGAGTGCCGGCGGCGCGGGCCACGGTGATCACGATGACGAAGCCGATCAGGCTGCGGTACATCATGATCTCGAAGGTATCGAGATCGAGGCTCACCGCCCGGCCGGCAATCGCCATCGCGGTAAAGGACACGATGGCGCCGATCATCCAGAACGCCGCCTTGACGGTCTCGCTCATTTCGCCACCACGGCACAGGCGCGCGTCAGATCACGCGCCACAAAAGGCGCCGCAGAGAACAGGGGAGACAGGGTCGCGAAACGAAACATGGCGCGACAGGACCATATGGCGGCGGGAATGGAAAGGGGGCAACTCCGCTTTCGCGGGTTAATGCGATCCCGCTTCCAGCGGCAGCTGGCAGCAGCCGTCAAACAGGATCCGGTCCTTGCCGGCCTCGATCATCAGACTGACCGCATAGGGGTAATCGCGGTCGCTCATGCCGTCCGAGCAGAGCTGTGCACGGATCACCGCGGTCGAGGTCGCGTCGCCGGTGCCATGACGCAGAAGCGCCGGAAAGCCCGTTCGACCGGCGGCGGTGAGCAGATCGGTCAGCGGCAAGGTCGCGGAATTGTTGTTGAAATCCGAATAGAGCGCGGTGTCGCCGGTGTAGCGGATCGACCAGAACGGCTCTGTGCCGCTGCACAACAGCCCCTGCGGCAGGCGGCTTTGGCCGATCATCGCGATGTCGTCGGGCTCCAGAAACCGCATCGCCACCCAGCCGTGGCTCTCTTCCCAGACGATCCGGCCCCAATCGCCGCTTTCGTCGGTGTCGATCACCTCGACCGCGGTCTGATCATGGGCCAGATCGCCGATGTCTTCGCTGTGCGCATCCGGCAGGGCGCGGACATTGAGCGTGTCGTCCGAGGCAACATCGGTGACCCGGAAATAGCCCGGCTCGGCCAGGGCTGTACCGGCAAGCAGGCTGGCGAACAGGGCAAGACGCAACATGGCAATGGCTCCGATTCCAAAAGGGGACGAAGCTGAGTATAGCGCGAAATCCGGGCGCGGCATGCGATCCCTTGGTTTATTGCGTGCGCAGGTATTCCATCACCGCATCGCGCACCGATTCCGCGCCGCGCTTGCGTTCGGCATTGATCACCTCGCGCAGCTCGTCGAGGTTGGTGCGCCGCAGCAGATGCTTGACCGGCCCGATCGAGGCCGGACGCATCGACAGGGTCCGCAGACCCATCGCCGCCATGCAGATCGCCTCGATCGGGCGGCCCGCATCCTCGCCGCAGAAGCTGACCTGCGTGCCGGTGCTGTCGCACCGCGCGATGATCATCTCCAGCAGGCTCAGGAACGAGGTGTTGAGCGTGTCGTAGCGGCGCCGCACCCGCTCGTTTTCGCGGTCGGCGGCAAAGAAGAACTGCTTGAGATCATTGCCGCCGATCGAGAGGAATTCCACTTCCTCGAAAAACGCGTTCGGCGCAAAGGCCAGCGACGGCGTCTCGAGCATGGCGCCGACCTCGAGCTTGGAGGGCAGGGGGTGGCCGAGAATCTTTTCGCGCTCGATCGCCTTGTCCATCTCGGCGCGGGCCTGCTTGTATTCGCTGTATTGCGCGATGAAAGGGAACATCACCGACAGCGGCCGGCCATTGGCCGCGCGCAGCAGCGCCTGCAATTGCATCCGCATCACGCCGGGACGGTCAAGCGCCACCCGGATCGCCCGCCAGCCCAGCGCCGGGTTCGGCTCGTCGGTGGCCTTCATGTAGGGCAGCACCTTGTCCGAGCCGATGTCGAGCGTGCGGAACACCACGCGCTTGCCCTTGGCGGCATCGAGCACGCCGGAATAGATCTGCGCCAGCTCTGTCCGCTTGGGCATCTGGTTGCGGATCAGGAACTGCAATTCGGTGCGGAACAGGCCGACGCCTTCAGCCGCCGAACTTTCCAGCGAAGGCAGATCGGCCATCAGCCCGGCGTTCATGTGCAACGAGATCGTCTTTCCGCAAAGCGTCTCGGCCGGCTTGTCGCGGATCGAGGAATAGCGCTCCTGCGCCTTGTGCAGCATCGCCATCTTGTCGCGAAAGGCGGTGACGACATTGTCGTCGGGACGCAGGTGCACCACCCCCTGATCGCCATCGACCATGATGTGATTGCCGTTCAGCGCCTCGGTGGTGATGCGGCTGGCCTGAAGCACCAGCGGGATCGCCAGCGCCCGCGCGACAATGGCGGCATGGCTGCCGACCGCGCCTTCCTCGAGCACGATACCCTTGAGCTGACGGCCGTATTCCAAGAGCTCGCCGGGCCCGATGTTGCGGGCGATCAGGATCGGATCATCGGGCATCTCGGCACCGGTGGCGCTGCCCTGACCGGTCAGAATGCGCAACAGTCGGTTCGACAGGTCGTCGAGGTCGTGCAGCCGTTCGCGCAGATAGGCGTCGGGCACCTGGCCCAACCGGGTGCGGGCGGCGGATTGCTCTTTCTCGACGGCAGCCTCGGCCGAAAGACCGCGCGAGATGTCTTCCTCCATGCGGCGCATCCAGCTTCGCGAATTGGCGAACATGCGATAGGCCTGAAGCACTTCGAGCTGTTCGGCATCGCCGCCCATGGCGCCGGCCAGCATCTGGTCGACGCCGACGCGCAGCTCGTCGACCGCCTCTTTCAGCCGCTCCAGCTCGCGGTGCGGATCGTCGGCGATAGGATTGGTGACCACCACCCGCGGCTCGTGCAGCCAGACATAACCTTCGGCCGCGCCTTCCTGTCCGGTGATGCCGCGGATCAGATGCGGCTGGGTGTGGCGCGCCGAAAGCGCCGCACCCTCGCCGACAAAGACGCCCAGCTCGGCCATCTCGGCCAGCACCATGGCGACGACCTCGAGCGCATAGACCTCGTCGGCGGTGAATTCGCGCGCCTCTTTCGACTGCACCACCAGCACGCCGAGCATCTCGCCCAGCCGCTGGATCGGCACGCCGAGGAAGCTGGAATAAATCTCCTCGCCGGTCTCGGCCATGTAGCGGAATCCGGGCGCCTGCGGCGCATTGGCGGTGTTGACGATATTGCCCTGCCGCGCCACCCGGCCGACAAGGCCTTCGCCGACACGCAGCCGGGTCTGGTGCACCGCTTCCGCCTTCAGACCCTCGGTGGCACAAAGCTCGAGCGTGTCCTCGTCGCGGAACAGATAGACCGAACAGACCTCGGTCTTCATCGAATCCGCGGTCAGATGGGTGATCTTGTCGAGCCTTTCCTGACCGGCGGCTTCCTCCGCCATGAGGTCGCGCAAGCGTCTGAGAAGCTTGCGGCTTTCGCTTTCCGTACCTTCTGGCATATGTCGATGTCCCCTTATTCGGACCGAAGTGTCATGGGCGGGTGTCACGCCGCGGTGTGGCCCTTGTGTCTAACCGCAAACCGCGGCCCTGTCGCGCATCGCCGCCGGCCGGTCCAGCCGCGTCAGCAGGTTTTCGATAAAGGCGAGCCGGTGCGGCACCTGCCGGCGCAGCCGTTCCGTCAGCGCCGCGGGCAGCCGTTCGGGATGGCGCAGCGCCGCATAGGCGATCAGCAGGGTCTCGGCCAGATCCTCGCCGTCCGGGTTTTCGGCGCCATATCCGGTGAGAAATCCGCCATCGGCCTGCTGCGCCGCGCGCCAGGCCTCTGAGGCGGCATGCGGCTGGTCGAGCGTGGCATGGACGCTTTCGTGAAACACCGTTTCCTCCAGATCATGACTGGCGATGCGGCGGGCGAGGTTTTCGGCATAGACCACAAAGAACCGCCCGCGATCCTCGGCAAAGGCGCTTTCGTCGCCGTCGAGCAGCACCACATGATCGAGCTTGGCGCGCATGAACCCCGGCAGCTTGCCGATTGCATGGGCCAGCGGCGTCACCGTCGCCAGAGCCGCGTCGCGGTCGCCCAGCCGGGGATGCGCCCAGATCGGCACCATCGCGCCATCGAGATAGCGCGCATCAAAAAGATGCACGCCCTCGGCCATCAGCGGGCCGCCGCGCTTGTCCGGCATTTCGCGCCGGCCATCGCCGCGGTCGACAAGGCAGGCCAGCGCATCGGGGTCATCGGTCAGGATATAATCGATGTCATTCGAGGTGACCGAGGAAAAGAACAGTGGCTCCGCCGCCGCCGAAAGCGGCAGGCAGGCACCCAAAGCGACGGCAAAAGCCGCGTGTCGCATCACCGATCTCCCCGTTCGGACCCGACTTGCCTAGGCCCGTCGCAGGGCTTTGGCGTCAGGCCGCCTTTTCCAGTTCGAAGGCATCATGAAGCGCTTGCACGGCGAGTTCCATATATTTCCGGTCGATCAGCACGGAAATTTTTATCTCGGAAGTTGTAATGACCTTGATGTTGATCCCCTCATCCGAGAGTACCTTGAACATCTTGGCTGCCACACCGGCATGGCTGCGCATGCCGATCCCCACCACCGATACTTTGGCGACGCCGGTGTCGGCGACGATATCGTGGAAATTGATCGCGCCCGCGGCCTTGGCGTCGGCCATCGCCTTTTCCGCCCGTTTCACCTGATCGGTGGGGCAGGAGAAGGTCATGTCGGTGCGGCCCTCTTCCGAGATGTTCTGCACGATCATGTCGACATTGACGCCGGCCTCGGACAGCGGGCCAAAGATCGCGGCGGCGATGCCGGGGCGGTCGGCCACCGAGATCAGGGTCATCTTGGCCTCGTCACGGGAATAGGCCACGCCAGAGACGACATTGAGTTCCATGATTTCATCCTCATCGCAGACGAGCGTTCCGGCCGCGTCGTCCATTTCCTCGAAGCTCGAAAGCACCCGCAGTTTGACGTTATAGCGCATTGCCAGTTCGACGGAACGGGTTTGCAGCACTTTGGCGCCCAGGGAGGCCAGTTCCAGCATCTCCTCAAAGGCGATCTTATCGAGTTTGCGGGCCTTTTCGCAGATGCGCGGGTCGGTGGTATAGACACCGTCCACATCGGTATAGATATCGCAGCGCTCGGCGCCGAAGGCGGCTGCAAAAGCCACCGCCGTGGTGTCCGAGCCGCCCCGGCCCAGGGTGGTGACGCGGCCGTCGGGGCCGATACCCTGAAACCCTGCGACCACGGCCACCTGCATGCCCTCGGCGAATTTCGCCGAGATGTTGTCGGTCGGGATCTCGACGATCCGCGCCGCGGCATGGGCGTTGGTGGTCTTGATCGGCACCTGCCAGCCCTGCCAGCTGCGCGCCGGCACGTCCATTTCCTGAAGCGTCAGCGCCATCAGCCCGGCGGTCACATTCTCGCCGGACGACACGATCGCATCGTATTCGCGCGCATCAAAGAGCGGCGAGGTCTCGTTGACCAGACCGACAAGCTTGTTGGTCTCGCCCGCCATGGCCGAGACGATGACGATCACGTCATAGCCCTTGGCCACTTCCACGCCCACCCGTTTGGCGGCGCGGCGGATACGGTCGAGCGTGGCGACGGAGGTGCCGCCGAATTTCATCACCAGAAGGGGCATGGGATCGTCCTGCCTGAAGTCGTCCGGCGCGGTTTACGCAGATGGATGAAAAAGGGCAAGAGCGCCGATTGGCCGCGCCGGCAGGGTATTGCCCGGCGGCGGTGACGCCGGGCGAAAGATCGGGACGGCGGCTCAGGCGTAGAGCGGTTGCACCCCCATCTGAAGATGCAGCATGTTCACCGTCTGCTGATCGAGGCCGAGTTCCGAGGCCAGGGTGTCGAGATATTGCGCCTCGGCCTCGGTATCCACGCGGATCGGCATCAGCGACATCGAATAGACCTGCATCTTCTGCGCGTCCGGCGTGTCGCGGGCCAGAGCCTCGGGGTCGACCTCGGCGGAGAGCTGTTTCTTGACGAAGGCCAGGCTCTCGGCGTCGGCATCCTCGCCCACGGTTTCGAGGATCTTCTTCTTTTCCGCCGCGTCGATCCCGCCATCGGACTTGGCCGCCTGGATCATCGCCCGCAGCATCAGCCCGGCGGCGGCTTCCGCCTCGGGCGCGCCGGGGGTGTCGGAAACCTGGTCGAGCATCGCGCCCACGCCCTTGCCCTGGGCCGCCGCGGCGCCGCCGGCCATCGAGAGCAGCCCGGCCAGCCCCGCGCCGCCGGCGCCCGAGAGCAACCCGCTGCCCTTGGCGTCCGCGCTCTGGCCGCCGCCCATCATGTTGCCCATCATCTCTTGCAGGTTCATCCCGGCGCCGCCGCCGGCCCCCACCATCTTGGCAAACATGTCCTGCGCCTGCGTCATGCTCTGGGCGCCGCTCTCGCGCATCTGGGCCATCATGCCGCGCATCTGCTCCATGCCGGGCATCTGGCCCAAGGCCTCGGCGGTCGGGTTCTGGCGCGCCTTTGCCGCGCCCGAGGGCACCTGCGCGCCGCCCAGCATGCCGCCGAGCCCCTGGTTCCTGCTCAGGTGATCCACCCCGCGTGCGGCGGCGTACCCCAGCGCAACCTTGGCCAAAGTGCCCATCAATCCCATGTCATATCCTCCCGTTGAAATGGATTGCTGCCACTCTGGCAGGTTTTGCCGCGCAAGTAAGGGGGGAATCCCGCCGGCGTCAGATCAGCCGCAACAGGCGCAGCGCCAGCAGCACCAGGATCACCGAACCGGCCATGCCGAAACAGACGATGGCAAAGCCCCAGGCCGTGTCGGTAAAGGGCAGCCCGCCGACGTTCATGCCGAACAGCCCGGTGACAAACCCCAGCGGCAGAAAGATCGCCGCCACCACCGACAGCCCGTAGCCGTTGCGCGAGAGCTGATCGGCCTTCTGGGCATATTGGTGATCGGCCAGCGCCCCCAGCCGCTGGTGCACCGCGTCCAGTTCCTCGAGCGCGCGCTGCGCCCGGTTGGCGCTCTCGCGGATCTCGTCATGGGGCAGGGCGAGGCCGTCCGGCGGGCGGGCCTCGAGCCGGCGCAGGGTCTCGCTCTGCGGCCGCAGATAGCGCAGCAGGCGGATCGAGGCGCGGCGCAGTTCGGGCAGCGGCGCAAGCACATCGGGCGGGCAATCGGGATCGAGGATCGCCTCTTCCAGCGCATCGACCTGATCGTCAAGTTTGAGCGAGACCTGTTCGATCCGGTCGACCAACCGCTCGGTCAGCTCGGCCACCAGTTCGCCGGGGCCGCCGGGCATGCAATAGCCGGCCTCGAGATCGGCCTGCAATTCGCGCACGGCAAAGATCGGCCGGTGCCGCAGGGTGACCACCAGGTCGCGGCCGGCCCAGAGCCGGAGCGAGACCATGTCATCGGCCTGCTGCCCCGGGTTGAAGTTCGCCCCCCGCAGGATCAGGATCAGTGACTCGCCCAGGCCCAGATAGCGCGGCCGGGTTTCCGGCTGCACCAGCACCTCGGCCGCCTCTTCGGAAACCAGCTGGCCGACCCGCGCCACCGTACCCGGCGCCGCCAGGTCGAAATGCACCCAGCGCCAGTGCCCCCGGGCAACCTCCTGATCCAGCGCGCCGGCCTGGGCCCGCCCCTCGGCGTCGATATCGAAGACAAAGAGCGCCATCAGACGAGGTCCGGCTCTCGGCCCAGCCGGTTGGCCAGCCGGGTCACGCTGAGGCCCTGAACGATGATCGAGAAGATCACCACCACATAGGTCGCCGTCAGGATCACCGGTTTCCATTCCCCTTCGGGCAGAGACAGCGCCAGCGCGACCGAGATGCCGCCCTTGAGCCCGCCCCAGGTCATGATCGGGATCACGTCGCGCGGAAAGCTGCGGAACGGGCGCAGCACCAGCACCGGCACCGCCACCGCCAGCAGCCGCGCCACCAGCGCCAGCGCGATCGACATCACCCCGATCATCAGGTCGCCGACGTCGAAGGCCAGGGCGAAGACCTCGAAACCGATCATCAGGAACAGCACGGCATTGAGGATCTCGTCGATCAGCTTCCAGAAGGCGTCGACATAGTTGCGGGTCTCTTCGGTCATGCCGTGCTTGGCACCGATATCGCCGATCAGCAGCCCGGCGCAGACCGCCATGATCGGCGCCGAGACATGGAGATAGACCGCCAGCTCATAGCCGCCGAAGGCCAGCCCCAGCGTCAGCAGCACCTCGAGCGAATAATCGTCGATCCGCCGCATCAGCCGGAAGGTGAGCCAGCCCAGAACGATCCCCAGCACCGCGCCGCCAAGCGCCTCTTGAACAAACAGCAGCGCCGCCGCCTCGAGCCCGGCGTCATGGGCGCCGCCGACAGGAAAGGCGAGGCCGACCAGCACCAGAAAGACCACATAGCCGACACCGTCATTGAACAGCGACTCGCCGGCGATCTTGGTTTCCAGCTCCTTGCGCAGATTGGCCTCGCGCAGCACCCCGAGCACCGCCACCGGATCGGTGGGCGAGATCAGCGCGCCGAAGACCAGCGCCACCAGCAGCGGCATGCCGGTGATCCAGAAAAAGCCGAAGCCCGCGATCACCGTAGACAGGCCCACACCCAGCGTCGCCATCAGAAAGACAATCCGCCATTGCGCCCGCAGATCCGAGAGCTTCACATGCAGCGCCCCGGCAAAGAGCAGCAGCCCCAGCATGCCTTCGAGCAGCGCGTCGGAGAACTCCAGCCCCTGCACGGCGGCCCGCACCGTATCGGCCAGCCCCAGCGCCGGCAGCGCCAGATCGAGCGCCATGATCCCGAAAGAGGCCAGCAGCGCCACGACCAGAATGCCGATCGCGGCGGGCAGCTTCAGGACAAGATAGTTGATCGCGCCAAAGAGCCCCGCCAGAACAATCAGCAGGGATGTGATTTGCAGAAAATTCATCGTGCTACCTGCCTTGGCCCCGGTGTCTTCAGCGGTAGCACGCGGCCCGCCACAGAGCCAGAGCCTACAGTTTGAGCGACATCAGGGAATAGCCGTCCCGCAGCTCGAAATGCGCCTTGCGATAGAGCCGCTGGGCGGATTTGTCCTCGCGCTTCACCTCCAGATGCAGCGCCTTGAGCCCGGCATCGCGCAGCGCCCGCGGCAGGGAATAGAGCACATCGGTCGCCATGCCGCGGCCACGCACGGCGGGGCGGATGTAGAGCTCGTCGACAAAGCCGTCCATGCCGCCGAACTCGAGCGACCAGCCGAAGCTGAGGATGATATAGCCCACCGGCGCCTTCTGCGGCCCGATCAGATAGACCGCGCCATGCGGCGAGCCTTCGAGCAACGGCAGAACGGCGGCGCGGCGCCGGTCGTCATCGGTCTCGAGGCCGGTCTCGGCGCAGAATGCGGCGGTCAGCGGCATCAGCCGTTCGATGTCGTCCGGTCCGGCGAGGTGCAATCTGGTGCTCATAGGCGGGCCAGCCTTTCCGTCAGCAGGGCAAAGAAACCGTCGCCGTCCACATCGCCGATGAACAGCGCATTGGCCGGCCGGTCGGTCACCCCCCACCAATCCGCCACGGTCATGCCGAGCGTCAGTTCAGAGCCGGTCTCGATCTCGACATTGATCTTGCGGCCGGAAAACAGCTCGGGCTTGAGCAGCCAGGCGATCACGCAGGGGTCATGCAGCGGCGCGCCGTCAGAGCCGTATTTCTCCTTGTCGAAACGTTCGAAGAAATCGGTCATCTCGGCCACCGCCACGCCGACCGGCGTTGCCAGCGCGCGGAACGCGTCGTTGCGCGCCTTGGTGACCAGCGCCTTATGGGTCACGTCCAGCGGCATCACCGTGATCGGTGCGCCGGATTTGAACACGATATCAGCGGCTTCCGGGTCGACGTAAATGTTGA
This sequence comes from Marinovum sp. PR37, assembly GCF_028807375.1. NCBI lineage: Bacteria > Pseudomonadati > Pseudomonadota > Alphaproteobacteria > Rhodobacterales > Roseobacteraceae > Marinovum > Marinovum sp. PR37. The sequence goes on along the minus strand of NZ_JARAML010000008.1, from coordinate 138,001 downwards.
ACTCGGCGGCGGGCGTGATGTTGCCTACCTCGAAATAGGCGCCGCCCATCAACACGATCTCGCGCACCCGCGCGGCCACGTCGGGGGCCCGTTCAAAGGCCGTGGCGATATTGGTCAGCGGACCCAGCGGGCAAAGCGTGACCGTGCCCTCGGGCTCGGATCGCAGGGTCTCGATGATGAAATCCACGGCGTGCATTTCCTGCAAATCCATCGTCGGATCGGACAGCACCGGCCCGTCGAGCCCGGTCTTGCCGTGCACATGTTCGGCCGTCACCAGCCGCCGTTTCATCGGGCTGTCACAGCCGGCAAAGACCGGGGTTTCCGGCTTGCCGGCCAGTTCGCAGACGATGCGGGCGTTCTTGGCGGTCAGCGCCAGAGGCACGTTGCCGGCCACGGCGGTGATGCCCAGCACCTCGATCTCTTCGGGGCTGGCCAGAGCGAGAAGGATCGCCACCGCGTCGTCCTGTCCGGGGTCGGTGTCGATGATGATCTTGCGTTGGGTCATGGGACCTCGTTCAGGGCAGGGCTGTTTGCGCGCCAACTTGTCAATCGCGGCGCCGAGAGTCCATAAGCGGTTTGCCGCCAGAATGTGTCAGTAGGCGCGCGGACGGATCATTCCGCGGCCCGCCGTTCGGCCGCCTTGGCGGCGTCCCAGAGCGCATCCATCTCGTCCAGGTCCGAGTCGGCCGTTGATCTGCCTTGCGCTGCAAGTGCGGCCTCTATCGATTTGAAACGGCGCGTGAATTTTGCATTGGCCCGGCGCAGCGCGGCCTCGGGGTCGACCGCCAGATGCCGTGCGAGATTGGCCATGACAAAGAGCAGATCGCCCATCTCCTCTTCGACCTTGTCCTGCGGCAGGCTCTCGCGCGCCTCGACCAGCTCGCGCGCCTCTTCGGCGATCTTGTCGAGCACCTGTTCGGTCTCGGGCCAGTCAAACCCCACCCGCGCCGCGCGTTTTTGCAACTTGAACGCGCGGAGCAGTGCCGGCAGCCCGACCGCGACGCCATCGAGCGCGCCTTTCTGCGCCTTTTCCGCCCGTTCCGCGGCCTTGATCGCCTCCCAGTCGCGGGTCTGCTGCTCAGGGCTCTTGTCGCGGCTCTCGGCGCCGAACACATGCGGATGCCGCGCCACCATCTTGTCGGACATGGTGTTGGCCACGTCGTCAAAGTCGAACAGCCCGGCCTCCTGCGCCATCTGCGCATGGAACACCGACTGGAACAGCAGATCGCCTAATTCGCCTTTCAGTTCGCCCCAATCCTGCCGTTCGATGGCATCGGCCACCTCATAGGCCTCTTCGATGGTGTAGGGCGCGATGGTACTGAAATCCTGTTCGATATCCCAGGGGCAGCCGGTTTCGGGATCGCGCAGCCGCCGCATGATTTTGAGCAGCCGCGGCATGCCGCCCTGCGGATCCTGGATCAAAGCGTCGTCAGCCATTGCAGCCCCCGGTCATTTGCGATTGTCTGCACCCTGTCGCGGGGCGGGCACGAAGTCCAGACCCCGGCCGATCCGAAAGGGAATGACCATGGCGCTGGAAGACGCAAAAACCAAGGTAGACGAGGCGTTTACGCGGGAAAGTTACACCGGGCTCGGCTTTGAGAACACCTTTGGCGGCGCCACTTCCTTCCTGCGCCGGCGCTACAGCAAGGATCTCTCCGGCGTCGACCTGGCGGTGACCGGCGTGCCCTTCGATCAGGCGGTGACCAATCGCCCCGGCAGCCGTTTCGGCCCGCGCGCCATTCGCGAGGCCAGCGCCCTGCAAAGCCCTGACGCGCCCTATGGTTGGGGATATAACCCCATGGAAGAGCTCAAGATTGTCGATTACGGCGATCTTGCCTTCGATTATGCCAAGGTCTCCGAATTTCCCGAAACGCTGCAACGCCATATTTCCGGCATCCTGGCCAAGGGCGTCGGCACGGTGACGCTGGGCGGCGATCACTTCATCACATTGCCGATCCTCAAGGCCTATGCCGAGGTCTTCGGCCCGCTTTCGATCATCCAGTTCGACGCCCATTCCGACACCTGGACCGATGACGATCTCGACCGCATCGACCACGGCACCTTTCTTTACAAGGCGATCAAGCTGGGGCTGGTCGATCCCTCGCGCTCGGTGCATGTGGGCATCCGCACCGACAACCCGGATCGCCACGGGATGCACCTTATCGATGCGCGGGATGTGCATGAAAACGGGGCGAAAAACACCGCCGCCAGGGTGCGTGAGATCGTCGGCGACAGCCCGACCTACCTGACCTTTGACATCGATTGCCTCGATCCCGCCTATGCGCCCGGCACCGGCACGCCGGTCTGGGGCGGGCTGACCACCGCGCAGGCCGCCGTCGCTTTGCGCGCGCTGGCCGGCATCAACATGGTCGGCGGCGATATCGTCGAGGTCTCACCACCCTTTGACACCACCGGCGCCACCGCCATCGCCGGCGCCCATGTGGCGACAGAGCTGATCTGTCTCTGGGGCTGGAACCACCTGAAGAAAGGCGCGTAACTACATGAAGATCATATATATTGCCCTCCTGTTTCTGGACGGCGCGGTGGTGGCCGGGGCGGTTTGGGTGCGCTTCGCGCCCGACGACCCGGCGCGCTGGCATGTCACCTCGAGCCTCACCGATCCGGGCCACCACGGTGGCGCCAACAGCCATGTCTACCGGGAACCGCTGGCCGAGGGCGGGCAAGAGCGGTTCGCCGCATTCGATGCCGTCATTCGCGCCACCCCCCGCACCGAGGTGCTGGCCGGTTCGCTCGAAGAGGGACGGATCACCTATGTCACGCGCAGCAAGCTGATGGGGTATCCCGATTACACCACCCTCAGTCTGACCGAGACGCCGCAGGGCGCGCAGCTCGAGGTGTTCAGCCGGGCGCGATACGGCAAGTCAGATCTTGGCGTCAACCGCGCCCGCATCGAGGGTTGGCTCGCCGCTCTGTGAGGCGCCGAGACAGCCCTGCGCCACCTCGCGCCACATCGGCACGTTGAGCGACATCTGACACTGCGCCATGAACATGCGGCCATCGACCTGAAGACAGATGGTCTGGCCCAGCTCCACGCGGGCGCCGTTTCGGTCGGTGCAGTAACAATCGACGGTGCGTCCGCCCGGGCCGGTCACATCGGCCAGGGCAGGCGCCGCAAGCAGCCACAAAAGGGTACTTCCTCTCACCATGAGAGCAGTTTATCACGAAACTCCCAAACCTGACAATTCTGACCGGCAGAAGCCTCCCCGCATGATTCCCGAAGACCGCCTGCGCCAGATCGAAGACCGTTTCCAATATCTGGAGGCCCGGATGAACGCCGGCGCCGATGCTGGCGAGATCGCGGCGCTGGCCAAGGAATATTCCGATCTCAAGCCGGTGGTCGACCAGATCGCCGCCTGGCGCCAGCTCCTGGAAGACATGGCCGAGGCTGAGGCGCTGCTCGCCGATCCCGACATGCGCGAGCTGGCGGAAGAGGAGCTGCCGGTGCTGAAAAAGCGCCTGCCCGAGGCAGAGCACGCGCTGCAACTGGCGCTTCTGCCACGCGACGAGGCCGATGCCCGGCCCGCCATCGTCGAAATCCGGCCCGGCACCGGCGGCGAAGAGGCGGCGCTTTTTGCCGGCGATCTGCTGCGCATGTACCAGCGCTATGCCGAGGCCCGGGGCTGGAATTTCGAGATCATCGAGGAAAACGCCACCGAGCTGGGCGGCATCAAGGAAGTGGTGGCGCATGTGAAAGGCGAGGGCGTCTTTGCCCGGCTGAAATACGAATCCGGCGTGCACCGCGTCCAGCGCGTGCCCACCACCGAAAGCGGCGGCCGCATCCATACCTCGGCCGCCACCGTGGCGGTGCTGCCAGAGGCCGAGGATGTGGATATCCAGATCGACGCCGGCGATATCCGCATAGACACCATGCGCGCCTCGGGCGCCGGCGGCCAGCACGTCAACACCACCGATTCGGCCGTGCGGATCACCCATGTCCCCACCGGCATCGTCGTCACCAGCTCCGAGAAGAGCCAGCACCGCAACCGCGAGATTGCCATGCAGGTGCTCAAGACGCGGCTTTACGACCTCGAGCGCAGCCGGGTCGACAGCGAACGCAGCGCCGACCGCAAATCCCAGGTCGGCTCCGGTGACCGCAGCGAACGTATCCGTACCTATAATTTCCCGCAGGGCCGAATGACCGATCATCGCATCAACCTCACGCTCTACAAACTCGACCAGGTGATGCAGGGCGATCTCGACGAGATCGTCGATGCGCTGACGGCCGATGCCCAGGCGACCCAGTTGGCGGCGATGGCATGACCGGCTCGGAATTGCTGGCGCGCGGCACGCGCGCGCTCAAGACCGCCGGGATCGACGGCGCCGGCAACGATGCCCGCCGGCTTCTGGCCCATGCGCTGGGGCAAGAGGCCGGGCGGCTGACGCTGGTGCTGCCGGAACCGGTCGATCCCGAAGCGGCGGCGCGGTTCGACAATCTGATCACGCGCCGGGCGGCCCGGGAACCTGTCTCGCATCTCACTGGAAAGCGGATGTTTTACGGCCGCGAATTCGCGGTCACGCCGGATGTGCTCGACCCCCGGCCGGAAACCGAAACCCTGATCGAGGCGGCGCTGGCCCAGCCGTTCGAACGGCTGCTCGATCTCGGCACCGGCACGGGCTGTATCCTGCTGACGCTGCTGGCCGAAAGCCAGGGCGCCTGGGGGCTGGGGGTCGATGTCTCGCCCGCCGCGCTTGATGTGGCGGCGCGCAACCGGGCGATGCTGGGCCTGTCGGAATGCGCGCTCCTGCGCCAGAGCGACTGGTTCGCCGAGGTCGACGGCAGCTTTGATCTGATCGTCTCGAACCCGCCATACATCGCCGATCACGAAATGACGGCGCTGGCGCCGGAGCTGGCGCATGAGCCGCGCCTGGCGCTGACCGACGAGGCCGACGGCCTCTCGGCCTATCGCGCCATTGCCGCCAGCGCCGGCCAGTTTCTCGAACCCGGCGGCCGGCTGCTGGTCGAGATCGGCTGGCAGCAGGCCTTTCCCGTGGCGGTGCTGATGCGCGAGGGCGGGCTGTCGGATGTGGTGGTGATCCAGGATCTCGATGGCCGCGACCGGGCCGTTAGCGCTCGCAAGATTCAGTGAATTTCGCTCGAAATCGGTGCAAATCTGCCGCTTTTGGCGGTTTCGGGCGGGGAATGCGACAATTACCCCCTTGTAAGGCCGGGCTTGTCGTGGTTAGTGCTTGGGTGTCGTCGCAGATGGGTCGCGTATTGCGCCCCGCGAGACACTCGCCGCACAAGAGCATGATTGCCGAATGCACCGCGCCATAGCATCGCGTTTGGCACACCGGCTAGAGACTATCCAAAAACGGGCTGGATAACAGTATAATGAGATCATCCAAGTCACGGTCGCGGTCGCGATCGAACCGCAACAAGCCTTCTGGTGGCAATATCATCAACCGGGTCTTCGACAGCTCCGGGCCCGAAGGCAAGGTGCGCGGTACGCCGCAGCAGATCATCGACAAATACAACCAGCTGGCACGCGATGCCCAGTTGGCCGGTGACCGGGTGGCGACCGAAAATTTCCAGCAGCACGCCGAGCATTACCTGAGGCTTCTGGGCGAGGCGCAGAAGGAACAGGACGCCAAGCGCGAGGAGCAGGAGCGCCAGAACCGCGAGCGGCAGGCGCAGCGCGATCGCGAGCGGGCCGAACGGCAGGAGCGCGAATCCTCGAACGGCAACGGCAACGGCAACGGCAATCCGCAGCCCTCCGAGGCCGCCGATCCGAGCGAGGCACCGCAGCCCGATGTGCTCGATGTTTCCGACACCGACGCCGACAGCACGCTGGTCGAGACGCCGGAGAGCAAGGTCGAGGAAGACAAGCCCAAGCGCAGCCGCCGCAAGCCGGCGCGCAAGAAGCCCGAGGGAGAGGCGGGCGGCGAGGCGCCGGCCAAGGACGCCTCTGCCAAGGACGCCTCGGCCAAGGATACCCCGGCCAAGGAAACTCCTGCCAAGCGGCCAACGCGCCGCGCCGCTGCCAAGGACACCCCGGCCAAGGACAGCTCGGCCAAGGACGCTTCCGCCGATGCCCCGGCCAAGGACGAGCCGTCGCAGGCGGCCGAATAACCTCGGCGGCGCCTGACACATGACATTGCACAGGGTCGCTCCGAGGGGCGGCCCTGTGCTTTTGCGCCCCCGCGCCCCCGGGATCCCACGCGCCCCGGACCCCGATCCGGGGCCTCATGGCAGATGGGCGAGACGGCGGCGAGGTCCCGGATCGGGGTCCGGGACGGGGGGCAAGAAAGGCCGGGCTCAGCGCCGAGCGGCTTCCACCTCGCGGGCCAGCGCGCAGAAGGCCTCGAGCGAGACCTGCTCGGCCCGCTCGGTGGGTTTGATCCCGGCGGCGCGCAGCAGATCCTCGATGCCGGGATGCAGCCCCTTGAGGCTTGCCCGCAGCATCTTGCGCCGCTGGTTGAAGCCGCGCGCCACCACCTCTTGCAGGATCCTGGCATCGGCCGGAAAGCGCGGCGCGGGCAGGGCGGTCAGATGCACCACCGCCGAAGACACCTTGGGCGGCGGCGAAAAGGCCTCGGGCGGCAGATGCAGCACGATGCGCGGATCGGCGCGCCATTGCGACAGGATTGCCAGGCGGCCATAGGTTTTCGATCCCGGTTCGGCCACTATGCGCTGTGCCACCTCGCGCTGGAACATCAGCGTCAGCGACTGCCAGAACGGCGGCCACTCCGGCGGCGTCAGCCAACGCACCAGAAGCTCGGTGCCGACGTTGTAAGGCAGATTGGCGGCAATGCGGATCGGCGGCATCAGGTATTGCCCGGGATCGATCTCCAGCGCGTCGCCGTTGATCACCTCGAGCTGGCCGGGATAGCGCGCCCCGATCTCGGCCAGCGCGGGCAGGCAGCGCGCGTCCTTTTCGATCGCCAGCACCTTGCGCGCCCCCTCGGCCAGCAGGCCCCGGGTCAGCCCGCCGGGGCCGGGGCCGATCTCGAGCACGTCGCAGCCCGACAGCTCGCCGGCCAGCCGCGCGATCTTGGCGGTAAGGTTGAGGTCGAGCAGGAAGTTCTGCCCCAGCGCCTTTTTTGCCACCAGCCCGTGATCGGTGATCACCTCGCGCAGCGGCGGCAGGTCGTCAATCGTGGCCATCAGGCTTCTTCTCTTTCAAAAATACGCATCACGACGCCGGCGGCGCCGCCGCGCCCGCCATTTCAAGTGCCGCGATCAGCGACGCCGGGTTGGCCAGGCCTTGGCCGGCGATGTCGAAGGCGGTGCCGTGATCGGGAGAGGTGCGCAGGAAAGGCAGGCCGAGCGTCACATTGACCCCCCGGTCGAAATCCAGCGTCTTGATCGGGATCAGCGCCTGGTCGTGATACATGCAGACCGCCACGTCATAGCGCGCGCGGGCTGCCGGGTGGAACATCGTGTCGGCCGACAGCGGTCCGGTGATGTCGAACCCTTCGGCCCGCAGCCGGTCGAGCACCGGGGCGAGGGTGGTGATCTCCTCGCGCCCCATCCGCCCGCCTTCTCCGGCATGGGGGTTGAGGCCGGCCACCGCGATCCGCGGGGCGCTCAGGCCGAAGCGCCGGCGCAGCCCGTCATGGGTGATGCGCAGGGTCTCTTCCAGCAGGGCGGGCGTCAGCGCCCCGGTCACCTCGGCCAGTGCCATGTGGATCGTCACCGGCACCACCCGCAGCGCCGGGGCGGCCAGCATCATCACCACCCGCCGCACGCCGGCCAGTGCGGCCAGGTATTCGGTGTGGCCGGGATAGGCGAACCCCGCCCCCTCGGCCAGCGCCTGCTTGTGGATCGGCGCGGTGCAGAGCGCCCGGGCGCGGCCGGCCATCACCAGCGCAACACCTTCGGCGATCGCATCGATCACCGGCTGCGCATGGGCGGCTTGGGGCTGGCCCGGCGTCACCGGCGGGCCGAAATCACGGTGCAGCACCGGCAGGCCGCGCGCCATCGCCGCCGGCGCCTCGCCCGGGTCGGCGATGCGCACATGCGGCGCGCCCTGGCCAAGATGGCCGGCGTCCCCGATCAGAAAGAACGGCACCCGGTCGCGCAACGCCTCCCAGGCGCGCAGCGCAAGTTCCGGGCCGACGCCCGCCGGCTCGCCGCAGCTCAGCGCAACGGGCAGGGCCGGGCTCATTCCAGTTCCACGATCCGCGCATCGGCGCGCAGCTGTTCCAGAAAGCTCTCGGACAGGGTGCCGACGCGGCGGTTGCGCAGGCCGGTGGTCACGGCCTCGCGGTCGGGCGCCTCTTCGACCGCCGGGCTGCGGCCGCAGAGCATCAGAAGCACCAGGGTCTCGCCCCCCGCGCGGGTCAGCGCGGTCGAGGTTTCGCCGGGGTCGAGCTTGGCCAGTTCGATGGCAATGTCGTCGGGGATCTGATCGGGCGGCAGGGTGCTGCGGTCGAGCACCTCTTCGGGCTGGCCCTTGGCCACGCCATAAAGATCGTCGCAGGTGTCGATCCGGGCCGTGATCCCGGCGGCCTGGGCCAGGGTCTGCTCGCTGCGCCCGCCGGCCATGTAATAGGCGGCGTATTCCACAGCCGAATAGCTCGGCGGGGCATATTCGGTCTCTTCCAGCGCGCGCAGCTGGAACAGCGCGACGGCATTGGGAATGGCCAGCGGAGCGGTCACTTCACCGGGCGAGAGCTCCAGCACCAGCGGCCGCAGCACCGGCGGCAGATCCTCGATCTGCTGCCAGGGCAGCTTGCCGCCCGAACGGGCGGTGGCGGTGGCGGAATACTGCCGTGCGGCGGCGGCGAACTCGGCCTCCGAGGTGGTCCGCGCGATCCGCTGCGCCCGGGCCATCACCGCCTCGGCCTCGGCGGGCGGGGCCGGCATGATGATCTCGGCCAGCAGCACCCGCACCGAAGAGCCGCCCCCGGCGGCGTTCAGGGCGCGGTCGATCTCGGCCTCGCTGACCTGCGCCGATCCGGCAAACCGCGCCCGCACCACCTCGCGCCAGGCCACCCCGGCCCGGACGAAATCGCGAAAGGTCTCGGCCGAGACGCCCAGCCCCGACAGCTCGGCGATCAGCTGATCGGCGGTCAGATTGGCGCGGCCGGCGAATTCCTCCATTCCGGCGGCGATCTGCTCGGGCGAAACGGTGATGCCCAGCGCCTCGGCCTCGCGCAGCTTGAGGCGGTCCTCGATCAGCTGTTCACGGGCGAGATCACGCGGGTTGCCGGGCGCGCGCAGCACTTCGAGAAAGGCCATGCGCTGATTGATCTCGTAATTGGTGATCACCATTTCATCGACCTTGATGGCCGGCGAGAACAGCCCCTGGGCCGGAACGGGCAGGGGCGTCAGCGGCGCGATCAGAAGCGCCGCGGCCGCGGTCCGGAAAAATCGTGAAATCATTGTTTGCATGTCCTGCTGTAGCTTCCGGCGTCGCCGCCGGTGCTGAACCCTTTTAGCGTTACAGTTAGACCATAAGTGGTGAAAGGGTCCAGATTGGATGAATCGGCAAAGGTCCGGTCGGCGGTGAACGCCGCCTCGATGCATTCGTTGCGATAGGCGAGGCCGAGGCCGGCCTCGACAGCGCGGTTGTCGGCGATGTCGTATTGCGCATCGCCGGAGACGGTCCAGTGGCGGTTGAACCGGTAAGAGCCGTCAAAGGTCCATTCCGCCACCTTTTCGTCCCGATCCTCGTCGGTGTCGGCGGGCAGCAGGATGAACGAGGCGCCAAGATCGATCCGGTCGTTCGACCAGGCGCCGCGGGCGGCGGATTTGCTGACTTCGCCCTGCTCGTCCCAAAGCGTCCGCGACTGGATGTATAGCCCGTCGGTGTTGCGGAAATGGGTGGCGAAGAGCCAGTCCGAGGCGGCATTGTCGAGCCCCGAGGTGGCGGTGAAGTCATCGTTCTGCGTGCTGCGATAGACCCGGCCCACCGCCAGCCCCGCTTCCCATCCGCTGGCCGCCTTGTGCAGGAAGCGCAGCCCCAGCACCGAAGCCAGGCCGCGCTCGCGCCGGTCTTCGGCGGGAAAGCGCGACAGCGACAGCAGATTGCCTTCGTCAAGCTCCTGCCGGGTGCTTTCGTCGTTGGCCACATCGGCATCGCGGCCGCCGACCCAGCCGATCTGGGCCACCGGTTCGAGCAATTGGCGCGCGCCGCCGCCAGCGCTGCGCAGAAACGGATAGCGAAAGGTCAGGGCGGCCGAGGGGGTGACCGAGTTGTCGACATCGGTGACGGTGGTGTCGTCCCCGGTGGAGAACTGATCCAGCGCCAGGCCGGCCTGCGCCGCCATCTGGAGACCGGTGCCGAAGGTCCACTGGTTGAGCCATGTCGCCTCGGCTCCGGCGCGGCTCACGTCGCGGCCGCGCACGTCGGATTCGGAATAGCGGATGTGGCTATGGCCCAGCAGCCCGAGCCGCAGTTCGCCACCGAGGCCGTTGGTCATCTGGTAGCGGCGCTCGTAGCGCAGATCCGGGATGATGGTCGGCTGGGTCGAGTTCAGCTCGTTGTCGCGGAGCGTGTTGTAATGCACCAGCTCGGCCAGCAGGTTGGTGTTGCGGGTGGTGCGGCTGAGAGAAACCTCGCTGTCGAGCCGGTCCTTGCCGGAATAATCATATTCCGAAAGATAGGATTCGTCGGACGTCACCTCGAAGTTGAAACTCAGATCATACCGGTTGCCGAGATCGAAGACCCCTTCGCCAAAGAGATAGGCGCGTGTCTCGTCAGGCAGGACGGTGTCGCGGGTCAGCGCACCGTTCAGTTCGATGTCGCCGTTGACGAAGGCCTGCCGGTAGCGCAGCTCGAGTGTGCGCGTCTCCTGCGATAGATAGGGCGTCACCGTCAGGTCGGCGTGATCGCCGAGCGGAATGAAATAGGGCAGCTTGATGCCGCTGCCCAGCTCGGTCGTGGTGCGGATCGAGGGAAACAGGAAGCCGCGCGCGCGCTCGAGCGTCGGATCGGGCAGCCGCAGCCGCGGGATGTACATCACCGGCACGTCGAGCACCCGAAAGGTGGCGCCATCGAAATAGAGCTGCTGCGCCTCTTCATCGTGGATCGCCCGCCGCGCCCGGATCGACCAGAGCGGCACGCCTTTCGGCCCGCAGATCTGGCAGGAGGTGACGGTGACCTTGGAAAGCTGGGTATACCGTCCCTCGACCCGCGCCAGCTGCACCGCGGCAAGCTGAAGCTGTTGATCGAGCACCATGCGCGCGCCGCCGAGCAGCCCGTTTTCCAGATCGGAATCCAGCTCGGCGGCATCGGCGAGGATGACGACGCTTTCGCCGTCGTCGATGCGGATCGGGCCTTCGATGATCAGGCTGTCGGTCTCGCTGACATAGGTGATCCGCCGCGCCCAGATGCGGGTGCCGTCGTAAAGCGCCTCGACATTGCCTTCGGCGATCAGCCGTTCGTCGGGCGTCACCACCACCGTATCGGCCACCAGGAGCGCCGGGTCGGGCTCTGCCTCCTGCGCGTGCAGGGCCAGGGGCGTCAGCGCAAGACACAGCGCGAAAGTCAGGCGGCGCAGCATCAGCCGTCCTCCATGTGAAGTATGAGGCCGAGGCCGATCAGCACCGCCGCCACCGGTGGCGCCCAGGCGGCGAGAATGGCGGGAACCTGGCCATTTTCGCCAAGGATCTGCGCGAAGTTGCGCAGGTAGTAGAGCCCGAAGCCCAGCAGCAGCGCCGTCAGCACCGCCAGGCCGGTGCCGCCAAAGCGGGCGTGGCGCATGGTAAAGGCGGCGCCAAGCAGCACCATCGAGACCAGGAAGACCGGTCGTGCCAGCTCCATCTGGAGCCAGACCGCGTGACGCCGGGCCGAGAATCCGGCGTTTTCGAGCTGGGCGATGAACTCGGGCAAATCCCAGATCGACACCGCCGAGGGCTTGCCGAAACTGTCGCGGATGCGCTCTTGCGTCAGGGTCGAGGGCAGGCGCAGCTCGTCATGCACGGCGGCGTTGGTCTCGGGGTTGAGCCCGGCCACCAACGGCCAGACCTTGGCGTTCTTCAGCACCCATTGCGCGGTGGCCAATGCCGCCTCGTCCGCCGCGATGCGCCGCACCGGGCCGCCGTCGGCTGCATAGGCGATGAAGGTCACGTCATGCAGCACCGTCGCCGTCGGATTGGAGCGCGCGGCATGGATCACCGTCTGGCCCATGACGTCGCCCTGCCGGAGCCAGAGCCCCTCGCGCCCGATCGACAGCGTCGAGGTGCCGCCGCTGTCATAGAGTTCGCGCAGGTCGTGATAGCGTTGCGAGGTGGCGGCGACGATCGGGTTGAAGACGGCCACCGCGAGGCCGCCGATCAGCACCGCGACAATCACCGGCCCGGTCAGCGCCGAGAGGCCCGAGCGGCCGGCGGCGCGGCTGACCACCAGTTCCGACGACCGCGCCAGCGCCAGGCAGAGCGCAATCGCCGAGAGGATCATCACCAGCGGCAGCATCTGATAGAGACCTTCGGGGGTGTTGAGCAGGGTGACCTGCAACACCTGCGCAAAGCCCACATCCTCGTCGAACCGGCGCAGTTGCTCGACCAGATCAAGCAGCATGACGAAGAGAAAAAAGATCGCCAGCATGCCGCAGAAGATGGTGGCGAAGCGGCGCGCGAAATAGGTGTGAAGCGTCATGCCGCGCCCTCCGCCGCCGGCGCGTTCGGCCGCTTGCGCCGAAACGCCGCCGGATGATCGGCGCGCCAATAGAGCGCCAGGGCGATCACCAGCCCGATCGCCACATGCACATAAGCCAGGGGCCAGAGCGTCATGTCACCGCGGACCGGCTCGGTCATCGCGCCTTCGACCAGTTGCACCACCACCAGCAGGAACACCGCCAGAACGATCTGCCGGGTGACGCCGAAGCGGCTGAACCCGCCGGCCAGAAGCGCCGAATGACCGATCAGCGCCGCCACGATGGTGACCAGCGCCTGGGAAATCCGCTGATGACCCTCGAGCAGCACCTCGCCCGGCGGATCGTTGACCTCTTCGGCTACCGCCAGCGTGTCGAACAGCGTCTCCCAGGTCGGCACATAGCGCAGCTTGCGCGGGCCCTGGCCGTTCTGGGCGATCAGGCCGCTGATATCGCGCGAGAACTGGGCGAAATTGGTGGTCGAGAGCTGGCCGGTGTCGGGTGTGAGCACCTGGGCCATGCCGTCGCGCATGATCAGCTTGGGGCCGTCGTCGTCGCGCAGCAGATAGGCTTTTTCGGCGGTATAGGTGATGTGGCGGTTGGCGTTGCGCACATCCGACAGGAAGACATCGGCAAGCTCGCCCTCGGGCGAGATCTCGCGGATGTAGAAGGTCACCCCTTCGGCCGGGTGCAGAAAGGTGCCTTCGCGCAGCAGCCGGGCGCTGATCGATCCGGCGATCTCGCGCTCGCGTTCTTTCAGCCTCTCGAGGCTGGCGGGGATCAGCAGATGGGTCAGCACCGACATCATCAGCGCCAGCAGCAGCCCGTAGATCAGCACCGGCCGTGCCAGCCGCCAGGGCGAATAGCCGGTCGCTTGCATCACCGTCAGCTCGCTGTCTGCCGACAGCCGGTTGGTGACATAGATCGCCGCCGCGAAGGTCGCCATCGGCAGAACCATGCCGATCACCTGCGGCAGCGACAGGGCGGTAAATTCGAGAAAGACAAAGGCCGAGTGCCCGTCGGCGATCAGCTGGTCGAACAGGATCACCGCCCGGTTGACCCAGTAGACCGCGACCAGAACCAGCGCGAAAAAGCCGAAAAGCATGAAGAGCTGCGACAGCATGTATCTGTCGAATCTGGCCAACAGGTCCCCCAACCTCTTTTCATTTTCCGTGACCCTAAAAGATTTCTCCCCTAGGGAAAACTGGATATTGGCAGCGCGCACACATAAAGGGGTGGTTCAGCGGGGGTCCGCGCACTAGGACTAGTGGCACTCACCGTAATGTTAATGTTCTCCGGAGACCTGACCATGACCAGCCCCGCCAAGATCACCTTTGCCGAGACCGACCTGGACCTTGTGGCCACCGCGCCCGGGCGGGTGGCCGTGATCCTGGACGAGGAGGGCCGGCTCGATCCCGGCGCGCGGCGGGTCAACCGGCTGATGCGGCAGGCGCTGAACCGCTTTGCCGAAAGCCGCGCCTTTGCCGACATGAAGCCCGGCGATCTCAAGTCGCTGGCGTCGCCCACCGGGATGGAGGCCGAAGCGGTCGATGTGATCAAGCTGCCGCGGCGCCCCGACGTGGCCACCGCGCGCAAGGCCGGGGCGGCGCTGGCCCGGGCGCGCGGCGAGGCCGATCTTCTGCTTCTTGCCGGGGGCCGGGCCAAGATGGCCGATCTGGCCATGGGCCTGGCGTTGCGCGGCTATGACTTCGCCGATCACAAGACCGGCAAGGACGCCCCGCGCGAAGCCAGCCTGACCGTCATGTGTTCGAAACCGGCCGAGCTGGAGGGGGAGTTCACCCCGATGGCGGCGGTGGCCGAGGGGGTCTTCTTTACCCGCGATCTGGTGAGCGAGCCGGCCAATGTGCTGACCACCACCGAGTTCGCCACGAGGCTCGAGGCGTTGCGCGGTCTGGGGGTCGAGGTCGAGGTGCTCGACGAGGACCGGCTGGCCGAACTGGGCATGGGCGCGCTCCTGGCCGTGGGGCAGGGCTCCGACAGCCCCTCCAAGGTGGTGGTGATGAAATGGATGGGCGGCGCGCAGGACGCGGCGCCTTTGGCCCTGGTCGGCAAGGGCGTGGTCTTTGACACCGGCGGCATCTCGTTGAAACCGGCGGCCGGCATGGAAGACATGACGATGGACATGGGCGGCGCCGGCGTCGTCTCCGGCGTGATGAAGGCCCTGGCGCTGCGCAAGGCGCCGGCCAATGTGGTGGGTCTGGTGGGGCTCGTCGAGAACATGCCTTCGGGCAATGCCACCCGGCCGGGCGATATCGTCAAGAGCATGAAGGGCGACACCGTTGAGGTGATCAACACCGACGCCGAGGGCCGTTTGGTGCTCTGCGACGTGATGTGGTACGCGCAGGAGACCTTCCAGCCGGCCGGGATGATCGATCTGGCGACCCTGACCGGGGCGGTGATCATCGCGCTGGGCCATGACAATGCCGGGGTGTTCTCGAACAACGACAGCCTGTGCAACGACTTCCTGAAATCGGCCGAGGCGGAATGCGAGGGCGCCTGGCGCCTGCCGCTGGGCCAGAGCTACGACGACCAGCTCAAGAGCCAGAAGGCCGACATGAAGAACGTCGGCGGCCGGCCGGCCGGGTCGATCACCGCGGCGCAGTTCCTCAAGCGCTTCGTCAAGGAAGAGACGCCCTGGATCCATCTCGACATCGCCGGTGTGGCCCAGGTCGCCAAGGACACCGACCTGGCGCCCAAGGGCGCGACGGGCTGGGGCGTCATGGCGCTGGACCGGCTGGTGCGCGACCGGTTCGAGAAAGGCTGAGCCTTGGGCGCCGCGTTCTTCTATCACCTGACGCAGCGGCCGCTCGAGGCGACCTTGCCGATGCTGCTGGAAAAGGCCCGCGGTGCCGGCTGGCGCGTCGCGGTGCGCGGCACCGACGAGGGACGGCTCGACTGGCTGGACGAGCGGCTCTGGCAGGGGGCCGACGACAGCTTTCTGCCGCATGGCCGCGCCGGCGGGCCGCATGATGCGCTGCAACCGGTGCTGCTGACCTCGGGGGCGGCGGGCAACGATCCGCAATGCCTGATGACGGTGGATGGCGCCGAGGTCTCGCCCGAGGAGGTGGGGGCGCTGGAACGGGTCTGCGTGCTGTTCGATGGCGGCGATCCGCAGGCGGTGGACCGGGCCCGTGACCAGTGGAAGGTGCTGACGGGAGCGGGCTGCGCGGCGCAATACTGGTCGGAGGCCTCGGGCCGCTGGGAGAAGAAGGCGGAAAGCGGCTGACCGAGCCTGTCGCGGGCGGCGACGCAAACCCGCGCGCCCCGGACTTCGATCCGGGGCCCTGCCGTGGTGACCGCGAGGCCCCGGGGCGGGCCCGGGACGGGGAGAGGCCCGCACCAAGCGGGCAGGCCTCTGGCGCGACGGGCGGCCGCCGGTCCGGCGCCTCGCTCAGATGTGCTGGTCCACCAGCACCGGGTTGCCGTCGGGATCGATCACCATGAAACTTGCCGGCCCGGTGCCCTCGGGATCCGCCTGCTGCGCAAAGCTCAGCCCCGCCGCCTGCAACTCGGCCTGCAAGGACCGCACGTCGGCAAAGCCCGCCACCGGCTGCGCCGCCTGATCCCAGCCGGGGTTGAAGGTCAGGATATTGCGCTCGAACATCCCCTGGAACAGGCCGATCACGGCGTCCTCGTTCCGCATGATCAGGTAGCCGTGCTCGGCCTCCCCGCCGGCCGCCGAAAACCCCAACTTTTCGTAAAACACCTGCGACGCCGCCAGATCGCGGACCGCGAGGCTCACCGAAAATGCACCCAGTTTCATGACCCGTCCTTCCCCTGTCGCCGGGGCCCTCGATGACGGCAGAAATCATTTGAGCGCCACGCCCCTCGGGTTACCCTGCGGCATGCGTGTTCTTTTGTCGATTCTCTTGCTGGTCCTGCCGGGGTTTGCCTGGGCCGAAACCCGGGCCGCGCTGGTGCTTGCGGCGGAACGATACGAGGCGCTGCGGCCGCTGCAAAACCCCGTCAACGATGCCCGCACCATCGAGGACCGGCTGATCGCCCTCGGCTTCGAGGTCTATACCGAGACCAACCGCGACCTGGGCCGGATGCGCCGCGCGATCGAGGATTTCGCGTATGACGCGGCGGGCGCGGATGTGGCGCTGGTGTTCTTTGCCGGCCACGGCATGGAGGTGGCGGGGCAGAACCTGCTCCTGCCGGTCGATGCCCCCGCCGACAACCTCGATGCGCTGCGCGCCGGCGGCGTGCCGCTCGACGAGGTGGCGGCGGTGCTGCAAGGGGTGGCGCCGGTTGGGCTTCTGATCGTCGATGCCTGCCGCACTGATCCCTTCGGCGGCACCGGGCGCGGTGCGATGAGCCTGGCGCGGCGCCCCGAGGTCAGCCCCGGGATGGCGCGGCTCGGGCGGGCCGACAACCTGCTCTATGCCTTTTCCGCCGCGCCGGGGCAGGCGGCGGCGGATGGCACCGGCAACAACTCGCCCTTTACCGAGGCGCTGAGCCGGCACCTGGAGACGCCGGGGCTGGAAATTCGCCAGGTGCTGACGCTGGTGCAGCAGGACGTCTATGACCGCACCCGGGGCAAGCAGCTGCCCTATGTCGAAAGCGGCCTGCCGGCTATGGTCTTTGCCGGCGGCACCACCGATCTGCCCGAACGCGAGTCGCTGCTGCTGGCCATGGCCGGGCTGCAACCGGCCCACCGCGGCCTGATCGAGCGCATCGCGGCGGAAAACGACATGCCGCTGGCGCCATTGTATGGCGCCTTTCTCTCGGCCGATCTGGCGCGGCGTCCTTCGAACGACCAGACCGCCGAACTGACCGCCGCCGCCCTGGCCTTTACCGAGTTGCGCCGGGATATGGCGACCCTGGCGTCGGACGATCCGGCGGTTACCGCGCTGCGGCAGGAGGCCGAGCGCCAGCTCGAACTCGGCGCCTTCGAGACCGCCCGCGCGCGTCTCACCGAGGCGGCCGAGATCGACAGCCGGTCGCGTGATGCGCTGCGGGAAAACTACCTCGTCAGGACGCTGTCCGAGGCCGAAACCCACAGTCTCAACGCCCGCGCCGCCGAGGCCGATCTGCGCCGTGATCTGGCGATTGCCGATTACCGCCGCGCCGCCGCGCTGTTTGCCGAGGCGCAGGCGCTGAGCGGCGAGACGCCGGACCAGCTTCGGCTGGTCACCGATCAACTGGGCCGCCTGCTGATGACCACCGGCGATCTGGTCGGCGCCGGCC
Organism: Marinovum sp. PR37; assembly: GCF_028807375.1. Classification (NCBI taxonomy): domain Bacteria; kingdom Pseudomonadati; phylum Pseudomonadota; class Alphaproteobacteria; order Rhodobacterales; family Roseobacteraceae; genus Marinovum; species Marinovum sp. PR37. The sequence goes on along the minus strand of NZ_JARAML010000008.1, from coordinate 120,229 downwards.
AGGCGTTTCGGCAGAGCCTGGCGGCGGCCGAGGCCCGCCGCGCCGCCGCGCCCGAGGACATTTCCCGGCAACGTGCGGTCTGGGTGGCGCAGAACGGTCTGGGCGACGTGGCGCGGTTTTCCGGCGACATGACCGGGGCCGGCGCGCTGTACGAGGCGGCGTTGACAGTGATTGCCGCTGTCGCCGCCGCCGCGCCGGATAGGCTGTCGTATCAGAGCGATCTCGCGATCTCGCAGGAGCGGCTGGGGCAGATCCGCCTCGATCTCGGCGCGCTGGCCGAAGCGCGCGAGGCCTTCGCCGCCGCGCTGCGGATTTCCGAGGCGCTGGTGACGCAAGACCAGGCCAATACCGCCTGGCAGCGCGGTCTCGGCCTGTCGCATCGGCGGCTGGCGGATGTGTCCGAAGCGCTGGGCGAAACGGCATCGGCGGCGGCGGGTTACCACCGCGCGCTTGCGCTCTTCGAAGGGTTGCGCGCCGCCCAGCCGGACGAGCCGCTCTGGCAGCGCGACATCTCGATCCTGCGCACCCGGCTTGGCGACCTCGCGCTGGCGCAGGGCGATCTGGCCGGGGCGCAGACCCAGTATGCGGCCGCGCTCGAGCTTTCGCGCCTTCTGGCGCGGCAGGATACCGGCAATACCGAGCTGAAACGCGATCTGGCAATCGCTTTCGAGAAATACGGCAACGTGTTGCAACGACTGGGCGATCTGGCCGGGGCGCAGGCCGCTTATTCGGCCGCGCTTGCCGGGCGCGAGAGCCTGGCGGCGCGCGACCCCGGCAATGCGCAATGGCAGCGCGACCTCGCGATCAGCCACAACCTCGCCGGCGATATCGCGCTGGCCTTGGGCGACGCGGCGGCGGCGCGTGGCGCCTATGACCGCGCGCTGGCGCGGCTCCTGCCGCTGACGGCCGCCAATGCCGGGCTGGGCCGCGATATTTCCATCACCTACAACAAGATCGGGCAGGCGGCGCTGGCGCAGGGCGATCCGCAGGCCGCCGGGGATGCCTTTCGCGCCGGGCTGGCGCCGATGCGCGCCCTGGTGGCGCAGAACCCGGCGCATACGGTCTGGCAGAGCGATCTGGCGGTCAGCCACGATTTCCTGGGCCTGGCGCTCTGGAATTCCGGCGATCTCTCCGGTGCGCGCCGGGCCTTCGAAGAGAGCCTGCGGCTGACGACGGCGCTTCTGGCTCAGGATCCGGACAATCGTGCCTGGCAGCGCAGCTTGGCCATCAGCCATGACCGGCTGGGCGGGCTGGCGCAGGCCGGCGGCGATCTGGCCGCCGCCGCAGCCTCGTTCGGCGCGGCCCGCGACCTGCGCGCGGCCCTGCTGGCGGCGAACCCCGACAATCTGCTCTGGCGGCAGGATCTGGCCTACAGCCACGGCAATCTCGGTTCGGTCGCGCTGGGGCAGGGCGATGCGGCGGCAGCCCGGCAGGCCTTTGCCGAAGCGTTGACCATTCAGCGCGATCTGGTACAGCGCGACCCGGCCAATGCCAGATGGCGCCACGACATCGCGCTGACCCTGTCCAACCTGGCCCGGAGCGACGCGACCCCGCGCGCGCATCTGACCGAGGCGCTGGCCATTGTCACCGCGCTGCGCGCCGAAAATCAGCTTCTGCCGCTGGCCGAAGGCTGGGCCGACGACCTCGAAACCGCGCTGTCGGGCCTCAACGTTCCAGAATGAGCCGCCCGCCCGAGATCTCGAGCCGGTCAAAGCGTTGCAGGTATGACATGCCGAGCAGGCTCTCGGCCATTTCACCTTCGTTGATAAAGGCGGTCACCCGCCGGTCGGTCATCTCTTCAAACCCGATTTCGTCCAGCACCACCCGCGCCGTGCGTACCGCGCCATTGGCGGTCATCGCGGTGCCGGAATAGTTCAGCCGTGCCGGATCGATCCCCGCCGCCCGGGCATCCGCCTCCAGCAGGACAATCGACGTGGCGCCGGTGTCGACGACAAAGCGGGTCGGATGGCCGTTGACATCGAGCGTCAGGTAGTAATGCCCGTCGGGGCTGCGCGGCACCTCGATCCGGCCCTGATCGGAAAACACCGCCTGCCGCGGCACCACCGTCTGACGGATATCGCCCCAGAGCCCGACAGCGGCGATCGCGCCCAGAAAGATCAGCCCCCAGAGCGCGGCATGCTGCATCACCTTGCCCATCGAATTCCGGTTTGCCACCACAAACCAGAACACCACCGCAGCCAGCAGCATCACGAGATAGATCAATTGTCCGGTGTCCATGGCCGACATGCGCGCTCTCCTTTGTCCCTGACATAGGGTGGGCGGGCCGGCTTTACGAGGCCAGCCCGGTGGCCAGCCCGTAATCGCGCAGCCCGTCGAGCACGAATTGCACCGCCAGCGCCGCCAGCAGCATGCCCAAGAGCCGCGTCACCACCACGATGCCGGTGCGCCCCAGTCCGCGCTCGAGCAGCCCCGACGCCAGAAACAGCAGGAAGGCGATGGCCACCACCGCTATCATCACGCCGGTCACCCAGAGATAGCCCTCGATCCCCGGCCGCGCACCGGTCAGCAGGATCATCGAGGCGATCGAGCCGGGCCCGGCGAGCAGCGGGATCGCCAGCGGAAAGACCGACGGATCATGATCGTCGTCCTCGTCCTCGGCCTCCTCGGCGCGGTCCTCGCGGCGCTTGGTGCGGCGCTCGAACAGCATGTCGAGCGCGGTGAGAAACAACAGCAGCCCGCCGGCAATGCGGAAGGCGGGCATCGAGATGCCGATGAAGCCCAGCACCGATTCCCCCAAAGCGCCGAACAGCGCCAGGATCGCCACCGCCACCACGCAGGCCCGCACCGCGATGGCGCGTCTGGCGCGGGGCGACATGCCCGAGGTCATGGCCACAAAGAGCGGCGACAGCCCGACGGGATCGATCACCACGAAAAGCGTGACAAAGGCGGAGATGAGAAAGGCGCTGTCCATGCCCCTAGGCAGCACGGCGCGCGCGGTTTGGCAAGGGGCGAAGACGACAGGCACGGCGGGTGCCGCGACACAATCGCCACGAGAGGGCAGCTTGAGGGCGGGGCCCCGGGTCAGGCCCGGGGCGCGCCGTGGGAGGCTCAGCCGCCAACTTTCTCCAGCTTCTCCAGCGCCGCCATCCACAGCGCCTCGGCGCGCTTCAGCCCTTCCTCGACCTCGGCGAACTTGCGGTTCCACTCGGCCAGCTCGGCGGTCTTGGCCGCGTCGTAGATCGCCGGATCGGCCAGCTTGCGCGACAGCTTGCCATGCATGTCGGTGATCTTCTCCACCCGGTCCTCGCATTTGCGCACCTCGGCGCGCAGCGCCATCAGCTTCTCGCGGGTGGCGCGGCGCGGCGCCTCGTCCTTCTTCGCCGGCTTGGGCTTGTCGGATTTCGCCGCCTTGTCCGAGGAGAGCAGCAGCTTGCGATAGGCCTCGAGATCGTCGTCGAAGGGTTTCACCCCGCCATCCGATACCAGCCAGAGCCGGTCGGCCACCATCGACAGCAGATGCATGTCGTGGCTGACCAGGATCACCGCGCCGCCATAGGCGGTCAGCGCCTCGACCAGCGCCTCGCGGCTCTCGATATCGAGGTGGTTGGTCGGTTCGTCGAGGATCAGGAGATGCGGCGCGTCGAGCGTCGCCAAGAGCAGCGAGAGCCGCGCCTTCTGCCCGCCCGACAGCCGGCCGACCTCGGTCTCGGCCTGATCGGCGCCCAGGCCGAACCCGGCAAGCTGCGCCCGGAGCTTCGATTGCTGGGTCTCGGGCCGCTCGCGTTGCAGGTGTTGCAACGGCGTCTCGTCGATATGCAGCTCGTCGACCTGGTGCTGGGCGAAATAGCCGATCCGCAGCTTGGCCGAGCGGGTCATCTTGCCCGCCATCAGCGGCAGCCGGTCCGACAGGAGCTTCGACAGGGTCGATTTGCCCTGGCCGTTCTTGCCCAGGAGCGCGATGCGGTCGTCATGGTCGATCCGCAGGTTCAGCCCACGCAGCACCGGCTTGTCGTCATAGCCGGTCTCGCCACCCTCGATCGAGATGATCGGCGGCGACAGCTCCTCGGGCTGCGGAAAGGTGAAGACCCGGCGCGCCACCTCTTCCGGCGCCGCCACCAGATCGATCTTCTCGATCATCTTCAGCCGCGCCTGCGCCTGCTTGGCCTTCGAGGCCTTGGCGCGGAACCGGTCGACAAAGCTTTGCAGATGCGCCACCCGGGCCTGCTGCTTCTTGGCCATCGAGGCCTGCACCGCACGCTGTTCGGCGCGCTGGCGGGCAAACTGGTCATAGGGGCCCTGGTAGAAGGTCAGCTGGCGATCCTCGAGATGCAGGATCGCGCCCACGGCACGGTTCAATAGCCCGCGGTCGTGGCTGATGATGATCACCGTATGCGGATATTTCGCCAGATAGCTCTCCAGCCAGAGCGCGCCCTCGAGGTCGAGATAGTTGGTCGGCTCGTCGAGCAAGAGCAGGTCGGGCTGGGCAAAGAGCACGCCGGCCAGTGCCACCCGCATCCGCCAACCGCCGGAAAAGGCTGAACAGGGCATCAGTTGCTCGGCATCGTCGAACCCCAGGCCCTTGAGGATCGACGAGGCCCGCGCCTCGGCGCTCCAGGCGTCGATATCGGCCAGCCGGGTCTGGACCTCGGCGATGCGGGTGGCGTCCTCGGCCTCCTCCGCCTCGGCCATCAGCGCCGCCCGCTCGGTGTCGGCGGCCAGCACGGTGTCGAGCAGGGACACCTCGTTGGCCGGCACCTCCTGGGCCACGCCGCCGATGCGGGCGCGCTGGGGCAGGGTGATCGCCCCGCCTTCCAGCGCCAGCTCGCCGCGGATCAGCCGGAACAGCGTGGTCTTGCCGGTGCCGTTGCGGCCGATCAGCCCGACCTTGTGGCCGGCGGGGATCCGCGCGCTGGCGCCGTCAAGCAGCAGGCGCCCTTCCACCGAATAGGAGATGTCATCAATCGTCAGCATGGCCGCGCTCTAGCAGAGCCGGGCCCCACACACCAGCCACCTCCGGCCCTTCTTCTGGCCGAAAATATTCCTGGGGGTGAGGCCGCAGGCCGAGGGGGCAAAGCCCCCTTCCCATGCCGCAACCCCCGTGCTATCGCACGCCCGATTTCAGACCGGCCGGGGCGCATATCCCCGGTCTCAAACAGGAGACCGCCCGATGGCAACCCAACGCACGCTCAGCATCATCAAACCCGATGCCACCCGCCGCAACCTCACCGGCAAGATCAATGCCAAATTCGAGGACGCCGGTCTGCGCATCGTCGCGCAGAAGCGCATTCAGCTGACCAAGGCCCAGGCCGGCAAGTTCTACGAAGTGCACGCCGAGCGTCCCTTCTACGACGAACTCTGCGAGTTCATGGCCTCCGAGCCGGTGGTGGTGCAGGTGCTCGAGGGCGACAACGCCATCCAGAAGAACCGCGAAGTGATGGGCGCCACCAACCCCGCCGATGCGGCGCCGGGCACCGTGCGTGCCGAGTTTGCCGAATCCGTGGGCGAGAACTCGGTGCACGGCTCCGACGCGCCGGAAACCGCCGCGGTCGAGATCGCCTATTTCTTCTCGGGCCTCGAACTGGTCGGCTGAGCCGTCCGCGCCGACCCGATGAATGCTGCCGCCCCGGTCCCGGGGCGGCGTTTTCCGTTTCAAGACGTTCAGACAATCACAGGGCGACGCCGGACATGGCTGACAGGCATTGGAAAACCCTCCGCAAGGACATCGTCTTCGAGGCCGCGCCGTATCTCAAGGTCGCGCGCGAGACGGTCGAACTGCCCGATGGCCGTCAGGTCGACGATTTCTATCAGGTCCACCTGCGTCCCTTCGTTTCGGTCGTGCCGGTCACACCCGAGGGCCGCATCCTGATCCTCGAGCAATACAAGCATGGCCCGCGCTGCGTCTCGATCACCTTTCCCGGCGGTTTCGTCGACGCGGGCGAAGACCCGGAAACGGCCGGCCGCCGTGAGCTGATGGAGGAAACCGGCTATCGGGCCGGGGCCTTCATCCCGATGGGCACTTATGTCGACAACGGCAACCAGCGTGGCTGTTCGGGCAGTTATTTCCTCGCCCTCGACTGCGAAAAGGTGGCCGAACCCGACCCCGGCGATCTCGAAGAGATGGAAGTGAGCTTCGCCACCCCGGAAGAGCTCGACGCCGCGCTCGGTACGCCGCGCTTTGCCATCACCCACATGGCCGCCGCCTGGGCCTTTGCCCGGATGAAACTCCCCGCCTGACCCGCCCCGGACCCCCGCGCCGGGGTCTCTTCGGCCAAGGCCCCTCGAACCGCGGGCCCGCAGGACTTCACCGTCGCGCCGCCTCGACCACGCCGATCTCGTCCAGGATGCGCTCGATGCCGCTGTCAGGGGCCCCGGCGGGCTTTTGTGCCGCCTTGAGCGCGTCGAAACGTTGGCGCAGCGCCTGTTTCTCCGCGCCCTGGCAATCGTTCCACGGCCGCCCCTGAAGCCCCATCACCAGCACGTAATAGCCGATGAAATGCGGGCGCATGCCGCTGGCGATCAGTTTGCCGTAGGCCACATCCGCCCCCAGCGCGCGCAGCGCGTCGGCGCTGGTGATGCCGGCGCGGGCGCAGGCCGCCTCCATCGCCGGGCCGAGATTGCGGATCGAACTGACCGGATCGCTCATTCCGCCGCCTCCCGGCAAAGGTCTTCGGCAAAGCGCAGCAGCACGTCGAGCGCCCGGGCCAGCGCCGCATCCTCGACCGTCAGGGCCACCCGCACATGGCCGGCCGCGGCGCGGCCAAAGCTTTCGCCGGGCATGACGGCAATGCGGTGCCGGTCGAGCAGCGCCTCGGCAAACCCCAGCCCGGAGAGCCCGGTGCGGCGGATGTCGAGCATCAGGTACATCGCGCCCTGCGCCGGGGCGCTCTGCACCACCGGGCACCCGGCGACAATTCCCGCCGCCAGATCGCGGCGGCGGCGGAAGGGCGCGGCGATTTCCTCTTCCAGCCAGGCGCCTTCGTCGAGCGCGAAAAGCGCCGCATCCTGGATATATCCCGGCACGCCATAGGTGGTGTGGGTCGCCAGGTCGATCAGCGCCGAGATCGCCGGCTCCGGGCCGATCACCCAGCCGATGCGGCTGCCGGTCATGGCGTGGCTCTTGGACATCGAGCCCACCACCAGCGTGTGATCGCGCGCACCGGGCAGAGCGCGCGGGCTCAGGTGCCGGCCCTCCCAGACCATGGTGTCATAGACCTCGTCCGAGATCAGCCACAGACCGCGTGTGCGCGTCAGATCGACCAGCCCTTGCAGCCGGTCGCGGTCATAGAGGATGCCGGTGGGATTGTTGGGGGTGTTGATCAGCAGCGAGGTCGCGCCCGCCGCCGCCGCCGCGATCCGCGCCGGATCTGGCTGGAACCCATCCTCGGCACGCGCCGCGACCGGCACCGGCAGGGCGCCGGCGGCGCGGATGGTGCCGGGGTAAGTGGCGTAATAGGGATCGATGAACAGCCCCCGGTCGCCCGGCGCGCAGGCCAGCATATGCGCCGCGAACAGCCCGGATTGTCCGCCCGGGGTGATCAGCACGTTGCCGCGCCCGGTGGGCACGCCGCTGCGCTCGGTGACATGCGCCGCCACCTTGTCGCGCAGCGCATCGGTGCCGGGCACGGCGGCATAGCCGGTATGGCCGCCCCGCGCCGCGCGGTGCATTTCCTCGAGGATGCGGGGATGGGTGGGGATGTCATGTTCGCCGATCGTCAGCTCGGTGACCGCCACGCCTTCGGCCACCAGGGCGCGCGCCTTGTAGAACACGCCCCAGCCGTCGCCATCGCTCACCAATGTGGCCAACCTGTCGGATATCCGCATATCGCGCCCCTTTCGACTTTTCGCCATGCAGACAGCGCCGTGCCGGGATGTCAATCACTCCGCCGGGTCGAGCCCGGCCTGCACCTTCTTCGGCAGCTTCGCGCGCACGATCCGGTAGGAGGCCACCAGCCGTTCGCGCAGCTCCTCGTCGGTGATGTCCTTGGGACCGAGCCGTTCGAAGGGCACCTGCACCCAGGAGCGGTGGAAGTACGGTGCCTTGACCGCCCGGCCGATCTCGATCAGCGCGCTGGCGCTCTCGACATCGGCGGTCTTGACCGAGACGCCGCCGCCCAGAGCGCCGACACAGGCGAACATCTTGCCGGCGACCTTCCAGGCGTCGTGGCCGCCGCCCTAGGGGTCGGAGACCTCGGCGCCGGGCATGGCGGCGCAGATCGTATTCACCATCTCGCGTGACATGACACCCATGGTGCGGCGGCCGGGCGAGTCGCGCAAGAGGCCGGCCGGGGGCAAGTCCGCGCTTGGCGCGGCGCACGTCCTGTGCTAGGTCGGGCCGCATGAGCATCCAGGCAATCATCATTTGCTGCATTATCCGCTGACACTTGTCGGCGGGCCTGCTCTTTCTTTCCTTTGTGAACCGATCTTGCTAAGCCCGCCGCGAGCGCCTGCGCGCCCGTGAGGAGAGGTTATGACCGAGATCAGACTGCACAATACCAAGGCCCGCCGAAAAGAGGTCTTTGCCCCGATCGATCCGGAAAATGTGCGGATTTATCTCTGCGGGCCAACGGTTTATGATCGCGCCCACCTGGGGAACGCGCGCAATGTGATCATGTTCGACGTGCTCTTCCGGCTGCTGCGCCATGTCTATGGGCCGGACCATGTGACCTATGTGCGCAACTTCACCGACGTCGACGACAAGATCAACGCCCGCGCCGCCGAAAGCGGCCGCAGTATCGAGGAGATCACCGCCGAGACCACGCAATGGTATCTCGACGACATGGCGGCGCTGGGCACGCTGGAGCCCAGCAAGATGCCGCGGGCGACGCAATATATCGGCGAGATGATCGAGATGATCGAAGGGCTGATCGCCAAGGGCCATGCCTATGCCGCCGAGGGCCATGTGCTGTTCTCGGTCGAGAGCTACAAGGATTACGGCGCGCTCTCCGGCCGGTCGGTGGATGACATGATTGCCGGCGCCCGCGTCGAGGTGGCGCCGTACAAGCGCAACCCGATGGATTTCGTGTTGTGGAAACCCTCGTCCGGGGATCTGCCCGGCTGGGAGAGCCCCTGGGGCCGCGGCCGCCCCGGCTGGCATATCGAATGTTCGGCGATGTCGCATGCCCTGCTCGGGGCGTCGTTCGACATTCACGGCGGCGGCAACGACCTGATGTTTCCGCATCATGAAAACGAGATCGCCCAGAGCTGCTGCGCCCATCCGGAAGGCGATTTTGCCCGGGTCTGGCTGCACAACGAGATGTTGCAGGTCGAGGGGCGGAAGATGTCCAAGTCGCTGGGCAATTTCTTTACCGTGCGGGATCTCTTGAACGAGGGGGTGCCGGGCGAGGTGATCCGCTTTGTCTTTCTCTCGACCCATTACGGCAAGCCGATGGACTGGACCGTGAAGAAGCGGGATGAGGCGGAGGCCACGCTGCGCAAGTGGCGCGGGCTCTGCGAGGGCGTCGAGCCGGGCGCGCTGCCCGAGGCGGTGGTTGCCGCCCTGGCCGATGATCTGAACACCGCCGGCGCGATTGCCGAGCTGCACCGGCTGGCGGCCGAGGGGGAGGCCCCGGCGCTGAAGGCCGGGGCGGGCTTGCTCGGATTGTTGGGCGAGGCGCTGGGCGGCTGGGACCGCGTCGAGGTGGATCTTTCGGCGCTGGTCGCCCGCTTCAACGAGACCCGCGCGCAGGCGATGGAGAGCAAGGATTTCTCTGGTGTCGATGCGCTGAAACAGGGGCTGATCGCCGCCGGCGTCGAGGTGCGGATGAGCAAATCCGGCGTCGAGCTGGTGCCGGGACCGGGCTTTGACGCCGCCAAGCTGGAGGCCTTGTGATGCGGGATGCGCGTTTCCGGGGGGCTGTCTGCCCCCCCTCCGCCGGTGCGAACTCCCCCCGACGGGTATTTTTGAACAGAAGAAGCATGGGGCGCTGTCATGGCTGAACGGCTTTACCTTTACGACACCACCCTGCGCGACGGGCAACAGACCCAGGGGGTGCAGTTCTCGACCGCCGAGAAGCTGCGGATCGCCGAGGCGCTGGATGCGCTCGGCGTGGATTACATCGAGGGCGGCTGGCCCGGCGCCAACCCGACCGACAGCGCGTTTTTCGAAGCCGCGCCGCAGACGCGAGCGCGAATGACCGCCTTCGGCATGACCAAGCGCGCCGGCATCAGCGCCGAGAACGACGATGTTCTGGCGGCGGTGATGAATGCCGGCACCGGCAGCATTTGCCTGGTGGGCAAGAGCCACACCTATCACGTCGAGGCGGCGCTGGGCATCAGCAAGGCCGAGAACACCGAGAACATCGCCCGCTCGGTGGCGCATATCGTGGCCCAGGGGCGCGAGGCGCTGTTCGATGCCGAGCATTTCTTCGACGGCTACAAATCCGATCCCGATTATGCGCTCGAGGCCTGCCGCGCGGCGCTTGCGGCCGGGGCGCGCTGGGTGGTGCTTTGCGACACCAATGGCGGCACCCTGCCGGAAGAGATCGGAGGGATCGTGGCGGAGGTGATCGCGGCAGGGATCCCGGGCGACAGGCTGGGCATCCACACCCACAACGACACCGAAACGGCGGTGGCCGGATCGCTGGCAGCGGTCATGGCCGGGGCGCGGCAGGTGCAGGGCACGCTCAACGGGCTGGGCGAGCGCTGTGGCAATGCCAATCTGACGACGCTGATCCCGACCCTGTTGCTCAAGGCGCCTTATGCCGATCTGTTCGAGATCGGCGTCGAGCGCGCGGCGCTTTCGGGTCTGGTGCGGGTCAGCCGGATGCTGGACGAGATTCTCAACCGGGTGCCGATGCGGCAGGCGGCTTATGTGGGCGCCTCGGCCTTTGCCCACAAGGCGGGCCTGCATGCCAGCGCCATCCTCAAGGATCCGGCGACCTATGAGCATATCGATCCGGAGGTGGTGGGCAATACGCGCATCATCCCGATGTCGAACCAGGCCGGGCAGTCGAACCTGCGCACGCGGCTGGCCGATGCCGGGCTGGCGGTGGAAAAGGGCGATCCGGCGCTGGGCCGCATCCTGGACCGGGTCAAATCACGCGAGACCGACGGCTATTCCTACGATGGCGCCCAGGCCTCCTTCGAGCTGCTGGCGCGCGAGGAGCTGGGCCAGGCGCGGCGGTTCTTCGAGCTCGACCGCTACCGGGTGACGGTGGAGCGGCGGCGCAATGCGCTGGGCAGCATCGTCAGCGCCTCGGAGGCGGTGGTGGCGGTGACCATCGACGGCGAGCAGATCCTCTCGGTCAGCGAAAGCCACGACGAGGAGGGCAACGATCGCGGGCCGGTCAATGCGCTGAGCCAGGCGCTGAAGCGGGATCTGGGCAAGTACCAAGCCTCGATCGACGACATGCATCTGGTGGATTTCAAGGTGCGGATCACCCAGGGCGGCACCGAGGCGGTGACACGGGTGATCATCGACTGCGAGGATGGCAAGGGGCGGCGCTGGTCGACGGTCGGGGTCTCGCCCAACATCGTCGATGCCTCGATGGAGGCGCTGCTCGACGCGATCCGCTGGAAACTGATCCGCGACGCCGGCTGATGGCGGATTGGCATGCCTGCGCCGCCCTTGTCGAAAAGGGCGATCCCGACCGCTTCATGGCGGTGATGTCCTGTGACGTCGCGGCGCGGGCCCGGCTGTTTCCGCTGTTTGCCTTCAACCTCGAGGTGGCGCGGGCGCCCTGGATGACCCAGGAGCCGATGATTGCCGAGATGCGGCTGCAATGGTGGCGCGACGCCCTGGCCGAGATTGCCGCCGGCGGGCTGGTGCGGCGCCACGAGGTGGTGACGCCGCTGGCGCTGGTGCTGACGCCGGAGCAGGGCGCGTTGCTCGACGGGCTGATCGACGCGCGGCGGCAGGATATCGGGCGCGAGGGCTTTGCCAGCGAGTCGGAGTTCGAGGCCTATATCGAGGCCACCTCGGGCAACCTGCTGTATGCCGCCGCGCTATGGTATGGTGCGCCGGATGAGGCGGCGGTGCGTGACGTCGCCTATGGCGCCGGGGTGGCGCATTACCTGGTTGCCGTTCCCGAGCTCGAGGCGCGGGGGCATCGGCCGCTGGTAGACGGGCGGCCAGAGGCGGTGCGGGCGCTGGCAGCGGCGGCGCTGGAACGGCTGCGGCGGGGGCGGGCGGCGGTGTCGCCGGCCCAGAGCGTAGCGCTGCGCAGCACCTGGCAGGCCGAGGCTCTGCTGAAACAGGTGACGGCCGATCCCGGGCGGGTGGCGCGGGGCAGCCTCGGCCTGTCGGACGCAGGCAAGCGGGCGCGGCTGATCTGGCGGGCCCTGCGCAGCGGGGTCTGAGCCTCGGGCCGCCTCAGGCCGCCTCAGGCCGCTTCGGGCCGGGGCCGCAGCATCAGCCAGAGCAGCGCGCCGCCGGCCAGCACCAGGAAGGGCACCATCGCCATGTTGACGGCCGTCCACCCGGCCTGCGGCGTGCCGCCGGAACAATTCATCAGCCCGCCCGAGGCCAGCGAGGCCACCGAGACGCCGCCAAAGACGATCAGGTCATTGAGGCCCTGCATCTTGCCGCGTTCCTCCGGCGCATGGGCGGCGGCGAGCATGGTGGTGGCGCCGATAAAGCCGAAGTTCCAGCCGAGGCCGAGCAGCACCAGCGCGACAAAGAAATTCTCGAGCGCGACGCCGGCCAGCCCGACACCGCCGGCGACGGCGAGGATCACCAGCCCCAGGCCCATGATCCGTTCGACCCCGAAGCGCGCGATCAGATGGCCGGTAAAGAACGAGGGCACGAACATTGCCAGCACATGGGCGGTGACCACGTCGGCGGCGTTGTTCTTGTCAAAGCCGCAGCCGACAACCGCCAGCGGCGTCGAGGTCATCACCAGGTTCATCAGCGCATAAGACACCATGGCGCAGATCACCGCCACCGCGATGCGCGGCGTGGCGATCAGTTCGCGGCGGGACCGGCCCTTGGGGGCATCGGCTGCGGGCACCGGCGGCCGGGGGATGTTGAGGAAGAGAAACAGCAGCGCGCCCAGCAGGTTGACGGCGATCACCGTGGCATAGGTGCCGAGGAAGGGGATCACATAGGCATCGGCGGTGAGCTTGACCAGCTGCGGGCCGATCACCGCCGAGGCCAGGCCGCCGGCCATGACATAGGAGATCGCCTTGGGGCGGAAATCGTCCGAGGCGGTGTCGGCGGCGGCGAAGCGGTAGAAGCCCTGCGCCGACATGTAGATCCCGGTCAGGAAAGAGCCGAGGAGGAAGAGCGGGAAGCTCTGAAGATAAAGCGCGTAGGCACCGATCAACCCGCCGAGCGCGCCGCCAAGCGCCCCGACGAAAAACCCCGCCCGCCGGCCATAGCGCTGCATGAAGGCGGAAATCGGCGTCGCGGTGACCATCGAGCCGATCACGATCAGCGAAATCGGCAGCGTTGCAAAACAGACGTTGGAAGCCAGCGACTGCCCGGCCAGGCCGCCGATGGTAAAGATCATCGGCATCTGCGCCCCGAGGATCGCCTGGGCGAGCACAAGAACGACCACATTGCGCCGGGCACGGCTGTCGGCGGGGGTGGGAGCGGCAAGATCTGTCATGAGGCAATCGGTAAGCCGCCGCGCCGGGCGCGGCAAGCGCCGATTTCCCGGCCTTGGGTGACCCGCGTCACACATGGAAAGGAGACGCGGGATCGTCTGTGGCGGCGGCGGTCGAGATCGGGGCCGCCGGGCTGAGCATTGCCGACGAAGGCATCGGGCAAGGGAAACGGCCGTGCGACACGCCGAGCGGTAGGGGCGGCGACGCCGGCAAAAGTGCGGCGCAAGGCAAAACCCGGACGATCGCGCGGAGCGGGCTGGCCGACCTGCACAAAACTGCATCTCGGCCATCCCGGTCCTCGGCCACCTTTGACGGGCGGGTGTCCAGCGACCGGGCGGCGCGCAAATATCGGGCAGGCGGTGCGCCGCAGCTTGTGGTCGGGCCGTCCCGGGATATACCTGTGCCCGAAACGGCAGTTAATGATGAACATCGCAGGCCGCCGCGCAGGATGACCGACAGGCCAGCACGGCGCGGAACATTGCGACGGGCGGCATCCCCTGACAAGGAGAGGGCAATGAACTCTCGATTTTCCTCGGCCATGCAACGGGCGACAGAGGCCCTGCGGAGCAGCACCTTGGCCGAGGCGGCCGACAGGCTCCGCACCTCGTTTGGCGGGGTTGCGGCAGATACCGCTGGCGGCAATCCGCAGAGCGCCGAAAGCCCGCGCAAGGCGCTGGGCGAGACCCTGGCCGATATCGCCGCCCGGATGCCGGGGATCGGCATGCCGGGGCCGGAGCCCGAGGAGGCGCCGCTGCCCGAGGGCGCGCGCTTCGATGCCGGCACCTTTGCCTGTGCCGCCGGCCGTCGCGAGTACCGGGTCTATCTGCCGCGGCTGACGGGCCGGCCGCGGGGGCTGATCCTCATGCTGCATGGCTGCACCCAGACGCCGGTTGATTTCGCCATTGGCACCGGCATGAACCGGTTGGCGGATCACCACGGGCTGATCGTCGTCTATCCGGCCCAGCCGCGTTCGGCCAATGTGAATGCCTGCTGGAACTGGTTCTCCACCGACGACCAGGAGCGGGGCGCGGGCGAGCCCGCGATCCTCGCCGGGCTGACCCGCGAATTGTACGAGCGCCATGATGTACCGGCGGGCAAGGTCTTTGTCGCCGGGCTCTCGGCCGGGGCGGCGATGGCGGTGATCCTCGGGCGCAGCTATCCCGATCTCTTTGCCGCCGTGGGGGCGCATTCCGGGCTGCCGTACAAGGCCGCGAACACGGCGCATGGCGCTTTTGCCGCCATGGCCGGAAGCCCGGCGGCAATGCAGGATGCCTCCGGCCCGCCGCTGCCCACCATCGTTTTTCACGGCAGCGCCGACAGCACCGTCGCCCCGGCCAATGGCGGCCGCATCGCCAGCCAGGCCAATCCCGGCGGGGCCGAGGTGATCGATGGCGGAAATGCCGGCGGGCGCAGTTTCACCCGCACCAGCGTGCTGGCAGCCGACGGCACGCCGGCCATGGAACACTGGCAGATCGACGGTCTTGGCCATGCCTGGTCGGGCGGCGTTCCGGCGGGCAGCTACACCGATGCCGAGGGGCCCGACGCGAGCGCGGAAATGCTGCGGTTCTTTCTCGGATTGCCGCGCCGGGGGGAATGATTGCCCGAACGGGGCGCCACGGGCAGAGAGCTTGACCCCGGCCGGCGAACCGGCCAATCCTCGGCCCCGGAAGGGCTGACGCGACATGCATCGATCGGGCACTGACATTCTGCTGATCGGCGGCTCTGCCGAGGCGCGGGCGCTGGCCCCCGGCTTGCGCGGAAGGGCCGCTGTGATGCTGCCCGGCCCGGAGCGGCGGGCGCATGGCTGGCCGATCCCGCTGCTGCCCGAACCGCTGGGGCAGGCGGCGCTGACCGCGCGGGTCGCGGCCGGGGTCGGGCTGATCGTCGACGCCAGCCATCCCAACGATTGGCAGAGCTCGTTCTGCGCCCACCGGGTGGCCGGGGCGCTGGGCGTCGATCTGCTGCGGCTGGAGCGGCCGGCCTGGCGGCCAGGCCGGCGCGACCGCTGGGTCCGGCTGCGCGACGAGACCGCGGCGGCGCGTCACCTGCCGCGCGGTGCGCGGGTGTTTCTGGCCACCGGCCGCGAAGGGCTGACGCGCTTTGCCGCGCTGCGCGAGGCCTATGTGTTCACCCGGCAATTGTCGGAGCATCACGATCCGTTTCCACTGCCCCGTGGCCGGTTCCTGCGCGGCGCCTCGCCGTTTTCGGTGGCCGGCGAGGTGGCGCTGTTCCGGCGGCTTCGGATCGACTGGCTGATCCTGCGCAATGCCGGCGGGCCCGGCGGCTGGCCCAAGCTCGCCGCCGCGCGGCGGCTCGGGCTGCGGGTCGGCATGATCGACCGGAAACCCCTGCCGCCGGCGCCGGTGGTGCGCGACGTGGCGGCGGCCCGGAGGAGGATTGCAGAATGGGCGAGCTAGGCCGGATCATCGAGACCGACGCCTGTGTGGCCGAGGGCGCGGATTGGCTGCGCCGCGCCGATCCGCGATTTGCCCCGGCGCTTGACGCCTGCGGCCCGCTGCCGCTGCGCCGCCGGGCGGACGGCTTTGCGCAATTGCTGAGCGCGATCGTCAGCCAGCAGGTCTCGGTCGCCTCGGCCGCGGCAATCTGGGCGCGGTTGCAGGCGGCGGGCATGGTGACGCCGGAGGCAATCCGCGCGGTCGACGAAAGCGCCCTGCGCGATCTCGGGCTGAGCCGGCAGAAGGCGGCCTATGCCGGGGCGCTGGCGGCGGCGGAGATCGACTTTGCCGCGCTGCGCCGGATGCCGGATGCGGAGGTGATCGCGACGCTGGTGGCGGTCAGGGGGATCGGCATCTGGACAGCGGAGATCTATGCCATGTTCTCGCTCGGCCGGGCCGATGTCTTTGCCCCCGGCGACCTCGCGCTGCAAGAATCGGCGCGGCTGCTGTTCGACCTGGAGGACCGGCCGAAGGAGCGCGCGCTGCGGCAGATGGCCGAAGCCTGGTCGCCCTGGCGGTCGGTTGCGGCCCGTGCGCTCTGGGCCTACTACAGGCATGCCAAGGCAAGGGAAGGTATTCGATGACTCGTGTTCTGACGTCCGGTCGCAAGGAGCCCGCCTCGGGCGAGCTGCGGTCGGTGGTGATTTTTCTGCATGGTTACGGCGCCAACGGGGCCGACCTTCTCGGTCTGGCCGATCCGCTGAGCGAACATCTGCCCGACACGCTGTTTCTGGCGCCGGATGCGCCCGAGGCCTGCGCCGGGGCGCCGATGGGGTTTCAGTGGTTTCCGATCCCCTGGATCGACGGTTCGTCGCAGGAAGAGGCCGAGGCCGGCATGGTGCGCGCGGCGGAAGACCTCAATGCCTATCTCGACTCGGTGATGGTGGACGAGGATGTGCTGCCCGAGCAGGTGGCGCTCTTCGGGTTTTCGCAAGGCACGATGATGAGCCTGCACGTCGCGCCCCGGCGCGAGGATGCGGTGGCCGGCGTGGTGGGCTTTTCCGGCCGCCTGCTGGCGCCCGAGCTGCTCGAGGACGAGGCGGTGAGCTTTCCGCCGGTGCTGCTGGTGCATGGCGACCATGACGACGTGGTGCCGCCGCAATCGCTGCCCGAGGCGGCCGAGGCCTTGCAAAAGGCCGGCTTCAAGGAGGTCTTTGCCCATATCATGAAGGGCACGGCGCATGGCATCGCCCCCGACGGATTGGGAGTGGCGCTGGCCTTTCTGCGCGACAAGTGCGGCTTTTGACGCGACGCCGCGCCTGCTGCGCGACTTAGAGGGCTTGGCCCACATTTCTTAAGGGACATTGCCCCCGGGCCTGCGGCCTCCACCCCAGAGGTGTTTCCAATCGAACGAGGTCCCGGATCGGGTCAGAACCAGAGGTGGGGTTCGGCGAATTCCACCGAGTTTCCCGCCGGGTCGCGGATGTAGAGCGAGCGGGCGCCGTTGGGCCAGTCGAACTCGGCGTCGACGGCAATGCCCTGGTCCAGGACATGCGCCCGCCAGCGGCTGATCTCCTCGCGGGAAGCGCGAAAGCAGACATGGCCGGGGCCGTGGGCGCCATGGGCCGGCACCGGCATCCGGGTGTTCTGCGAGGGTTTGGCGGTTTCTTCCGGGTTGAAGACCAGCAGGATGGTCTGGCCGGCGCGAAAGAACACATGGCGCTGCTCCAGCCGCAGCACGACCTCCATGTTCAGCACGCCGTGATAGAAGGCCTCGGCGCGGTCGAGATCCGCCGCGTAAAGCGCGGCTTCGAGAACGCCGGTGATCTTGGGGGGGATGAACATGGCGGCAGGCTACAGGATCGGCGCTGTTGCGCCAAGGGGGCGGGCCGGGCTAGACTGGCCGCATTGTCCAAGCATGGAGACCGAAACGATGGATCAGGGTTTGTATCACCGCCGCTTGATCCTCGCCGTTTCCCGGAGTCCCCATGCCTGTTCTGACATTTACCGAAACCGCCCTTGCCCGACCTGACGCCACGCCGCTGATCGCAGCCTTTTCCCTGAGCCTCGAGGCCGGGGTGACCGGGCTGGTGGGCGGTAATGGCACCGGAAAATCCAGCCTGCTGGCGGCGATTGCCGGGGCGCATCCCCACGCCGGTCATATCCATGCCAGCACGCCGCCGCGGCGTCTGGCACAGCTCGCGCCGCGCCAGGGCACGCGGGTGGCGGACCTGTTCGATGCCGCTGGCTTCGATCGGTTGCAGGCGGCGCTGGCCGGGGCGCCGGTGGATTACGATCTTGTCGACTGGACGTTGGAAGAGCGGATGGCGGCGGCGCTGGCGCAGGCCGGGGTGCCGGTCGCGCCGGCGCGGGGGCTATCCGAGCTTTCCGGCGGGCAACAACGCCGGGCGGCGCTGGCGGCGGCGTTTTTTGACGGGCCGGGGATCGTCCTGCTGGACGAGCCGACCAATGATCTCGATGCTGCGGGCCGCGCGCTGGTGGCCGAGCTTCTGGCGACGCACCGGGGGATTGCGCTGGTGGCCAGCCATGACCGGGCGCTGCTCGAGCGGGTCGACCGGATCATCGAGCTGGCGCCGGGTGGCGTACATCTCTTTGGCGGCGGCTGGAGCGCGTTTGCCGCGGCGCGCGCGGCGGCCGAGGCCCGAGCCGCGGCCGAGCTGGAGCAGGCCGGCGCCGAGGTGGCGCGGGCCCGGCGCGCAGCGCGGACGGCCGAGATGCGCGCCGCCCGGCGGGCGCGGCAGGGCCGGGCGCTGCGCGATGGCTCGCAGTCGAAGATGCTGCTCGACAAGGCCCGGGAGGGGGCCGAAGCCGCCGGCGCCGGCCAGAGCCGGCTGGCGACCCGACAGCAGGCGACGGCGGCGGCCCGGCTGGCGGCGGCACAGGCCGGCGTGGCGCGCGACCGGGCGATCAGTTTCGACCTGCCCTCGACCGGGCTGGCGGCGCAGAAGCTGGTGCTGCGCGCCCGCGACCTGGGGGTGGGGCAGGCTGGCCGGGCGCTTCTGCCGCCACTGTCCTTCGAGCTGCGCGGGCCTGAGCGGGTCCGGCTTTCCGGCGCCAACGGCAGCGGCAAGTCGACGCTGCTGCGGCAGATCGCCGGGCGATTGCCGCCGCTGTCGGGTCGGATCGAGCGCCCGGTGGATAGTGTCTACCTCGACCAGCGGCTGAGCCATCTGGGCCAAGCCGGCGACGTGCTTTCGCTGGCGCGCCGCACATTGCCGGAAATGGGCGAACAGGACTGCCGGGCGCTGCTGGCGCGGTTTCTGTTTCGCAACCGCGAGGCGCTCAAACCGCTGGCCGGGCTTTCGGGCGGCGAGCGGCTGCGGCTGGGGCTGGCGCTGACGCTGGGGCGGGCGCGGCCGCCGCAGCTGGTGCTGCTGGATGAGCCCACAAACCATCTTGACCTGGCGGCCATCGCGGCGGTGGAACGCGCGCTTGGCGAGTATGACGGCGCGCTGATCTTTGTCACCCACGACAGCGCCTTTGCCGCCGCCCTGGCCCCCGCGCGCGAGATCGCCATCGCCTCGGGCCGGGTCAGCGACAGGGGCCTGGCATGAGCGGTTGGCCGCCGGGTGAGCCGCCGTCATGCCAACGTTACCAAACTGGCCTAACCCCTAGGGCAAATCTCCATGTTTAGGCGCTTGCCTGATTGGAAACGCGAGATATAGTCGTAGTAACGAAAGCGATCCCAAGAAGCGCGGACATGAGGCATACTGGAGCGGACAAGAGGATGTGACGACCCATGGACGGTGATTTCAGGACGGATTTTGTACGCGAGCCATCGGCGCTGAAGCAATACCCGGCACTGGTGCTCAACGCGGATTACCGGCCTTTGTCGTATTATCCCCTGTCGCTCTGGCCCTGGCAGGACGCGATCAAGGCGGCCTGGCTCGACCGGGTGGATATCGTGGCCGAATATGACCACGAGGTCCGCAGTCCCTCGACCACCATCAGGATACCCAGCGTCGTTGTCCTGAAAGACTATGTAAAACCTCAAAAGCGCGTGGCCTTCACGCGCTTTAATCTTTTTCTGAGGGATGAATTCCGCTGCCAGTACTGCGGCACCAAGCGCGAGCTGACCTTTGACCATGTGGTGCCGCGCGCCGCAGGCGGGGTGACCTCGTGGCAGAACGTGGTCGCCGCCTGCGCGCCCTGCAATCTCAAGAAGGGTTCGAAGTCGCTGGCCCGCGCCGGCATGTCGCTGCGCAAGCCGCCGCGCCAGCCCGGCGCCGAAGAGTTGCGCAACATGGGCCGCAAGTTCCCGCCCAACCATCTGCATGAAAGCTGGGTCGATTTTCTCTACTGGGATGCCGAGCTCGAAGCCTGAGCGTCTGTACCTGTCGCTTGCCGGGCAACGGTGGGGGCGTGCGGCGGCCGTCCCTGTTCAGGCCAAAAGGCCCATCACCCGGAGCGAGATCGCCAGGATCGCGCCGCCGGCGAGCAGTTCGATCATCGGCAGCACCAGGGCCGCGCGGCGGGTGTCGGCCAGCGACAGCAGGGTGCTGTCGCGGGCGACGACGCTGATCGTGGCCACCAGGATCGACAGCGCGGCGGTGCCCAGCGACATCGCCAGGGCGCCGAGAATGCCGGTGGTGAGGATGTCCATGTGCCAGCTCAGCACCAGCAGCAGGATCGCGCCCGAACAGGGGCGCGCGGCGATGCCGGCGATCAGCACCAGGGCGTCGCGCAGCCCGCCGGCACGGCGCAGCTCTTCCTGCGTCGGTCCGTGGCGATGGGTGCAGCCGTGGTGGGCATGAGCCTGATCGCGACGCAGCCGCCAGAGCTTGCGCGCGCCGCGCAGCGCCAGCCAGCCGCCAATCAGGCCGATCGCCAGGGTGCTCAGCGGCAGCATGACCTTTTCGGCGGTGTCGGTGAGCTGGCTGCGGGTCCAGTCGAGCAGGAACAGACCGGAGAGCACCAGCACGATGGCGCTCAGCGCCTGGCCCAGCGACGACAGCAGCGAAATCACCGTGAGCCGGCCCAGCGGCACGCGGTGCGACAGCCCGTAGCCGCCGATCAGCAGCTTGCCATGGCCGGGGCCGACGGCGTGAAAGAAGCCATAGGCAAAGCAGACACCGACCAGCGCCAGCACCGCGCCGGGCTCTTCGGCGCGCAGCGCGCGCAGGGCGCCGGCCAGGGCGTTCTGGAACTCGCGCTGGCCCTCGGCGGCCCAGCGCACGAGGGCATCGTCATGGCCCTGCATCACGGCCCAGGTGGCGCCTGCCACCAGCAGCAGGGGAAAGATCAGGAGGGTGCGTTGCATGTAATCTCGAAACTGTCTGCAAAGAGGATGCCGATGTCGGGCAGGTCGACCACCTGGAAGGGATCGTCGCTGGCGTCCACCGCCGCGAGCTGATCGCCGTATTCCTTCATCGCCGCATCGCGCGAGGCGACGTTGCGGGTCAGGCTGCAATCGTCACGACCCTGGCTGCCCGGGGTCTCGGGCACGTCATAGGCGACAAAATAGGTCGGGTCATAGGACCGGGCCACCAGCGGCGCGGCGTCGATCTCGAAACGCGCCACCAGCGGCCGCAGGTGCGACGTGATGATCCGCCCGTCCTCATAACGCACGCGGTGCTCCTCGGGCAGGCCAAGTGCCAGCGGCGTGCCGGCGGCGTCGAGGGTGAAATGGCCCGGAAAGCCCGCTTCCCAATCGACGTCCTGGCCGGCAAAGGCGTCGAGCCTGGCCTGTTCGGGGGTGCCGTCGCCATCGGCGTCGAGACCGTTTTCCTCGATCATCAGCAGCGAATAGAAATCGTCGTAGGCCCAGTCGATACGCACCGCCGCAAGCTTGCCGTCGGTGTCGAAGACCAGGTCGAAATCGGTGTCGATATAGATATGCGGATGCGCGCCAAGCGGGCTGGCGAGCGCCAGTCCCAGGGCAGCGGCGGTGAGCAACGCGGTGGGTTTCATGCAGCGGTCCTAGCTCTGCCCGGCCTGTCGGGCAACGACTGTCAACGCGGTGGGCGGTCCACCGCCGTCACGGCTTGAGCGGATAGCGGTCGGGCTCTTCGAAGACGTCGATCACCCGGGTGCCGGCCTTGATCCGGGCGCCATGTTCGACGCCTGCGGCGATGGAATAACTGTCGCCGGGGCGATAGATGCGGGTTTCGCCGCCGATGGTCAGTTCGATCTCGCCTTCGACGACGCTGCCCCATTGTGCCTTGTGGGCATGGAGAGGCAGGTCCATGTCCTTCAGGAAGGTGAAAAACACCACCAGCCTGTCATTCGACCGGACGGTGGCGCTTTGCACCACATCCTCTGGATAGGGCAGGTCAAGTCCGGGCTGGCTGGTAATGAAATCGGGAAAGGTCATCCGGTCATCCTTTGCGGCCTCGGGCGCGGTTTCGCCGGAAGCGGCCGGCGGAACGGAAAAGCCCCGCACGCGGCGGGACTTTCATTCGGTACGGGTCGACGCGAGGCCGGGCTTATTGGCCGGCGGGGCGCTGCTGCTGCTCTTGCGGCTGTTGCGCCGGTGCCTTGCCCTTGGCGTTCAGCGGGTCGTCCTGGCGCTGCACCGAGCCTTCGAAATGCGCGCCGCTCTCGATCGCGATGGTCTTGTGGATGATGTCGCCTTCGACCCGCGCGGTGGCGGTCAGGCGCACCTTGAGGCCGCGCACCCGGCCGACGATGCGGCCATTGACGACGACGTCATCCGCGACGCATTCGCCCTTGATGGTGGCGGTTTCGCCGATGGTCAGCAGGTGGGCACGAATATCGCCCTCGACGGTGCCCTCGACCTGAATGTCGCCGGTGGTCTTCATGTTGCCGACCACGTGCAGATCGGCCGACAGGACCGACGCCGGCGGCTTGGTCTTGGGCGCGGAGGAGGGCTTGTATTCGGACTGTGGAGGCATTGTGGGCTTCTTCTGTTCTGCGGCCGCAGGCTTTGCAGCGTCGTCGGCCTTGGGGCCGGGCTCATTGATTTTGCTTTTAGAAAACATCTTTCGCAGCCTTCAGATAAATCATTGGATTGACGGCTTTGCCGCCAACACGGACCTCATAGTGCAGATGCGTGCCGGTGGAGCGTCCTGTGTTTCCCATATCACCGATGCGATCACCGCGCGAGACCCTTTGGCCCTTCTTCACGCGGATTTTCGACATATGCGCATAGCGTGTCTCGATGCCGAATTCATGCTGGATCTTGACCAGCTTGCCATAGCCCGACTGCCAGCCGGCATGGACCACGATGCCATCGGCGGTGGAATAGATCGGGGTGCCGTGGGCGCTGGCGAAATCGGCACCGGCGTGCAGCCGGCCCCAACGATAGCCGAAGCCGCTGGTGAAGCGATAGGAATCCTTCAGCGGGTTGGCAAAAGGCGCCTTGGCAGCGGCGATGCGATAGAGGTTGAGCCGATCCATCTGGTTGAGGATGCGGTTGGCGCGCTTGCTGTCTTCGGTGAGCTCGCCGCCCTTGGTGGAAAAGCTCAGCGGCATCAGCGGACCGCCCTGGCCGGAATAGCCGGCCCGCACCTTGTCGAGGATGTTGTCGGGGTTCATGCCGGCGGCCTTGAACATCTTGTCGAGCGGGGTGACCGAGATCGTCATCGCCTCTTCGAGCTGGCGGAAGATGGCGTCGTTCTTCTCTTCCATGCTGCGCAGTTCGGTGGCCATGGCGTCGGCGGCAATCAACGCCTGCTGGGCGTCGGCCACCACGCGGTCGCGTTCCTGCGCGGTGCGTTCCAGCGCATTGGCGAGCAGGTCGACGGTTTCGCTGTCGGCCATGTCGGAATGGCCGGGCATCGGGCCGCCGTTTTCCATCGCGTCCTGAAGCGCGGCGAATTTGGTTTCCACCGCCCGTTTGTCGGACATCACGTTGCGCAGGGTGGTCTGGACGACTTCGATGCCGGTTTCCAGCTCACGCCGGCGGATTTCCGAGCCGAGCAGTTCGCTCTGCATCAGCGAGATCCGTTCGAGCGCCGAGTTGAAGCGCTCCTGCGCGGCCAGCGCGTCCGAGGCGCGGGCGTCGCGTTCCTGGCTGAGCAAATTGAGGCGCGACATATAGGTCTGCTGGTCGCGGCGGGCCTGTTCGCGGAAGTTTCCGGCGCCGATCGAATCCATCAGCAGGATGGCGGTGGCGATGATCGACCAGGCGATGACCAGCGCCGAGCCGGTGAAGGCGATGAACTGGGTTTCGGATTTCAGACGGATGAAGCGGGTGTCGGTGTCCGAT
Source organism: Marinovum sp. PR37 (assembly GCF_028807375.1). NCBI lineage: Bacteria > Pseudomonadati > Pseudomonadota > Alphaproteobacteria > Rhodobacterales > Roseobacteraceae > Marinovum > Marinovum sp. PR37. The sequence continues at coordinate 96,136 of NZ_JARAML010000008.1, read as the reverse complement.
CGCAGGAACAGACGGCGTTCCGGGAAGTATCTCTCTAGGATCGCATGAATTCTGATTGCTAGCCGTGTCCGCACCGCAGCCGTCCCTTATCTTGTTCGTCCAGTCCAAGGGTGCCTGTCCCCGGCACTTTGCCCCTCAGGCTTCCTTAACCAGAGCTTTACACACGCGCAAGTTTGCAAGCCGCGCGATTCGGCAAAGCGGCGCTCAAACCCGGCAATGGGCGAATATTCGCCGATATCGGAAGGGGTTGCGTAAGGTAAGCGCTTTCGGTCTTGCCGACCGCGCGCCGCGCGCTACGCAGCGCCCTCGGCGGTCAGTGGCCAGTAGAAATCCGGCGGAAGACCGGCTTCGGCGCGTTTTTCCTCGTTGAAAGGCGGTTTGAGCGGGCCTTTGAAATATTTTGTGACCAGCTCGTGGAACACGTCTTTCGGGTCGAGATTGTGCCGCCCGCAGAGAAAGTGGAACCACTTCGAGCCATAGGCCACATGCGCCACTTCTTCGCTGTAGATCACCTCCAGCGCCTCGACCGCCCGGGTCGCGCCGGCCTTGCGGAAGATCTCGATCATGCCCGGCGTCACGTCGAGCCCGCGCGCCTCGAGCACCATCGGCACCACGGCCAGCCGCCCGAGAATGTCACCCGCGGTATCCTCGGCGGCGCGCCACATGCCGGCATGGGCCGGCAGCGCACCATAGAAACTGCCTTCGGCCTCGAGGCAGTCGCACATCAGGTTGAAATGCTTGGATTCGTCGTCCGCCGCCCGCACCCAGTCATCGTAGAAGCCGGGCGGAAAGTCGGTATCTGTAAAGCGGGCAATGATATCCCAGTGCAGATCGACGGCATTGAGTTCGATATGTGCAACCGCATGCAGCAGGGCGATACGCCCCGCCGGGCTGCCGGGCTTGCGTTTCGGCACGTCGCGCGGCGACAGGAGTTCGGGCTGTTCGGGCCGTGCCGGGCGCTGCGGCGGCGCGGCGCGGCCGACCGGCAGCGGCCGGCCTTCAGCGCGCGCCGCCAGCCAGGTTACGGCATGGGCGCGCGACAGCCGGGTCTTTTCGCGGCCATCGGCGGTGATCAGCACCTCGGTGGCCATCTCCGCGAGGCTGCGGCTCATAGGGCGCGCACCGCGTCCAGCACCTCTTCGGCATGGCCATCAACCTTGACCTTGCGCCATTCGCGGGCCAGCCGGCCCTCGCTATCGATCAGGAAGGTCGAGCGCACGATGCCCATGAAGGTCTTGCCGTACATCTTCTTTTCCTGCCAGACGCCGAAAATCTCGGCGATATCCGTAGCTTCGTCCGACAGAAGCGGTACAGTCAGATCATGTTTCGCAACGAACTTGTCGTGACTTTGGACCGAATCCTTGGAAATCCCGAAGACCTGCGCCCCGGCCGCCTCGAAATCGGCGCGCAGGGCGGAAAAGGCGATCGCCTCCTTGGTGCAGCCCGAAGTCAGATCGCGGGGATAGAAAAACAGCACCACCGGCGCGGGCCGCAGCGCGCCGAGGTTCACAGTTTCGCCGCCATCGCGTGGCAGGGTGATCTCCGGCACGATTTCGCCGGTTTGAAGGACGCCTGTGGTCATATGCTTCGCTTTCCCTTGGTTGCCGGGCCTTCACCCAATATTAGGGCCGGGCAGGCCAGAAAAACACAGGCTTGTCAATTCTCGGGAGGCGGCCCCAGCCGGTGAGCAGCGAACAGGACGATACGACCCCGCAACAGACCGGCCCCGATCAGGGGGCGAGAGCGGTTCGGCGGTGCGGTCCCCGCAAGCGGGCGATCGTGGCGCGTGCCGCGCTCTGGATGGTGTTCTGGGTCGCATTGCTGACCGGGTCGCTGGTCTGGGGCGGCGTGGCGCTGCTGGGCAAGCCGCTGAACGCGCCCGACTGGCTGCGCGCCGAGATCGAGACGCGTCTCGCACGGCAGATGCCGGGGTACGAGCTGAGCTTCAGCGAGATGACGCTGTACGTGCAATCCGACCTGCGCCCCGAAATCGCGCTCGAGGATGTGGAGCTGCGCCAGGCCGAAACCGGGCGGCTGTTGCTCGAACTGTCGCATGCCGACATCAAGATCGCCCGGCGGGCGATATTCGAAGGCCGGTTGCAGCCGCGCAGCGTGTCGGTCGCCGGGGTGTTCCTGCGGCTGCGGCGCGGCGCCGACGGGGCGCTCGACCTGGCCTTTGGCGACGGTCTGGGCGAGGCCGGGATCGGGCTCAACGGGTTGATCGAGAAGATCGACGACTTTGTCTATCAGCCGCAGTTCGCCGCCCTGCGGGAGATCGAGATCAACGCCGTTACCCTGCAATTTCAGGACGCCCGCGCGCGCCGCAGCTGGACGGTGGACGGCGGCCGGCTGGCGCTGTCGCGCGAAAGCGAGATCTTGCAGATGCGGGGCGATTTTGCACTGCTCAGCGGCCGCTCCTACGCCGCCACGCTCGAGGTATTCGGCGAAAGCGCGATCGGTTCCAACGCGGTCAGCCTCGGGGTCAGCGTCACCGATGTGGCCTCGGGCGACATTGCCAGCCAGAGCGCGGCGCTGGCCTGGCTCGGCGTGCTTCGGGCGCCGATCTCGGGGTCGCTGCGGACCTCGTTTCACGAAGACGGCCGGCTTGGCCCGCTCAGCGCGACGCTCAGCATCGGCGAAGGCGTGGTCCAGCCCAGCGACGCCACCCGGCCGATCCCCTTTACCTCGGCCCGGTCCTATTTCACCTATGATCCCGCCGAAGAGACCCTGCGCTTCAACGAGATCGCGGTGGTCAGCGACTGGATCAACGCCACCGGCGACGGCAGCGCGGTGCTCGAGGGGACCGACAGCGGCCTGCCGTTTTCCTTGCAGGGGCAGGTCAGCCTCGCCGGGATCAGCGCCAATCCGGTGGGCCTGTACGATGCGCCGCAGACGCTGACCTCGGCGGCGCTCGATTTCCATCTGGCGCTCGATCCCTTCGTGTTGCGCATCGGCCGGCTGGCCCTGTCCGACACCGGCCAGACCCTGCGCGCGCGGGGCCGGGTCGAGGCGGCGCCGGAGGGCTGGGACATCTCGGTCATGGGCCAGCTCGACGAAATCGCGCCGGACCGGCTGCTGGGTCTCTGGCCCGCCGGTTTCAAGCCCAAGACCCGCGACTGGGTTGCCACAAATGTGCTGGACGGCCGGTTGCGCAACATGGCGGTGCGGCTGCGCGCCTATCCCGACGGCGCGGCGCCCGATCTCTTTGTCAGCGCCGAGGTCGCCGAGGCGCGGGTGCGCTTCATGAAGACCCTGCCGCCGGTCACCGACGCATCGGGTCTGTTGCAGTTCGAAAACAACCGGCTGGCGGTCAGCGTCGACAGTGGCACCCTGACCGCGAAAGAGGGCGGGGCGCTGGATGTGGCCGGGACGGTCTTTACCATTCCCGATGTCCGGGTGCGGCGCGGCCCGGCGCAGGTGCAGCTCAAGGCCGCCGGGCCGGTGCATGCGGCGCTCTGGGTGCTGAACCAGGAACCGATGCGCGCGCTGGACAAGGCGGGCCGGCCGGTCGATCTCGCTCACGGCCGGGTGCAGGCGTCGGGGCAGATCGATTTCCCGCTGAAGAAAAAGCCCGCGCCGGGCGAGGTGAGCTTTGCGGTCGCGGGACGGGGGTTTGGCGTTTCGAGCCGGCAGATCGTGCCCGGAAAGCCGCTTGCCGCCAAGGCGCTGAGCTTTACCGCCAGCAACCGGCACCTGAGGATCGAAGGCGCCGGCACCCTAGCCGGCGTGCCGTTTGACGGCAGCTGGGAAACCGGGCTGGGGCCGGGGGCGGCGGATGCGGGATCGCAGGTGGTGGCGGATGTGACCCTGTCGCAAGAGACGCTCGACACGTTCAATATCACCCTGCCACCCGGCTCGGTCTCGGGGCAGGGCCAGGGGCGGCTGGAACTGGCGCTGGCCAAGGGCAGGCCGCCGGAATTTTCCCTGACCTCCGATCTTGCCGGGCTGGGGCTTCGGCTCGATGCGATCGGCTGGTCGATGGGACAGGCGCGCACCGGCACGCTGGCCATCGACGGTGTGCTTGGAAAACCGGTGCGGGTCGATTCGCTGGCACTGAGCGGCCCCGGGCTCGACCTCGAGGGCCGGCTGACCCTGCGCGAGAGCGGCGGGTTGCAATCGCTGGCGATCACCCGGCTGCGCGCCGGCAGCTGGCTTGACGCGCCGGTGACGCTGACCGGGCGGGGGCGCGGCAGCGCTCCGGCGGTGCAGGTTTCGGGCGGCCGGATCGACATGCGCAACGCGCCCTTCACCTCGACCAGCGGCAGCGGTGGCGGCACATCCGCGCGCGGCGGCGCGGCACCGGGGCCGCTCACCCTGGCGCCCGACCGGCTGCAATTGACCGATGGCATCGTGCTCACCGATTTTCGCGGCGATTTCGCGTTGAGCGGCGGGATGAAGGGCAATTTCACCGCGCGGCTCAATGGCGGTGTGCCGGTACGCGGCAGCGTCAGCCCGACCGGCAAGGGCAGCCGTTTCGTGATCAAATCGGAGGATGCCGGTGCGGTGCTGCGCGATGCCGGACTGCTCAAGAACATGCATGGCGGCACCTTCCACCTCAAGCTGTTGCCCACCGGCGCCGCCGGCACTTTCGACGGCGAGCTCGACATTCGCGACACCCGCATCCGCAATGCCCCGGTGATGGCCGATCTGCTGAACGCGATCTCGGTGATCGGCCTGCTCGAGCAATTGGGCGGCCAGGGGATTTCCTTTCCCGAGGTCGAGGCGCGATTCCGGCTGACGCCGAAACAGGTGATCCTCACCCGATCGAGCGCGGTCGGCCCGTCGATGGGCATCAGCCTGGACGGCTATTACGATCTGGCGAGCCAGACGATGGACATGCAGGGGGTGTTGTCGCCGATCTATGTGGTCAATTTCGTCGGTCAGCTGTTTTCGCGCAAGGGCGAGGGGCTGTTCGGCTTCAACTTCAACCTGCGCGGCAAGGCCAGCGCGCCGAAGATCTCGGTCAACCCGCTGTCGGCGCTGACACCCGGCATGTTCCGCGAGATCTTCCGCCGGCCACCGCCGAAGGTGCCAGGGTAGCGCGCGGGCCTTCCCGCCAGATCGGCGGCGCGGAAACAAAAACGCCCCCGCAGAACTCTGCGAGGGCGCCGGACGGGCCTTTACCGCCCGCTCATTCCCATTCGATCGTTCCCGGCGGTTTCGACGTCACATCATAGGTCACCCGGTTGATTCCCTTGACCTCGTTGATGATCCGGGTCGCGGTTTCGCCCAGGAAATCATGGCTGAACGGATAGTAATCCGCCGTCATCCCGTCGACCGAGGTCACGGCGCGCAGCGCACAGGCGAAATCATAGGTGCGGCCGTCGCCCATCACGCCCACGGTGCGCACCGGCAGGATCGCGACAAAGGCCTGCCAGATCTCGTCATAAAGCCCGTGCTTGCGGATCTGGTCGATATAGACGGCATCGGCCTTGCGCAGGATCTCGAGCTTTTCGCGGGTGATCTCGCCGGGGCAACGGATGGCGAGGCCCGGGCCGGGGAAGGGATGGCGGCCGATAAAGGAGGCCGGCAGACCCAGCTCGTGGCCCAGCGCGCGCACCTCGTCCTTGAAGAGTTCGCGCAGCGGCTCGACCAGCTTCAGCCCCATTTTCTCGGGCAACCCGCCGACGTTGTGGTGCGACTTGATCGTCACCGAGGGGCCGCCGGAAAACGACACCGATTCGATCACGTCGGGATAGAGCGTGCCCTGCGCCAGGAACTCGGCGCCCTCGATCTCGCCGGCGTATTTCTGGAACACGTCGATGAACAGCTTGCCGATGATCTTGCGCTTGGTCTCGGGGTCGCTCTGGCCCTCCAGCTCGCCCAGGAACAGCTCGGATTCATCGGCGTGGATCAGCGGAATGTTGTAGTTGTCGCGGAACATCGTCACGACTTCCTCGGCCTCGTTCTGCCGCAGCAGGCCGTGATCGACAAAGACGCAGGTGAGCTGATCGCCGATCGCCTCGTGGATCAGCACCGCCGCGACCGAGCTGTCGACGCCGCCGGACAACCCGCAGATCACCTGTTTGTCGCCGACCTGTTCGCGAATCTTGCGGATCGCCTCCTCGCGATAGGCGTCCATGGTCCAGTCGCCCTCGAAGCCGGCATCGCGCACGAAGTTCTCGTAGAGCGTCTTGCCGTTGGGGGTATGGTGCACCTCGGGGTGGAACTGCACGGCATAGAACCGCCGCTCGAGATCGGCGGTGATGGCAAAGGGCGCGCCGGGCGAAGTGCCGTAGACGGCGAAACCGGGTGCGATTTCAGAGACATGGTCGCCGTGGCTCATCCAGACCTGCTCGCGGCCCGAGCCATCCATGAACCAGCCGGTGAGCAGATCGGGGCGGGTCTCTGCCGGGGTCACCCAGGCGCGGCCGAATTCGGCCGTGGCATGTTCGCCGGCTTCGACCTTGCCGCCCAGATCCTGCATCATGACCTGCTGGCCGTAACAGATGCCCAGGATCGGCACGTCCAGCTCATAGACCGATTTCGGCGGCCGGGGCGAGCCGTCGCGCATCACCGAATCCGGCCCGCCGGAAAAGATCACGGCCTTGGGCGCAAATTCGGCCAGAAAGGCGTCGGTCACGTTCTGGTAGGGGTGGATTTCGCAATAGACGTTGAGCTCGCGCAGGCGGCGCGCAATGAGCTGCGTTACCTGGCTGCCGAAGTCGATGATCAGAAGGCGGTCATGGGTGTCCTGGGTCATGACAGGGCTTTAGGCGCGCGCGGGGGAGAGGGCAAGAGTGTCAATGCGTTTTGCCGGGGGATCCTCCGCCGGGTATCCGCCCCGCGCGCCCCGGACTTGATCCGGGGGCTCCCGGTGAGCGGCCGCGCTGGACCCAAAGGTTATCCCGGGACGCGAGGTCCCGGAGCGGGGTCCGGGACGGTCATCCCATGCTGTCGGATCGGGGCCGGCCGCTCCGGCGGTGTTTCGCGGCGTCTTTCTGATAGGACCAATAGGCGATGCCGGTCCAGACCGTGACATAGAGGAACCCGCCGAGAAACAGCAGCTCGCCCGGGATCGGCCCGACATTAGCACGGTCGACCGCCTGGGCCCAGCTTTGCACCGGGGTCGGATGCACCGCGATCTTGCCGGCAAAGGCCAGGGTCTGGATCAGCAGGATCCACAGGTAATTGCTGCGGATGCGTCGCCCGACCGAGATGAAGAAGCCGACATGATAGCGCGGGCGCAGATAGTCCTCGGCCAGGGTCTGTTGCCATTGATCCTCGAGATGCAGGTCGCCGTCATGCAGCATCGGCGCATAGAAATGGGTCTCGAGCCAGCGGCAGCGCGCCCGCCAGACGTTGAAATAGCGATAGCGCCGCGCCTCGAGCATCAGGAACAGCAGGATCAGCACGCCGACCAGCACCAGCGGCAGGGGCGAGGCCTCGGGCGAGGAGAAGGAAATCGACAATGCCACCCCCAGCGTCACCACCGACCAGTTGGTCGTGGTGTCGAGCCGCGTGCGCCAGATCGTGCTGCGATAGACCTCGCCACGGTAGAGGTGCGCCACCGCCGTGATTTCCGGCGATGTCAGTGTCTTGCGTTCGTCGCGCTCCGTGCGGGCTTCGGTCTGGGTCGTCATTGCGCCACCGTTTCTGCCCGCTCCCCACCTCCATCATGCACATCCCCGCGCCCCGGGTCAAAGGATCCGATTGGCCGTTGACCTTTGGGCGCGCTTCGTGCCTGCCTGCGGCAAACGGAGGATCACGATGGAACGGATATTGACGGAATTCGGCATGGGCACCTCGCTGCGGCGTGGCGATTACACCCAGGCGGCGAAACGCGCCGTGGAGAACGCGTTGTGGCACAATTCGATCAATGCCGCCGAGCTTTTCGGTTTTGACAAGAGCGACATGGCGATATCGGTGCAGATCGCCGTGCAGCAGCCCGACAAGGTTGATCGCGCGGCGGTGGCGGCGGTCTTTCCCTATGGCGCGCCGGAACTCGATGTGGTGGCCGGCGGTCTCGACATTCCGCGCCCCGAGGGGACGGGCAATCCGACGGTGATCGCCCATGCCGCGCTGACGGTCTCCTTCGACATGGAGCGGGTGGCATGAGGCGGCTGATCATCGAGATGGGGCAGGGCGTCGACCTGCACGGCGCGGATTACACCAAGGCCGCCGGCCGGGCGATCGACGATGCGCTGCGCCATTCCAGCCTGCATGTGGTCCAGACGCTGAACCTGCCGCCCGATGCGGTTCAGATCAAGGTGACGCTGGGCGTGCAACACCCCGAAGCGGTGGAGACGCAGGCCTTGGCCGGAAAGTTCCCTTTCGGCACGGTGGCGATCACGGCGGTAAAGGGCGGCATGGACGTGCCCCATCTAGCGGGCGACACCCAGGTGGTGGCCAGCGCGGCGATCGAGGTCTTTCTGCCGGAACAGACCGGCTGGCGGCTGCGCTCGACAGGCGATTGATCGCCCCGGCATGTCGTTTTCCCGCCTCAAAGGGCGGATTTCCCACACGCGTCGTTCTGACCCTGCTGTAAATCCGGGGTAATTACCGGCAGCGCCCGGGCAAGATCGAAAGGGTGAGCACATGTCAGACGCAGCAACTCGCAGGCGGGCACGGGGCGGCGGCGGCGCCGCGCGGCGCGCGGCACGCTCCGCCGTGAGCTTTGACACGGCAAAATATATCGAGCGCAACATCCCGAATTTCGAGGTGCTGACCGAAGAGGTGCTCGAGATCATCGAGACCAATGCCGAGACCTTGCTGGAAGAGATAGGCGTCAATTTCGTCAACAACCCTGCCGCCTGCGCGCGCTGGAAAGAGGCCGGCGCCGATGTCCAGGGGGAACGGGTGCATATTCCGCGTGGCCTGGCCCGCAAGCTCTGCGCCACGGCGCCATCCTCCTTTACGCAACACGCCCGCAACCCAGAGCGCAACGTGGTGATCGGCGGCAAGGGCCTTGTCTGCGCGCCGGTCTATGGCCCGCCCTTCGTGCGCGACATGGCCGGTGGCCGCCGCTATGCGACGATGGAGGATTTCCGCAAGTTCGTGAAGTTGGGCTACATGTCGAAATGGCTGCACCATTCCGGCGGCACCGTCTGCGAGCCCACCGACGTGGCGGTGAACAAGCGCCATCTCGACATGCTGCACGCCCATATGACGCTTTCGGACAAGCCGTTCATGGGCTCGGTGACCGAACCCAGCCGGGCGCAGGATTCGGTCGAGATGTGCGAGATCCTCTTTGGCCGCGACTTCGTGCAGCAGAACACGGTGATGACCTCGCTGATCAACGTCAACTCGCCGATGACCTTCGACGACGTGATGATGGGCGCGCTCGAGGTCTACGCAAGGAACAACCAGGCCTGCATCGTCTCGCCCTTCATCGTCGGCGGGGCGATGGCGCCGGTCTCGGTGGTGGGCACGCTGACCCAGGTGCTGGCCGAGGTGCTGGCCGGCATCGCCTATTCCCAGCTGATCCGCCCCGGCGCGCCGGTGATCTTCGGCACCTTCGTGACCTCGATCGACATGGGCTCCGGGGCGCCCACCTTCGGCACCCCCGAGGCCAGCCAGATTCTCTATGGCGCCGGTCAGCTGGCGCGGCGCATGGGGCTGCCCTATCGCTCCGGCGGCGGGCTCTGCGGGTCGAAACTGCCCGATGCCCAGGCCGCCTACGAGACGACCCATACGCTCAACGCGGCGCTGCTGGGCGGGGTCAATTTCATGCTGCACGCCTGCGGCTGGCTCGAAGGCGGGCTGGTGTCGAGCTTCGAGAAATTCGTGATGGACGCCGACCAGCTCGGCACCTTGCACAAGATGGCCGCCGGCGTGGTGGCGGATGAAAACGCCCAGGCGATGGACGCGATCCGCGAGGTCGGCCCCGGCGGCCACTACCTCGGCTGCGCCCATACCCAGGCCAATTTCCAGGATGCCTTCTGGAAAACCCAGCTGTTCGACTACAAGCCGTTCGAGACCTGGGACGAAGAGGGCGCCCGCGACACCATGACCCTGGCCGCCGAGCGGGTGGAGCGGATGCTGCGCGACTACCAGCAGCCGGCAATCGATCCGGGCGTCAACGAGGCGCTGGCCGGCTATGTCGCCAACAAGAAGGCCTCGATGCCCGACAGCTTTACCTGAACGGCCTCATTGCGCGGGGCGCAGCAGCTGCGCCTCGCCCATCATCGCCACCAGCACCTCGACATGGCGGGCGACGCTGTAGCTTGCGCATTTCCGAAGTCGGGCATCATTGAGATCGGTCTCGATCTCGATCAGCCGGATCAGCGCCGGCCCGCAGCGCTGCGGCGCCTCGCCTCCGAGCGTGCGGCGCAGGTGCACGTCACGACGATACTCGGCAAGCCCGGCACGCGCCGCCCGGATCAGAAGTCGGGGACGGCGCAGCCGGCGCAGGATGGTCAGGGCGTCTTGCATGGCGGTTCCTCTCGTTAAGCAGGATTTCGCCAAAGGTCTCACACTTTTCACGGGTGTTGCGTGCGGCCGCCCGGCAGAGTGCGCCGCTGTCAGAATTGTTTATCCTTTGGAAACAATGATGTTCACCATGCGGCAACAATTAACCAACGAGTAACCTTGTCGCCTTTAGGTTGTGGATATCTTGATAAATCGTGGGATATGAGCCTTGTGCAAGACTGAGTTCGGACCGTCGAAGGTGATCGACTGGCCTGCCGCGTGGAATTGGCCCGGCTGGGTGCCAGAGGCGGCGGCTCATTACATCCGTCACGTCGAGCATGGTCTCTCGCTGCGGCAGCTGGCGCGGCTTTCGGGGTGCCATCCCTCTACTGTTTTGCGGCAGGTGCGGCGGCTTGAAAACCGGCGCGACGATCCGCTGGTCGATGCCGCATTGCGACAGCTCGGGAAATCCACCACCGACAAGGCGCCCTTTGCGAAAGGCGAACCCATGGCGGCCCACTCCCGGCGCGACTGCACCCAGACCGACGACGAAACCCTTGACCGAGAGGCCCGGCGCATCCTGCGGCGGCTGACCGAAAGCGGCGCCGTGCTGGCGGTGGTGCCTGACATGGAAAAGGCGGTTGTGGTGCGCGACACCGCCTCCGGCACCACCCAGCGCACCGCGGTGGTCGACACCCAGATTGCCGAGGCACTGGCGCTGAAGGAATGGATCGCCTGCAAGGTGCCGGGGCGGATTGCGCGCTATCACATCACCCCGTCCGGTCGCGCCGCGCTGAGCCGGCTTCTGGCGCAGGACGAAAGCGGAGCGCAGGCCGGCGCCTGCGGCATGGCCGAGGCCCAGGCGCCGTTTTCCGCCGCGCCGTCGGCGGTGGCGCCGCCGTTGCCGCGCAAGCGCATCCGCTACAGCGCCAATGAGACGCCGCTCACCTTGCTGGCGCGGCGCAGGGACAAGGACGGCGCGCGATTTCTGACCGATGATCTGGTCTCGGCCGGCGAACGGCTGCGCGAGGATTTCGAGATTGCCCAGATGGCCGCCCGCACCACCCAGAACTGGGACAGCTTTCTGACCGGCGGCACCCAGGGCAGCGGCCCGGGCGAGGGCCCCCTGGCCAGCACCGAGGCCCGCCGCCGGGTTGCCCGGGCGCTCGGCGACCTCGGCCCCGGCCTTGGCGATGTGGCGCTGCGCTGCTGCTGCTATCTCGAAGGCCTCGAAGTGACCGAAAAGCGCATGGGCTGGTCGGCGCGCTCGGGCAAGATCGTGCTGCGCATCGCCCTGCAACGGCTGCGCCGGTTCTACGACGAGGTGCAGGGCGGTGACACGCTGATCGGCTGACGCTCAGGCCAGCAGCCCGTCGAATTCCTTGGCGCAGGCGATGTCGATCTCGGTCAGCCCGCCGGCCTCGTGGGTGGTGTAACTCAGCGCGCAATAACCCCAGCCGAAGGCCACGTCGGGGTGATGGCCGTGTCGGTCGGCCATCCAGGCGGCGAGATTGGCGTGATAGACCGCCTTGGCAAATCCCTTCACCGCAATCCGCCGGGTGATCGTGCTGCCATCCTCGGACAGCTGCCAATCGGCATGCAGCGTCTTGAGCTGCGCCTGGGCGTCGTGTCGTGACATGGTCGGCGTGTCCGGTGAACAGCCGCCACCGATGTTACAGGTTGTCATGGTCTGCGCTCCTCAGGCTGCGTCATCTTTGGGCGGATAGGCCGGCGCATGCAGGCCCAGCGCCTGCGCCGCATGCACATCCGCCAGCAGGTCGCGCTCGGCGGCGGCAAACAGATCGTCGAGATCCTCGATCACGAAATAGATCGGCTGATGAATGTCGATCCGGTAGGGCGTGCGCAGGATGTCGATAATGTTGAACGGCCGCCGCTCCGGGCCCTTGTCCTGCACGCTCCAGGGAAGTTCGGTCACCGACGAGGCCAGCCCCGATCCCAGCGCCTTGTAACCGCCATCCTCGACCACCAGGCCGAATTCGATCGAGAACCAGTACAGCCGGATCAGCCAGGCATACTCCTTGGGACCGGCCCGCAGCCCGGCCTGGCCGATCGCCTGGCTGAACCCGGCAAAGCGCGGATCGGTCAGCAGCGGGGTATGGCCGAAGAGCTCATGAAAGATGTCGGGCTCCTCGATATAGTCGAAATGCTCGCGTCGGCGGATAAAGGACGCCGCCGGAAACGCCCGCTCGGCCAGCATCGAGAAGAATTTGCCAAACGGGATGAGCGCCGGCACCGGCTGCACCTGCCAGCCGGTCAGCGCCCGCAGCGTCTCCGAGACATCGGGGCATTGCGGCACCCGGGTCTCCGGCAGGCCGACCCGCGCCAGACCGTCGAGGTAGGCCCGCGCCGAATGCGCCTGCACATTGGGCAATTGCCGGGCATAGAGGTCGCGCCAGACGGCGTCTTCCTCGGCGTCATAGGCGATACGGCCCCGCGCGTCGGGGATCTTGGCGGCATAACTGGTGGATTTCGGCATGATGGCTCCTCCTTGCCGGGTATTTTCCATCCGATTGCCGGGAAAAACTTGCCCATCTTGCCGTCTCTGCGCAGAATGACGGAAAGATTTGCCTGAAGCTCGCGGAAAGAGAGGCAAGATGACCCTCGCGCTCGACGACACCGACCGTCGAATCCTCCACCTGCTGCAAACCGACGGCAAGGCCAGCATCCAGGAGATCGCGGGGCGGGTGGCGCTCTCCACCTCGCCCTGCTGGCGGCGCATCAAGCGGATGGAGGAGGCCGGGCTGATCACCGGCTATACCGCGCGGCTCAATCCCAAGCTTCTGGGGCTTCATGCCCTGGCCTATGTCTTTGTCACCCTGATGGATCACCGCGAAGACACCATTGGCGCCTTCAACCGCCTGGTGCAGACCGAAGACCGGATCATCGAATGCGCCAGCGTTACCGGCGAGAGCGATTATATTCTGAAGATCGCCGCCAAGGACCCCGAGGACCTCGAGCATTTCCTGATGCGCGGCATCCTGGCCTCCGGCCTCGTCCGCGCCAGCCACACCAATTTCGTCCTGCGCCGCACCAAACCCACCAGCCCCTGGCCGATCCTGTAGGCCCATCTTCCAAATACAAAAAAGGACCGAGGCACCCCCCAGTCCTTCTTCTCTTCTCAAATACCGCCGGGGGAGTCCTCGCTTGCGAGGACGGGGGCAGAGCCCCCGAAACCCGGATTATTCCGCCGCGACGCCCTTGGCGTCTTCGGCCAGGTACTCCAGAACGGTCTCGGGCGACGAGACGCCATAGGGGTCTTCGCCGTGGTTGTCGGCCAGGCCGGGCTCTTCGAACCAGGCTTCGATGACGCCGTCCTTGACGATGGCCGCATAGCGCCAGGAGCGCATGCCGAAGCCGAGGTTGTCCTTGGCCACCAGCATGCCGATCTTGCGGCTGAATTCACCCGAGCCGTCGGGGATCACGGTGACGGTCTCGAGCTTCTGGTCCTGCGCCCATTTGTTCATCACGAAGCTGTCGTTGACCGACATGCAGTAGATCGCGTCGATGCCATGGTTGGCAAAGGTCTCGGCGTTCTTCTCGAACCCGGGCAGCTGGTAGGTCGAGCAGGTGGGGGTGAAGGCGCCGGGCAGGGAGAACAGGATCACCCGTTTGCCGGCAAAATAATCCGCCGTGGTCTTGTCTTCCCAGCGGAAGGGGTTGGGCCCTTCGAGGCTGTCGTCGCGCACGCGGGTGTGAAAGGTCACATCGGGAAGTTTGTATCCGGTTTTCATCTTGCTCTCCGTCAATCGCTGGCAATCGTCTGGGGCCGGTCGCTCCGGCCCGGCGGATATGTAATGCCGCACGCGCGAAGTAAACCCTTCGCAGGTGCAGAATCCAAGTGATGTCTAGGAGATCTGACTTGCAGTGAGCAATACTTGAGAACTGGGGTGAGCGACAGCATGGCAGCAATGTCGTACTGGCATGGCTCACTGCAAGCACCTATGCTATAGGCCACGCTATCAGCCAACGTCGCGGGGAATAAATCGTGCGAGACCTCAAGATCCCTGAGCAACGCCATCCGGAAAAGGCCCATCGCCCGGACAATGCGCAGCCAAAGAAGCCGAGCTGGATTCGCGTCAAGGCGCCCGGCGGCGAAGGGTACAACGAAACCCGCAAGATCATGCGCGAGAACAACCTCGTGACGGTCTGCGAAGAGGCCGGCTGCCCCAATGCCGGCGAATGCTGGTCGCAGGGCCATGCCACCATGATGATCATGGGCGACATCTGCACCCGCGGCTGCACCTTCTGCAACATCGCCACCGGCCGCCCGGAAAACCTCGATGTCTTCGAGCCGGGCCGGGTGGCGCATGCGGTCGACAAGCTGGGGCTCAACCATGTGGTGATCACCTCGGTCGACCGCGACGACCTGGCCGATGGCGGCGCCGATCACTTTGCCCAGACCATCCGCGCGGTGCGCCATCGCTCGCCCGGCACGACGATCGAGATCCTGACGCCGGACTTCCTGAAATGCGCCCCCGAAGTGCTCGAAGTGGTGGTCGCCGCCAAGCCGGATGTCTTCAACCACAACCTCGAGACGGTGCCCGGCCTCTATCCCGAGGTGCGGCCCGGCGCGCGCTATTTCCACAGCCTGCGCCTGTTGCAGCGGGTCAAGGAACTCGACCCCTCGATCTTTACCAAATCCGGCATCATGGTGGGCCTCGGCGAGGACCGCCAGGCGGTGACCCAGGTGATGGACGACATGCGCGCCGCGGATGTGGATTTCCTGACCATCGGGCAATATTTGCAGCCGACGCCGAAACACCACGGGGTCGAGCGGTTTGTGCATCCCGATGAATTCGCGGCCTACGAGAAATCGGCCTATGGCAAGGGCTTTCTGATGGTCTCGGCCACGCCGCTGACCCGGTCGTCTTATCACGCCGGCGACGATTTCGCCCGGCTCAAGGCCAATCGCGACGCCAAGCTCGCCAAGGTGTGACCGTCGGTTGCGCGGCGCGGCCCGAAGGCGGACCGCGTCGCGGCTGGGTATCATGACCTGCGGTGCGGCGCGGATGAAATCCCGTGGGGCGGGGTTGCAACCCAGCCCGCCTCTCGCCACCCACACTCAATCCCCCGCGCTCACCCCGACACCAGCCGGCGCACCATCGCCCGGCCGACCGGCGGCACCGCGGCGCCGAGTTTCATCGCCCGGATCGCCAGTCCGCGGCGCGTGGCGCTTGTGGTGTTCAGCATCTTGCGCCCGCGTTCCGACAGGCGCAGCACCCGCGCGCCCTCGGGGTGGCGGGTCTCGGTATAGCCGTCGGTGGTGCCGTCGATGATCCGCTGCGCCAGGTCGGCGGCATCGGCAATGCCGAGATTCATGCCGCGCCCGCCCACCGGCGAATGGCAATGTGCCGCATCCCCGGCAAGGAACACCCGGCCTTCCTGATAGCGCTTCACCTGCCGCACCGAGACGGTGAAATTGCCGCGCCGCCGTACCCGGCGGATGTCCATCGGCACCGGCAAGGCCGCCAGCGCATCTTCGCGCGACGAGATCACCCGAAAGCGGGATTCTTCCAGCGGCACCACCACCAGCACGTCGCCCTGATCGAGCAGGAAGCCCTGGAACCGTGTCGGATCGGGCCAGCCTTCGGCATCCACATCGGCGATCGACCACGTGCCGGGCAGGTCGCGGCCGCGGAATTCCAGCCCCATGGCCGCTCTGACGGCGCTGTGCACGCCATCGGCGCCGATCAGGTAGTCGGCCTCGAGATGGCCATCGCCGGTTTCGACGGTGACGCCCTTGGCATCTTGGGAAAACCCGCGGAATTCAACGCCGTAGCGCACGATCTCTCCGTAATGGGTGAGCGCGGTCTCGAGATGCGCCTCGGTCCGGTCCTGCGCCAGCCCCCAGAGCCGGCTGGCAGCGTCGAAGCCCAGCGGCAGCCGCGCCACCTCTTCGGCACGCAAATGAAAGGTGATGCCGGAAAAAACCACAGCTTCGCGCAGGAGGGCATCGGCCACACCCGAGGGTCGCAGGATCTCGAGCGAGCGGGGCTGAAGCCCCACCGCGCGCGACAGATAGGACGGGCCGGAGCGCTTTTCCAGCGTCGTGACGCGCGCGCCAAGACGGGCCAGCTCGACAGCGGCCGTCAGCCCGGTTGGCCCGGCGCCGGCAATCACCACATGCATCATATCCCCCCAGATATGGTCCGGAGACAGCCTACACCGATTCTGATCTAATAGCCTGTGCTTGCCGCCACGGGCACGGGCAATGCCTTGACATATGCGGCAATTGCGGCACGGTCCTCCGCCGGCAGTCTTGAGGTATTCTCGACCACCGCCGCCATATGACCCCCGGCGCTGTCGAACTCGGGCGTAAAGCCGCTCTCGAGGTAATAGGCGATGTCGGTGGCCGACCAGGAGAGCTTGTCCGGTGTCAGCGCCGGGATCGTCCCCTTGCCCGAAGGGTCGGGCGCCCCGGCCATCCAGCGGCTGCGGTCGAGCCCGCCAAGCGCGTTGCGCGGCGTGTGGCATTCGGCGCAATGACCCAGCGCTTCCACCAGATAGCGGCCGCGGGTCAGCTCGGCCCCCAGATCGTTGCCGTCCATCACCCAGTCATCCTTGAGAAACAGGAATTTCCAGCCGCCGAGGCTGCGGCGGATGTTGAAGGGAAAGCCCACCTCATGCGGCTGCGACGGCGCGGAACTGGCCGGCAGGGTCTGAAGATAGGCGTAGAGATCGACAATGTCGCGGTCGCCCATATGGGTGTACGAGGTATAGGGAAAGGCCGGAAAATAATGCACGCCCTCGGGCGATACCCCGTGCAGCAGCGCATTGGCGAGGTCCTGAAGCGACCACTCGCCGATGCCATGGTCGGGATCGGGCGAAATATTGGGCGCGGTGAAGGCGCCGAAGGGCGAGGGAAAGCTCTGCCCGCCGGCCAGAACCAGCTTGTCGTCGCCTTCGGCCCCGGGCGCGGCATGACAGGTGCCGCAGCCGGCGGCGCGAAACACCGTCTCGCCGCGCGCGACTTCGCCGCCCTCGGGGCTGGCAAAGGCGTCCTCGGCCACGGTTTTCGGTGCGGTCATCACCCAGGCAATCCCGGCCGCGACAATCGCGGCCGGAACAATCAGCCTCAGAACCTTAACCATTCAGCACCGTCACTGCGGGATGCGATAGGTTTCATGGCAGGATTTGCAGGCGCCGCCCAACGCCCCCATCACCGGGCCAAGCGCGTCCTTGCCGGTGCCGGCCTCGGCCACAGCCTTGTCGGCGGCGGTGCCCAGCGCGGCCCATTTCTCGCTGAAACCGGCGATGTCCTGGCTGATCGATGCCTTGGCGGTCGAACCTTCGTTCATCTCGCCGTCAGAGCCTTCGGGAAAGAGCGCTGGAACGTGGATATTCGACGCGGCCTGGATCGACTCGGCGGCGGTGGTGGCGGCCTCGGCGTCATATTCGGCCTCGCCCTTGGCCATCGCGCCCAGCGTGCCAAGGTTGAGCGCGATCACCCACATCGTGCCCTGACGGGCCTTGATCTGGTTCTTGTATTCCTGCGCGACAACAGTGCCGCCGGACAGAATTGCCGTGGCGGCCAGAACAGTTACAATCTTTTTCATCAGTACCTTCCCGAAGTTGGTGCCTAAAACAGAGCTTAGTATGCACTGCAAGGATCACAAACATATTCCGAAACCCTGCGAAACAGGTGCGCATTCATGCACAACGACAATTGGGATGACCTGAAATTCGTGTTGTCGGTGGCCGAAACCGGCTCGGTCAGCGGCGCGGCACGGCGGCTCGGGGTCAACCACGCAACGGTTTTGCGCCGAATCTCGGCTTTCGAAGACGCGCATGGCGCCGAGGT
The DNA here is from genome assembly GCF_028807375.1 of Marinovum sp. PR37. Classification (NCBI taxonomy): domain Bacteria; kingdom Pseudomonadati; phylum Pseudomonadota; class Alphaproteobacteria; order Rhodobacterales; family Roseobacteraceae; genus Marinovum; species Marinovum sp. PR37. The sequence goes on along the minus strand of NZ_JARAML010000008.1, from coordinate 77,964 downwards.
TTTCGAACGCTCGCAGCAAGGCTATCGGCTCCGGACGGATCGCGCAGACGTGATCGAAGCGGCGCGAGAAGCGGCGCTTGCGCTGGGCCGGGTCAGCGATCTGCTGCGTGCCGGCGGCGCGGCGGCGGGCGACCTGCTGCGGCTGACCTCGACGGATACCTTCTGCACCGGCGTGCTGGCGGCCGGGCTGGGCCGGATCTCCGACGTCATGGCGCCGCACCGGGTCTGCCTGATGTCAAACAATGCGCATCTCGACATGGGCCGGCTTCAGGCGGATCTGGCGGTGCGGCCCTCGCTGACGCGGCCGTCCGACATGTCTGGTGCGGCGGCGGCGGAACTGGGGTTCGGCGCCTATGCCCGCGACCCGGACGACCGCCGCTGGCTGGGCCTCGCGGGGCCGCTGGCGCGGGCCGCCCCGGCGCAGTGGATGGCCGAACATGTGGCGCCCGACCGGATCGCTGCCTGCGCCGACAGTTTTCTGGCCTTGCGCGCAATGGCGGTCCGGGGGCAGGGGATCGCCATCCTGCCGCATGTTCTGGCGGTGGAATGCCCCGAGTTGCGGCCGGTGGACTGCGGCCTGCCGCGCATGCGGATCCCGATCTGGGTGCTCTGCCACCGCGATCTGGCGGGCTCACCGCGCATGGCGCGGTTCATGGCGGTGGTGCGCGAGGTGCTGGCGGATCAGGCCGAGGCGCTGGCCGGCCCCTGACCTCAGGGCCGCGCGCCGCCGCCCCAGCGCAGCCGCTCGGCGGTCAACGCCTCCGGCCAGCCGACCCAGCGTTCGACGGCGTAGATCGCAAGGCAGACCGCAATCACCGCCAGCACCAGCATCACCCGTCTGGCGGATGGCGGGCGCCGGGCCCAGAGCGACATGCGATACAGCCAGTGCATCGGCGCTACTCGGTAAAGCGGACCTTGCCGATATACGGCAGGTTGCGGTCGCGTTGCGCAAAGTCGATGCCGTAGCCGACAACAAATTCATCGGGGATTTCGAAGCCGATCCAGTCGGCGCGGAAATCCACCTCGCGCCGGGTCGGCTTGTCGAGCAGGGCGATCGACCGCAGCCGCGCCGGGTGGCGCGAGGTCAGTAGGGAGATCACATGGCTGAGCGTGTGGCCGGTGTCGACGATATCCTCGACCACCAGCACATCCCGCCCCTCGATGGCGCCACGCAGGTCTTTGAGAATCCGCACTTCGCGGCTCGATTCCATCGCGTCGCCATAAGACGAGGCCTCGATGAAATCGACCTCGACTGGCATGTGCAGCTCGCGCACCAGATCGGCGATGAACACAAAGGAGCCGCGCAGCAGGCCCACAACCACAAGCTTTTCCGTGTCCGAGAACTCGCCCCGGATGTCGCGGCAGAGCTCTTCGATGCGGGCCGCGATCGTCTTGGCCGAGATCATCTGATCGATGACATAAGGACGCTCTGACATGGGCCACCCCTTGAAATCCGTTGGTCTTCGGGCGACATGGGCCCCGAACCGTCATGACAAATCCGGGGCCCGATGCCAACCCATTCCGAAACCCGTCACCTTCCGTATACCGCGCAGCAGATGTACGATCTGGTTGCCGATGTCGGCCGCTACCCGGAATTCCTGCCCTGGTGCGCCGCCGCGCGGATCCGCCGCGAAACACCGCAGGCCGACGGCTCGGTTCTGATGGAGGCCGACCTGGTGATCTCCTTCAAGGTTTTCCGCGAACAATTCGGCAGCCGCGTCGTGCTCTGGCCCGAGGCCCGGAAGATCGACACCGAATACCTCGACGGGCCGTTCAAATACATGAAGTCCAACTGGAGCTTCGCCGACCGTGCCGATGGCGGCTGCGATGTGTCCTTTTTCGTCGATTTCGAGTTCCGCAATGCCATCCTGCGAAGCATCATCGGCGTGGTCTTCAATGAGGCGATGCACCGCATCGTCCGCGCCTTCGAATCCCGTGCCCAAGAGCTTTATGGTTGAGCCCAAGGCTGTCAGCGGCGGCGTTTAACATGTTTTGAAAACTCCACAGACTGGCCCCGTTTCCGACGCAATCATCGGCGATTCAACGGTTTGGTAACCACTATGGAGACAAATCGCCATGCTGACATCATCCCTCGGGCTCGGGGGCGCATCTTCGATGCCCGCCGCGGAGCAGAAGACCAAGGAAAAACAAAAGGCCGAGAAGGACAAGGGCCCTTCCGAGAACAGCCAGGCCAAGAACAAACCCGCCAAGGCCGAGCCGGCCCCGGCGCAAAGCACCGACAGCGCCAATGCGGCGGCGCCGGTCGCGGAGAAACCCGCCGTTGTCGTGACCCAGAAGGTCGCGCCGGTGGCCGCCATCGAGCGCCCGACCGATATCTCGCAGGCCCGCGCCCAGGCGTTGCGGGTGCAGGCCGAAACCCAGATGAACAGCCTGGTCGACGGGCTGGGACAGACCCCCAAGTCGGACCTTCTCGCCGCGCGGGAGACCGTCGCCGAGGACCGGCCCGGGGCGCTGAGCGCAGCCCTCAAGGGCTATGCCAAGACGGCGTCGGAACCGGCCAGGGCCAGCGTGGGCTTTGACGCGGTGATCTGATCCGCGCGACCGGGCCGCCACGGCCCGCTCTCCGATCTGCCGGTGTTATCGGGCCGGCGGGTCGGCCGCCTCGACCTCGCGGATCAGCGCGTTGATCTCTTCGGCGATGATCTGCGGGTGGTCTTCCGGGGTAAAATGCTTGCCCCCTTCGATCCGGCGCAGGGGCGCCTTCAGATCGCGGGCCAGCCGTTCGCCATAATCCAGCGTCTGGAATTCGTCCTCGGCCCCCCAGGCGATCCGCGCCGGTATCCCGAGGCGCGGCAGGTCTTCGGCCACCGCCATGGTATCGGCATTGTCGAGCGACTGGGTCTGCCGTACGAAGGCTTCGGCCCCGTCATGCGCCTCGTAATAGGGCGCATGGGTTTCCAGCGCCTCTGCGCGGGCCTCCGCGGCGTCATGGCCTTTCGAGAACATCAACTTCATGAACTGACGCACCGAGCCGTCGGGCGCATGTTTGAGGATCGAGCCGGTGGCCGCCACCGCCTTGACCACAGGCACCGGCCAGGATTCGTAACAGATCGCATTGGTCAGAAAGAGCCCGCTGACCTTGTCGGGGTGCCGCGCCGCAAGGATCTGCGCCACGCCGCCGCCCAGGTCATGGCCTGCCACCACCGCGCGGGCGATGCCCTGATCCTCCATCCAGGCGGCCAGGTAGCCGGCCTGCGCCGCCACCGAGATATCGCGGTCGCGGCCCTCCGGGATCGAGCTGCCGTAGCCGACCATCTCCCAGGCCAACACCCTCCGTTTCTGGATCAGCGGCGCGACATGGCGCCAGAGGGCGGGGCAGGTGGGGATGCCGTGAACCAGGATGACGGGATCGCCGGATCCGCTCTCTTCCCAGCGCATGGGGATGTCCTGAACGCGGGCGGTGTGACTTTGCATGACGTGACCTTCCTCTGTGCATTTTGCTCAGGGGATCAACAAGATCGCCGGCGCCGGTGTTCCAAATGCGGGCCCGGCACGCAAAAAGGGCCCACGCAGGGCCCTTTTCTCGGTCTGTATGTTTCGGTCAGGCGACAGGGCGGCGCCTCAGCTCGCGTGGTCGTAGGCCCGTTCGCCATGCACCATGATGTCGAGCCCGCTGTGCTCGGTCTCTTCATCGACCCGCAGCGGCGTGATCGCCTTGACCACGAAGATCAGCACTACCGTCACCACCACGGTGAACACACCCACGATCGCCAGCGATCCGAGTTGCGCGGCAAAGCTGCCGGCGCCGAAGACCGCGATCATGATGGTGCCGAAGATGCCGCCGACCCCGTGCACCGCAAAGACGTCGAGCGTGTCGTCGATCTTGAGCGTGTTGCGGGCCAGGTTCACCGCCTCCTGGCAGAGCACACCCGCCACAGCACCGATGATCAGCGCCTCGACCGGGCCGACAAAGCCCGAGGCCGGGGTGATCGAGGCGAGGCCGGCGATGGTGCCGGTGACCATGCCCACCAGCGAGGCCTTGCCGAACTTGATCTTTTCCCAGAGCGCCCAGGTCAGCGAAGCCGTCGCCGCCGAAAGGTGCGTCACCGTCAGCGCCATGGCAGCACCGCCGTCGGCCGCCAGCTGCGAGCCGCCGTTGAAGCCGAACCAGCCGACCCATAGCATAGCCGCGCCGATCATCACGAAACCGGGGTTGTGCGGCGGCGTGGTCTTGTTGCGCCGCGGCCCGAGAAACACCGCCAGCAAGAGCGCCGCGAGGCCGGCCGTTTCGTGCACCACGATGCCGCCGGCAAAATCCCGCACCCCGGTTTCGCCAAAGATGCCGCCATCCGACAGCATGCCGCCGCCCCAGATCCAATGCACCACCGGCGCATAGACCAACAGCATCCAGAGCGCCGAGAACAGCAGCACAAAGCCAAAGCCCACCCGTTCGACATAGGCACCGACGATCAGCGCCGGGGTGATGATGGCAAAGGTCATCTGGAAGGCAAAGAACAGCACCTCGGGCAGGGTGCCGGCCAGGTCATCGGCGCTCAGCCCCAGAAGCAGCACCTTGTCGAGCCCGCCCCAGAGCCCGCTGTCGCCGCCGCCGAAGGCGATGGAATAGCCCAGCGCGAACCACAGCACGCTCATCAGGCAGGCGATGGCATAGCAATGCATGAAGACGCTGAGCACATTGCGGGCGCGCACAAGCCCGCCATAAAACAGGGCAAGCCCCGGCAATGTCATGAAGAGGACCAGCGCAGTTGCAACGATGATCCAGGCGGTATCGGCTCCGTTCATGCCTGAAATTCCTTCCTGAGTGCGGTTTCCGGGGAAAAACCGCAAAGCCGCTGCAAAAAAAAGCGGCAACTGCGCTCAGGCCCGCACAAAAGCACGGCATTTACGATGTGACGAATTTTTAGGCGATGAATCCGGCGAAATGATTAATTGCTGTGCAGGGCGCGCAAAAGCAGGCCCAGCGCATGGTCACGCGCCGCCGCGCGCACCCGGTCGCGGCCCAGTGCGCCGAAATCCACCGTCTCGCAGGTGGTGCTGGCACCGGTGGCAATGGCAAAGCAGACCCGGCCTTCGGGTTTCTCGGCGTTGCCGCCGCCCGGCCCGGCAATGCCGCTGATCGACACCGCCGCATCGGCCCCTGCGCGCCGCAACGCGCCCTGAGCCATTTCGCGCGCCACCGGTTCCGAGACCGCGCCATGGGCCTCGAGGGTGGCGGCCCGCACCCCCAACAGATCCTGCTTGGTCTGGTTGGAATAGGTGACAAAGCCGCAATCGAAGATGTCCGAGGCACCGGGCGGATCGGTGATTGCCGCCGCCACCATGCCACCGGTGCAGCTCTCGGCGCAGGTCACCCGTTTGCCGGCCCGCCGCGCCGCCGCCAGAAGATCCGCCGCCAGAAGACCCGCCGCAAGACTCATGTCAGCAGCACCAGATGCGCCAGTGCCGCCAGCACGATGACCACGCCGCCGGCCGCGATGCCGGCAAAGACATCGTCCAGCATCACGCCCATTGGCCCGCCCTTGCGGTCGGCCCAGCCCACCGGGCCCGGCTTCCAGATGTCGAACAGCCGAAAGAACAGAAAGGCGGCAAGGATGCCCGGCCAGAGCCGCAGCACATCCGCCCCGGCAAAGACCGCGCCATAGGACACCGGCCAGAGCGCCAGCCATTGGCCGACGACCTCATCGACGACAATCTCCGATGGGTCATGATCGGCCTTGCCGGCGGTTTCGCGGCCGGTCGCCCAATAGCCGAGGGCAAAAATCGCCAAAGTCGCCAGCAGCAGAAGCCAGGGCCCGCCCAGCAGATGCAGCACATAGGCAAAGGGCAGGGCAGCCAGCGAGCCCCAGGTGCCCGGCGCGGGCTTAAGATAGCCGGAATAGAACCAGGTGGCGATCAACCGGCTCATGCGGGCACCAGAAGCACGCTGGCCTGTGCCGCAATGCCCTCTTCGCGGCCGGTAAAGCCGAGTTTCTCCGACGTGGTCGCCTTGACCGAAACCTGATCCATCCCGACCCCCATGATCTCTGCCAGTGCCTGGCGCATCCGCTCCGAATGCGGGCCCACCTTGGGCCGTTCACAGATAAGCGTGATATCGGCGTTGCCCAGGGTGAATCCCATGTCCTTTGCCAGATCAACCGCATGGCGCAGGAAGATATGGCTTTCGGCGCCTTTCCACTGCGGATCCGAGGGCGGAAAATGCTGGCCGATGTCGCCCCGTGCGAGGGCGCCATAAATCGCGTCGGTCAGCGCATGCATGCCGACATCGGCGTCGGAATGGCCCTTGAGCCCGCGCTCGTGCGGCAGCTTCACGCCGCAGAGCATCACGTGATCGCCCTCGCAGAACTGGTGCACGTCATAGCCTGTGCCGATACGCATCGCGGCGGCTCCTTTCAGCAGGGATTCGGCCCGCGCGAAATCGGCGGGCAGGGTGATTTTCAGGTTCTCTTCTGCGCCAGCGGTGATGGCGACGTCCAGCCCGAATGCGCGCGCCACGGCGACGTCATCGGCGGCCTCGGTGGTATGGGCGCGGTGCGCGGCAAGGATGGCGTCGAAGTGAAAGCCCTGCGGCGTCTGCGCGCGAAAAAGCCCCTCACGGTCGCGCGTGCCGGTGACGCGGGCCGTCGCGCCAGTCCAGAGGGCATCGGTCACCGGGAGCGCCGGGGCGGCGCCGGGCGCATGGGCCAGCGCGTCGATCACCGCGTCGATCACCGCGTCGGGCACGCAGGGCCGCGCCACGTCGTGGATCAACACCAGATCGGGGCGGTCCCCGGCCAGCGCCTCGAGGCCGCGGCGCACGCTTTCGGACCGCGTTTTGCCGCCGTCGATCAGCCGCACGTCGAGCGCCGCAGCCTCGGCGCGGTCTTCCGGGTGAATCACCAGCGCCCGCGTGGTAATATCGGGCCGGTCAAAGGCCGCCAGCGTCCAGTCGACAACGCGCCGGCCGGCCAGCGGGCGCCATTGTTTCGGCGCGCCGGGCCCTGCGCGGGTGCCGCGCCCGGCGGCAACAATCAAAGCTGCGATTTTCATGGCCGCCTGATACGACCTGCCGAAGCAAACGGCAATTGCCCCCGGGAAGCTGCCCGTTTTTTGGGCAGCCGTCCTTTTCGCAGTCGCAGAAAGTGCGGCAAAGATTGAAGTTGCCCCGGGCAGGGGGTAGGCCGGAGGGGAATGCACAAGGATTAAGCACGTGACCATTCAGGTGGCAGACCTATCGCTCAACCCCCCGGTTTTCCTCGCGCCTTTGGCGGGGATCACCGATTTGCCGTTTCGCAACCTCGTCCAGAGCTTTGGTGCCGGGCTGGTTGTCTCGGAAATGGTGGCCAGCCAGGAGATGGTGCAGGCCAAGCCCGGGGTGCGCGAAAAGGCCGAGCTGGGCTATGGCATCGAGGCGACCTCGGTGCAGATCGCCGGCCGCGAGGCGCATTGGATGGCCGAGGCCGCCCGGCAGATCGAGGCCAATGGCGCCCGGCTGATCGACATCAACATGGGCTGCCCGGCCAAGAAGGTGACGTCGGCCAGCGGGGCCGGTGCGGCCGGTTCGGCGCTGATGAAAGATCTCGACCATGCGCTGACGCTGATCGAGGCGGTGGTGGGCGCGGTCGATCTGCCGGTGACGCTCAAGACGCGGCTGGGCTGGGACGACAATCTGCTCAACGCGCCGGAGCTGGCGCGGCGGGCCCAGGAGGCGGGGGTCAGGATGATCACCATCCACGGCCGGACCCGCTGCCAGTTCTACAAGGGCCGCGCCGACTGGGATGCAATCGCCAATGTCAGCGCCGCCGTCGATATCCCGGTGATAGCCAATGGAGACATTACTTCCAGCACGCAAGCCGCTGACGCAATGGCGAAATCCTGCGCTCAGGGGGTGATGGTCGGGCGCGGGGCTCAGGGCCGACCATGGATACTGGCGCAAATGGCGCATGATCTCTTTGGCACACCGGCCCCGGAAGTTCCGCGAGGCAAGGCGTTTTCTGACATAGTTGCAGGGCATTACGAGGCGATGCTGATGTTCTACGGCAAGGAGCTCGGGCTGCGCGTGGCGCGCAAGCACCTGGGCTGGTACATGGATGTCGCAGGGACCGAGCCGGGGCTGCGCCGCGTCCTTCTCACCAGCAAGGCGCCGGCCGAAGTGCTGACGCGCCTGCCGGAGGCGCTGGCCGGAGAGACCGAGGTGGCCGCATGACCGCGCCGGCCGCCACCACCGACAATGCCGTCTGGTCTTCGCTGCCGGTGCCGGCGATCCTGATCGACGACGGCGACCGCATCGTCGATGTGAACCCGGCCGCCGAGGGCTTTCTCAACTCCTCGGCCAAGGCGCTTCGGGGCGAGCCGGTCTGGGACCGGCTGGCCGTCGACGCGCCGTTGGAAGAAAGCCTCGGGCGCGCCAGGGCGCAGGGAACCGCGCTGTTCGTCAATGATGTGGACGTCGGCACCGGCGACCGCGCGCCGCTTCAGTGCAACCTACAGGTCGCGCCGCTGCAAGACGCGGCCGGCGGCATGATGCTGCTGATTTCGCCACGCGAGCTGGCGGGGCGGATGACCCAGAGCCATTCGGTGAAATCCGCCGCCAAATCCGCCATCGGCATGGCCGAGATGCTGGCCCATGAAATCAAGAATCCGCTGGCCGGGATCGCCGGCGCGGCGCAGCTTCTGAGCATGAATCTCAGCGCTGAAGATCTTGAAATGACAGACCTTATCGTCGGTGAGACCCGGCGGATCGTGAAGCTTCTGGAGCAGGTCGAACAATTCGGCAATCTCTCGGCGCCCGAGCGCGGATCGGTCAATATCCACGATGTTCTCGACCGGGCGCGGCGCTCTGCGCTGGTGGGTGCCGCGGCGCATATGAAGATCATCGAGGATTACGACCCCTCGCTGCCGCATGTCTGGGGCGATGCCGACCAGCTCTTGCAGGTGATCTCGAACCTGATCCGCAATGCCGCCGAGGCCGCCGGCCCCGAGGGCGGCACCATTCGCCTGCACACCTATTACGAACGCGCCTTCCGCCTGCGGCGTTCGGATGGCACCGGCCAGACCCTGCCGCTTCAGGTCGAGGTGATCGACGATGGCCCGGGCCTGCCGGAAGCGCTCAAGGGCGACATCTTCGAGCCGTTTGTCTCGGGCCGCGAGAATGGCACCGGGCTGGGCCTGGCGCTGGTGAGCAAGATCATTTCCGACCATGACGGTTGGATTTCAGTCACTTCCGTGCCCGGGCGCACGGTCTTTCGAATTTCCCTGCCGATGGTGCCCAAGGGCGCCACAGCGGGCAGAGCCTAGGAGGATTTCTCATGGACGGCACGATCCTGGTTGCTGACGACGACCGCACCATCCGCACGGTGCTGACCCAGGCGCTGACCCGCGCGGGCTGCAAGGTGCATGCCACCTCGTCGCTGACCACGCTGATGCGCTGGGTCGGCGAGGGCAAGGGCGACGTGGTCATCTCCGACGTTGCAATGCCGGATGGCAATGGGTTGGAAATGCTTCCGAAAATCCGCCAGGACCGACCCGACCTGCCGGTCATCGTGATCTCGGCGCAGAACACCATCATGACGGCGATCCAGGCGGCCGAGGCCGAGGCCTATGATTACCTGCCCAAGCCCTTCGATCTACCGGATCTGATGAAGCGCACCGCCCGGGCGCTCGAGGCGCGCAGCGCCCCGGCCCGGCCGGCGCCGGATGTGCCCGATCAGCCGGACGAATTGCCGCTGGTCGGCAGGACGCCGGTGATGCAGGCGCTTTACCGGTTGGTGGCGCGGGTGATGAACACCGATCTTCCGGTGCTGATTTCCGGTGAAAGTGGCACCGGCAAGTCCCTGATCGCGCGGGCCATTCACGACTTCTCCGACCGGCGCACGCTGCCGTTTGTCACCGTCACCGGCAATGAGTTGCAGGACATCGAAGGCCCGGCGCGGGTGCTGGCGCGGGTCAAGGGCGGCACGCTGCTGCTGGACGAGATCACCGACATTCCCGATGACATCCAGGCGCGGATCGTGCGGATGATCGACACGCCCGGCGACCACGTGCCGCGCTTCATGGCGACCAGCCAGGGCGACCTGGCCGAGGCGCTGGACAAGGGGCGGCTGCGGCAGGATCTCTACTATCGGCTCTCGGGCGCCTCGATCCAGGTGCCGAGCCTGCGCGAACGGGTCGAGGACATCGCCCTGCTGACCGATCATTTCCTGCTGCGGGCCGAGCGCGACGGCGCGCCCAAGCGCTGGCTTTCGGGCGATGCCGCCGAGCTGTTTCGCGCCTACAGCTGGCCGGGCAATGTCCGCCAGCTGGAGAACGCGGTGCGCCGGCTGAGTCTGACCAGCCGGGCCGAGGAAATCACCCGCACCGAGGTTGAGCTGGTGCTTGGCAATCAACCCGAGATGGAGCCGGTGCTTTCGGGCGGCAGCAGCGAAAAGCTGGGGGCGGCAGTTTCCCGCCACCTGCGCCGGTATTTCGACCTGCATGGCGCGCTCCTGCCGCCGCCGGGGCTTTATCAGCGTATTCTCAAGGAGGTGGAATACCCGTTGATCGAAATCGCGCTCGAGGCCACAGGCGGAAATCAGGCGAAATGCGCCGAACTGCTCGGCATCAACCGCAATACGCTGCGCAAGAAAATCACCGATCTCGATATTCCCGTGACACGGCGCCGCAAGTTGATGTAAAACAGCCACATGAGTGGCCCCGATGTCGCAACCCATGTGGTTGGACGGGAGAGAGCCACAGGATATGGCGGTTCGCCGCGCAAGCGGCACATCTGAGTGAGGGCGGTCTGTGGCCACTGGGGCACATGCATCGGCGCGAGGTTTGAACGGGGGCGGCAGGACTCCGCCGGTTCGGCGGGTCTCTCTGGAGGGGCTGCGGCGGTGGGCGCGTCAGCGCCGGGTCCAGAACATCACGACCCTGGCGCTGGTGGTGCTGGGCCCTTGCCTGGCTTTTGCCACCTTCCTTGTCATGGGGCCGCTCAACATGGGCGCCAGCGCGCCGGGGCTGCGGCTGATTCTGCTGGCGGATTTTGTCTATGTTCTGCTGATCGCGGCGCTGGTGCTGCAACGGGTGGCGCGGATGGTGGCGGCGCGGCGGGCGCGTTCGGCCGGGTCGCGGCTGCACCTGCGGCTGACCGGGGTGTTTGCACTGATGGCGCTGATTCCGGCGGTGACGGTGGCGGTCTTTGCCGTGTTGACAATCAACATCGGGCTCGAGACCTGGTTCTCGGACAGGGTGCGCCAGGTGGTGGGGGCGTCGCTTTCGGCCGCCAAGGCCTATCAGGCCGAACAGCGCGAGGATCTGGCTGAGGATGCCCGCGCGCTGGCCGGCTATATCAATGCCCAGCGTCCGACCGTGCTGCGCGATCCGACGACCAATCTGCGCAAGGTGCTGACCGACGGGCAGGGGCTGATCCAGCGCGGGCTGCGCGAGGCCTATCTGATCGACGGCACCGGCGAGCTGCGCACCCGTGGCGAACGGTCCTACCTGTTCGATTTCGAGAAACCCACGGCGGCGCAGATCGCCGCCAGCCAGGGCGACAACAGCCTGAGCCTGATCGAGGATTGGGAAAACAGCGAGTTTCGCGCCATCGTGCCGCTCAGCGAATTTCCCGACCGCTATCTCTATATCTCCCGCAACGTCAACGGCGAGCTGCTCGACCTGCTCGACGATACCCAGCAGACCGCGCAATTCTATCAGCAACAGGAAAGTGAGCGCGGCCGGCGCCTGTTCGACTTCGCGCTGATCTACCTGGGTTTTGCGCTGTTGCTGGTGCTGGCCGCCACCTGGCTGGGCCTGTGGTTCGCCGAACGGCTGTCGCGGCCGGTGGGCCGGCTGACTGGCGCGGCGCAGCGGGTCGGTGCCGGCGATCTGGATGTGCAGGTGCGCGAAGAGGAAGGCGACGACGAGATCGCCATGCTCGGCCGCTATTTCAACCAGATGACCCGTCAGCTCAAGGGCCAGCGCGAGACCCTGCTCGACAACACCCGCCAGATCGAACGCCGCCGCAGGATGTTCGATTCGGTGCTGTCCTCGGTGACGTCAGGCGTGGTCGGGCTCGACGATGCCGGGCGGGTGTCCTTCGTCAACCGCTCGGCCGAGCGGCTTCTGGGCTGGAGCGAAAACCGCCAGACCGTGCCGCTGAATGTGGCGGTGCCGGAATTCGGCCCGCTGTTCGAGGCACTGGCCGCCGGCGAACGCAACGTGGTGCAGCAAGAGGTCAAGGTGGTGCGCGAGGGCAGACAGGAGAACCTGCTGGTGCGCATGGCCACCCGAAGCCGCGAGGACGGCGGGCTCGAAGGCTATGTGGTGGCCTTCGACGATGTGTCCGACCTGGTGGCGGCGCAGCGCATGGCCGCCTGGGGCGACGTGGCGCGGCGCATCGCGCATGAAATCAAGAACCCGCTGACGCCGATCCAGCTTTCGGCCGAGCGCATCCATCGCAAGTTCCGCCGCGAGCTCGACGCGGCCAGCGCCGCCAAGCTCGAGGAGCTGACCGGGGTGATCGTGCGCCAGACCAACGACCTGCGGCGCATCGTCGACGAATTTTCGAAATTCGCCCGCATGCCGGAACCCGACCGCGCGCCGGAGGATGTGGTCGACCTGCTGCGCGGCGCGCTGCTGTTGCAGGAAAGCGGCCAGCCGGATGTGCGCTTCGACGTGGCGCTGCCCGAAGGGCCGATGATGGCCGATCTCGACGCCACGATGATCAGCCAGGCGCTGACCAACCTGATCAAGAACGCCGGCGAGGCCATCGAGACCCTGCAAGAGCGTGGCGCGCCCGAGGGCCACAGGCCGATGATCCGCGTCACCTGCGAGGACGAGGGCCGCCAGGCGCTGATCCACATCATGGACAACGGCATCGGCCTGCCCGAAGACCGCGCGCGGCTGTTCGAGCCCTATGTGACGACCCGCGACAAGGGCACCGGGCTGGGCCTGCCCATCGTCAAGAAGATCATTGAGGAACATGGCGGCAGTCTTGCACTGGAAGACGCGCCGCGATTTGACGGCCAGCCCGCTGCCGGGGCGATGGCCGTGATCCGGCTGCCTTTGGCGGCGGATTTGGACAGTGTGCGTGAAGAGGACCGAGGGGAAACGAGCAAATGAGCGATATTCTAATTGTCGACGACGAACGCGATATCCGCGAGCTGATCGGGGATATTCTGGAAGATGAGGGCTTTACCACCCGTCTTGCCGGCGGGTCGGATGAATGCATGGCCGCGCTCAACGACGAGCCGCCGGCGCTGATGATCCTCGATATCTGGCTCAAGGACAGCCGGATGGACGGCATCGACATCCTCAAGACGGTCAAGCGCGACAACCCGGGCATTCCGGTGGTGATCATCTCGGGGCATGGCAATATCGAGATCGCCGTCGCCGCGATCAAGCAGGGCGCCTATGACTTCATCGAGAAGCCGTTCAACATCGATCAGCTATTGGTGGTGATCCGCCGCGCGATGGAGACATCGCGACTGCGCCGTGAGAACCAGCAGCTCAAGCGCAAGGAAAGCACCGCCGCCGAGATGGTCGGCGAAAGCGCCGCGTTCCGGGCGTTGCTGGGCCAGCTCGACAAGGTGACCAAATCCAACGGTCGGGTGATGCTGACCGGGCCGGCCGGCAGCGGCAAGGAGGTGGCGGCGCGCTACATCCATGCCCATTCCGCCCGCGCCGAGGCGCCTTTCATCACCGTCAACTGCGCCTCGATCGAGCCCGAGACCATGGAGGAGGTGCTGTTCGGCCGCGAGAGCGCCGAACGCGGCGTCGAGGCCGGCCTGCTGGAACAGGCGCATGGCGGGGTGATCTACTTCGACGAGGTGGCCGACATGCCGCTCGGCACCCAGTCCAAGATCCTGCGGGTGCTGGTCGATCAGCAGTTCACCCGCGTCGGCGGCACAGACAAGGTGCGGGTGGACCTGCGGGTGATCTCTTCGACCAACCGTAACCTGGAAGAAGAGATCGAGGCCGAGCGCTTCCGCCAGGAGCTCTATCACCGGCTCAACGTGGTGCCGATCGCCGTGCCCTCGCTTGAGGAACGGCGCGAGGATATCCCGGTGCTGGCACAATATTTCATCAAGGTCTGCCACGACACCCAGGGCCTGCCGATGCGCAGCCTGTCGGATGAGGCCGTGGCCCTGATGCAGACGATGACCTGGCCGGGCAACGTCCGCCAGCTCAAGAACCTGATCGAACGGGTGCTGATCCTTGGCGACGGCACGGGCGAGATCGACGCCCATGAGCTGCCGCAGGATGCGCCGGCGGGGCAGGAAGAGGGCCGGGTGGTGCTGGCCGGCACGCTGGCGACCCTGCCGCTGCGCGAGGCGCGCGAGGCCTTCGAGCGGGAATACCTGCTGACCCAGATCAACCGCTTCGGCGGCAACATCAGCCGCACCGCCTCGTTTGTCGGCATGGAGCGCTCGGCCCTGCACCGCAAGCTGAAGTCGCTGGGCGTGGTCACCTCGTCGAAATCCGGTGCCAGGGTGGCGCGGGTCGGCGAGACGGCGGCACAGGCGGGCTGACCGGTGCCAGCAGTGATGACGCGGCGCCGCGTGGCCCTGGGCCTCGCGGCGCTGGGGCTGTCGGCCGGCTGCGGCGCGCCGGCGCCGCAGATGAGTTTCGCCGAAACCGGCAACGGCGAGGCCCGGATCGCCGCGCTGACCCGGGCGCTTCTGGCGCTGGGGCCGGAGGTGGATGCGCAAGAGGCGGGGCGCACCGCGCGGATCGCGGTATTGCGGCCGCTCGACTGGGCCGAGGAATGGCAGGTGGTCGACCCGCCGCTGAAGCACAATTTCAAGGTGATCCACGGCCTGCGCGAAAAGGGGCTCTGCCGCGACTGGACCAATGCGCTTTATGCGGCGCTGCATGCCGAGAGGCTGCGGACCATCGATCTGCACGTCGGCTTTTCCAATGCCCGCAACGTCCGGCTCGAACATGTCTCGGTGGTGGTCTCTGCCCGGGGCCGGCCGATGGAGGCGGGGCTGCTGCTCGATCCCTGGCGCATCGGCCAGGGGCGGCTGTGGTTCGGCCGGGTGACGGAAGACCCGCGGTATGAATGGGAAACGCTGGAAGCGGTGCGCGCCTGGCAAGCGCAACAGAAGGCGCGGCTCGGTCTCTGAACAGCCGACACCCGGCGGCGGGCTTGTCTTGCGCGTCGCTTCGCGGCAGGTTTCGCGAATAACCGCACCACACGAGATTTTTCATGCGTATTTTCCCCGGCCTTCTGACCGCCGCCTGTCTTGTTGCCACGCCGCTGGCGGCCGACGAGATCACCGACACCCTGAACAGCGCCCTCGCGGCCTATGAAGCGGGCGATATCCAATACGCCCTCGATGAGATCGACATCGCGAGGCAGCAGCTGCTTGGCCGCAAGACCGGCGCGCTCAGCGCCTTTCTGCCGCCGGCGCCCGAAGGTTGGACCCGCGAGATCGACGAAGAGGCGGCCCCGGGGCTGGCAATGATCGGCGGTGGCGTCGGCGCCGAGGCAAGCTATGCCGGCGAGGGCAAGCGCTTTGCCATCAAGCTCATGGCCGACAATCCGATGGTGGCGAGCCTGGCTGGGGTGATCAACAATGCCGCGATGATGGGGCTGACGGTCGAACGGGTGAACCGCCAGAAATTCGCCATTCAGGACGGCGAGATCATGGGGCTGGTGGCCAACCGCATTCTGGTTCAGGTCTCTGGCGCGGATACCGAAACCATGCTCGCCACGCTGGAAAAGATGGATTTCAAGGCCATGCAGGGCTTCGGGCAGTAGGCGCGTCGGCCCAGCGTCTTGGCCTCAACGCCAGAGGTCCCGGGGCGGGCCCGGGACGGGGGAGGGCGCTGCCTCCGGTCAGGGCGTCAGGCAATTGGCACGAGATCCGCGCCCCGGCCCCCGCGCCGGGGCCTCTGGGTCGGCGAAGTGCCCCGGTCCTCGCGAAGAGCCATAATCCCGCCGAAAACACCCGGCCCGCACCCGGGACGGGGGATCAGCCGCCGGTCAGGCCTTCGATCTGGGTCGGCGGGGTGCGGCGGGTCACCAGTTCCGGGCGGCGCTTTTCGTAGAACGCATTGCCGCCGGCGGTCGCCACATAATGGATGTTGTTGTAGTTCGCGACGTAATAGGCGGCGTGGAAGAACCGGCCTTTGGTGATCAGCGGATGGCGTTCGCCTTGCAGCACCGCCCGCGCCGATTCCAGCGCCAGCGGCAGGCCCCGGTCGGTCATCGGGCGGGTCATCACGCCCGGCGCGAACTGGTTCTTCTGCGAGACCACGCCGCAGACCGTATCCGGGAAATCGTCCGAGGCGACGCGGTTCATCACCACGGTGCCCACCCCGATCATGCCGTCGCGGCTCGAGCGGTTCGATTCGAAGTACATCGCCCGGGTCATGCATTCCAGCGCCTGCGGGTCGGGGCGCGGCGCCGACCGGTCGCGTTGTCCGCAGCTCGCCAGAATCGCGAGCGCCGAGACCAGGGTCACGGTTCTCAGGCTAGTCTTCGTCAGGGTCATCCGGCGGTCTCTCTCGCTGTGTGGCTGCGCAGGTTTTCAGCGTCACAGCAATCTCGGGCGGCTTTTGCAAGTCTTTTTGCCCGGGAGGCGGCCGGAACGCGGCCGCTTGCCGTATTTGCCACAGCTGGCCCGTCGCCATCCGCGTAGCGCGTTGACGCTCTTGCACGCATCTGCCAAGGATGATTTTCGCGATCGGGGCAGGGGAGCCTGAGCCATGAAAGTTATCATCTGTGGCGCCGGACAGGTCGGCTGGCAGATCGCGCGTCATCTGTCGGGTGAGCGCAACGATGTCACGGTGGTCGACAGCAACCCCGACCTGGTGCGCCGGGCCACCGATACCTTGGACGTGCAGGGCATTGCCGGTTTTGCCAGCTATCCCGACATTCTCGACCGGGCCGGCGCGCGCGATGCCGACATGATCATCGCCGCCACCCATTCCGACGAGGTCAACATGGTCACCTGTCAGGTGGCCCATTCGGTCTTTGCCATCCCGCGCAAGGTGGCGCGACTGCGCTCTCAGAGCTATCTCGACGCGATCTATTCCGATCTCTACCGCCGCGATCACATGCCGATCGACGTGGTGATCTCGCCCGAGAAGGAGGTCGCCGACGCCGCGCTGCAACGGCTTTCGGCGCCGGCCGCCTTCGACACCGAGCATTTCCTCGACGGCAAGGCGCAGTTTCTCGGTCTTCGGCTCACCGCCGAATGCCCGGTGCTCAACACGCCGCTGCGCCAGCTCACCGATCTGTTCTCGACCCTGCGGTCGGTGGTGGTGGCGATCCGTCGCGAGGGCACGCTCTTTGCGCCCGATCCCGGCGATCAGCTCTTTGCCGGCGACGATTGTTATCTGATGAGCCACATCGACGACGTGACCCGCACGATGGAGATCTTCGGCAAGACCCAGACCAAGCAGGAGCGTGTGGTGCTGGTCGGCGGCGGCAATGTCGGCCTCGCCGTGGCGCAGGCGCTCGAGTCCCGGGCCGAGCGGATCCGCGCCAAGGTGATCGAAAAGAACCGCAAATGCGCCGAACGGGCGGCGGATATCCTCGAGCGGACCATCGTGCTCAATGGCGACGGTCTGGATGCGGCGCTGCTGAAAGAGGCCAATATCCACCGCGCCGACGCGGTGCTGACGGTCACCGACGACGACAAGGTCAACATGCTGGCGGCGGTGCGCGCCAAGGCCGAGGGCTGTCCCTTTGCCATCGCGCTGATCAACGATCCGACGCTGGTGCCGCTGATGGGGCCGCTGGGCATCGACGCCTATATCAACCCGCGCGCCACCACCGTCAGCTCGATCCTGCGCCACATCCGCCATGGCCGGGTGCGCGGCGTCTATTCGGTGGGCGATGCCGAGGCCGAGGTGATCGAGGCCGAGGTGCTCTCGACCTCGCCGATCGCCGGCCAGCGCATCCGCGACATCGATTTCCCCGAGGGTGTGCTGGTGGGCGCGGTCTTGCAGGAGGGCAAGGTGATGCGGCCCACGGGCGCGCTCAGGATCGAAGAGGGCAATGTCATCGCGCTGTTCTCGATGACCAAGGATGTCCCCGAGGTGGAGCGCCTGCTCCAGGTCTCGATCGACTTTTTCTAGATGCTCAACACCCTGAAAAACCTTCCCTTCTTTCTTCAGCTTGTGGGGCTTTGCGGGCTGTGGATGATGGTTCCGGCGGTGCATGCGCTGGCCTCGGAAGCGTTTCACCAGGCGCGCACCTTCTTTTATGCCGGCCTGCTGACGCTGATCCTGGTCAGCCTTGTCGGCATCGCCATTTCGAACCAGGTGCAGAACCGTTCCGGCCTGCGCCAGCTGCTGGGGCTGCTGGGCGCCTTCACCGTGCTGCCGCTGATCATGGCGGTGCCATTTCACGAGGCGCTGCGCACCACCTCGTTTCTCAACGCCTATCTCGAGATGGTCTCGAGCTTTACCACCACCGGCGCGACGCTGTTTGCGCCGGAACGGCTGTCCGACACCCTGCATCTCTGGCGCGCGCTGGTCGGCTGGATGGGCGGGTTGCTGATGTGGATCGCCGCGGCGGCGATCCTCGCGCCGCTCAATCTCGGCGGCTTCGAGGTGACCGCCAGCGCCGAGCCGGGCGGTGGCGAAGCCCGCGTCGCCACCATGGAAGGCGCCGATCCGGTGACCCGGCTGATGCGGACCTCGTGGCGGCTGATCCCGGTCTATTTCGGGCTGACGCTGGCGCTCTGGATCACGCTGCTGGTGGCGGGCGAGGCGCCGCTGGTGGCCTTCAGCCATGCCGCCTCGACGCTGGCGACCTCCGGCATTTCGCCAATCGGCGGGGTGCAGAGCGGTGCGGCCGGCTTTGTCGGCGAGGGGCTGATCTTTCTCTTTCTGCTGTTCTCGCTGTCGCGGCTGACCTTCACCAATGACACCGTCACCGGCGCTGCCGCCGATCTGCGCCATGACCCCGAGTTCCGGCTGGGCCTGCTGCTGGTGGTGCTGGTGCCCGGTTTTCTGATCCTGCGCCATTGGGCCGGGGCCTTCGAGGTCGACGAGGTTGACGACCTGTTCTCGGCCGTCCGTGCGGCCTGGGGTAGCATGTTCACCGTGCTGTCGTTTCTCTCGACCACCGGCTTCGAAAGCGCCGACTGGGCCGCCGCGCGCAGTTGGTCCGGCCTCGACAACCCGGGCATCATCCTTCTGGGGCTTGCCATGATCGGTGGCGGCGTGGCCACCACCGCCGGCGGGGTCAAGCTGCTCAGGGTCTTCGCGCTCTATCTCAACGGCCGGCGCGAGATCGAACGGCTGGTACATCCCTCCTCGGTCGGCAATGCCCGCGCCGTCAGCCGGCGCATCCGCCGGCACGGCGCCTTTGTGGCCTGGGTCTTCTTCATGCTCTTCGCCATCTCGCTGGCGGCGATCACGGTGATTCTCGGCGGCTTTGGCGTGCGTTTCGACGCCGCCATCGTGCTGGCCACCTCGGCGCTGTCGACAACCGGGCCGCTGACCGACGTGGCGCTGGAGGCGCCGATCGTGCTGGTCGAGCTCAACGCCGGGGCCAAGCTGGTCTATGGCGCGGCCATGGTGCTGGGGCGGCTGGAAACGCTGGCGATCATCGCGCTTTTGTCGCCCAACCTGTGGCGCAATTGACTTTTGCTGCACCGCAGCATAATTTGTCGTCATTCGGGGCTGGAAAACCCTTGGCTGGCACGACATACTCGCGCCTCAGTGAGGGGGCCGATCCGCGGCAACTACGGCAAGAACAAAGGCAATTTAGGTATGGCTTCGGACAGACAGAACCTTCAGGACGCGTTCCTGAATCACGTGCGCAAGACCAAGGTTCCGGTGACGGTTTTCCTGATCAACGGCGTCAAGCTTCAGGGCGTGATCACCTGGTTCGACAATTTCTGCGTGCTGCTGCGCCGCGACGGGCAGTCGCAGCTGGTGTACAAACATGCGAT
This sequence comes from Marinovum sp. PR37, assembly GCF_028807375.1. Classification (NCBI taxonomy): domain Bacteria; kingdom Pseudomonadati; phylum Pseudomonadota; class Alphaproteobacteria; order Rhodobacterales; family Roseobacteraceae; genus Marinovum; species Marinovum sp. PR37. The sequence continues at coordinate 58,108 of NZ_JARAML010000008.1, read as the reverse complement.
CTCGACGATCATGCCGGCCCAGCCGATCAACCTTTATGACGGTGACGAGGGCGCTTGAAAGAGCATGACACGCATGTGACCCGTGCCTGGGTCCTGCATCCCGACATCAAGTCCGATCAGGACCGGCGCACGCCCGAACCGGCGCTGGCAGAGGCGGTGGCCCTGGCCGCGGCGCTGCCTGATCTCGAGGTGGTGGGCGCCGAGGTCGTCGGCCTGAGAAACGTTCAGCCCGGCAAGCTCTTCGGCTCCGGCAAGATCGAGGAACTGGGCGCCCGGTTCAAGGCCGAGGACGTCGAATTGGTGCTGGTCGACGGGCCGGTGACACCGGTGCAGCAGCGCAATCTCGAAAAGGACTGGGGGGTCAAGTTGCTCGATCGCACCGGGCTGATCCTCGAGATCTTTTCCGACCGCGCCGCCACCCGCGAGGGGGTGTTGCAGGTCGAGATGGCGGCGCTGTCTTATCAGCGCACCCGCCTTGTCCGCGCCTGGACCCACCTCGAGCGGCAGCGCGGCGGGCTCGGCTTTGTCGGCGGCCCCGGCGAAACCCAGATCGAGGCCGACCGGCGGGCGATCGACGATCAATTGGTGCGCCTGCGCCGGCAGCTCGACAAGGTGGTCAAGACCCGCGACCTGCACCGCAAGGCCCGCGCCAAGGTGCCGTTTCCGATTGTCGCGCTGGTGGGCTATACCAACGCCGGCAAATCGACGCTGTTCAACCGGCTGACCGGGGCTGAGGTCATGGCCAAGGACATGCTCTTTGCTACGCTCGACCCGACGATGCGCGCGGTCGAACTCGACAACGGGCTCGAGGTGATCCTGTCGGACACCGTGGGCTTTATCTCGGACCTGCCGACCGAACTGGTCGCCGCCTTCCGCGCCACGCTGGAAGAGGTGCTGGCGGCGGATGTGATCTGCCATGTGCGCGACATCAGCCATGAGGGCAGCGAAGAGCAGGCCGAGGACGTGCGCGCCATCCTGGGCAGCCTCGGGGTGCCTGACAGCACCCCGCAGCTCGAGATCTGGAACAAGATCGACCGGATTGCCGCCGAGGACCGGGCCGCGCTTCAGGCCCGCGCGGCCCGCGACGATGCCATCGTGACGCTTTCGGCGGTGACCGGCGACGGCATGGGGGATTTCCTCGATGCGGTGACCCGCGCGCTCGAGGCCGAAAAACACGAGACCGAAGTGGCGCTTGGTTTCGGCGAGGGCCGCAAGCGCGCCTGGCTGTTCGAGCGCGGTCTGGTGACCGACGAGGCGCAGGACGAGACCGGCTATCGGCTCAAGGTGGCCTGGAGCCGCAAACAGGAAGCGCAATTCGCAAGGCTGTAGGGCGCGGAACTGGGGCGCAGCCCGAGCAAGCAACCGAACGCGCCGGTGTGAGGCTGGCCGGGAGGTCCCGGCGCAGGGCCGGGACGGTGAAGGTCTGTACGGTAGCGGGTTGGCTGGGCCGGGGCGCAGGCTGCTGCGCCATCGCAGACCCGCTTCCCGAGGCTGCAATTTGGCTGCTGTCGGCGTTCTTTCGCGAACTGTTACGGGCCTGGCCGGGATGAAGTGGCATTCACGGCCGTTGTATCGCCACCCGGGTCGACGATGGCGCGGCTCTCGCAAACGGGGGCGATCAGGTGCCGCAAAGCTACTGCGGCATCAGCCGTGTCACCCCCGTTGCTGCCGCCCGTGCGAGATCTTCATCCAGTGACATCGGGATATATTCGCCGCGCCGCCACAGGCTGCCGAGATCGTCGTAGTGGCGGGACAGAAAGTGGCCAGACTGGCCGGTCGAGGTGATAAAGACCGAACTGTCGGGATCGGCGAAGTCGTAGACCCCGCGATAGCCAGCGCCATGCACGTTCAGATAGGGGTTGGCTCCGGTGCCGCGGGTGCGGCCGCGCAAGAGCGTATGGTCGCCGCCCGAGGTCGACTGGCGAATATTGACGAAATGGCGCAGCACCGGCACCTCGCCCAGCACCGGGTGATCATGGGTCGCCTCATGCGCGTCGCCCCAGCGCAGGGCCGAGAGGTCGCGGCCGTGGGTCTCTTCCAACCAGACCACTGCATCGTCCAGCGCCAGGCGGGCGATATCGGTGCAGCTCTCCTCGGGCGAGGATTGCAGGATGTCGCACCAGGCGCTGGCGCCGTCGATGTCGCGGTAGACCCGTTCGATGAACAGCGGCTCGACATGGGTGTATTCATCCGCCAGCGGCCCGAGATCGTCGCGGATCAGCCTTTCCTGCAACGCGCGCAGCCAGGCGGCATAGATCAGCGGTTCCGGCAGATGTTCGTTCATCTCGCCGTTCCAATCCGCCAGCAGCGTCAGCGCCACCTGCCGCTGGCGGGCCAGGGTGCCCGCCGGGGCGGCCTCGCCGGTAAACCACAGGTCGGCACCGATCAGCGGCAGCAGCGAGCGGGCGGCAAAGCTGACGGTGTCGAGCTGGGCCTCGGTGAAACTGTCGCGGGTGTGCACTTCGCGGCCCTGCATCAGCCGGGTCCAGCGTTCGATCCGCTGGCTGTCGCCCCAATTGAAGGAGACATGCTCTGGGAAGGGCCGGTCGATCACCTTGTTGTTGGTATTGCCGACAATGCCGCCCTCGGGGCGCAGGAAAGAGGGGTTGTCCTCATACGGCAGACTGCCCTGCCAGCGGTTTTCGGCGGCCCAGCCCTTGGTGGGCAGGCGGCCCTGGCTCTCGTGGCGCTCGGAGCGGCGCGGCATGCGGCCGACCAGTTGCAGCGCGATGCCCTCCTTGTCGGCCAGGGTCAGCATCTGGCTCGGGGCAACGAAATCCTTGCCGGTGGCCACCGCCGCGTCGATATCCTGGGCGTACATCAGCCCCATGGCGGCGCTGAGCGAGGTGTCGGCATCGCTCAGCGCCGTCCAGGCCAGCGTGGCGACATGGCCGGCGGGGGTGATCGCGCCCAGATCGAAATGCGAGCCCGGCAGCACCGGGCCATTGTCGGTCCAGCGCAGGGTGACGGTGACCGGCGCCTCATCCTTGATGCGGACGATCGAACGGCGGGTCTCGAAATCCTTGAAGCCGCCGGGGGTGCGGTATTGCTGCGGATTGTCGGGGTTGAGCTGCTCGATATAGAGATCCTGATCGTCGAGGTAAGACGAGGTGACACCCCAGCCGAGATTGGGGCTCTTGCCGGCCATCACCACCGGCACGCCGGGCACCGTGGCGCCGATCACGCCGCCGGTTTCGAGCTCGAGCCTTGCCAGATACCAGATCGCCGGCGCGGTAAAGCCCAGGTGCGGGTCATTGGCCAGCAGGGTGCCGCCCGAGGCCGAGCGCGAGGGCGCCGCCGCCCAGGCGTTCGACGCCCCGGCCAGCCCGCGCGGCGCGAAGGGTGAGAGCGGGTCGCGCGGCAGGCGGGCATAATCCTGGTGCCCCTTGCGGATCTCCGGCACCAGGGCGGCATATTCCGGCAGCGCCGCGGTGCCGGAGCCGGGCACATCGGGCAGGATATCGCGCAGCCGGTCCTCGTCGGGGATGAGCAGCGACGTGCGGGCGCGCAGCACCTCTTCCTGCATCTGGCCGGAGAGCTGCACTGCCAGCAGCTTGATCAGCGCGATGGAATCGGCCGGTTGCCAGGGCGCGATGGGCGCCTCGAAGAGAAAGAACTCGGGCGCGCCGCGGCCCAGCGCCGAACGGTTGATCTCGTCCAGTCGGGCGTTCACGCCGGCCGCATAGGCCGTCAGCGCCGCCAGGGTGCGGTCATCCTGCGCCGCCACCGACCGGGTGGCGCGGGGATAGAGATCGAGCCGGCGCATCAGCGTGTCGGTGCTCAGGGTGCGACGGCCAAACACCTCGGACAGCCGGCCCTGCACGGTGCGGCGCAGGGTCACCATCTGCCACAGCCGGTCCTGCGCATGGGCATAGCCCAGGCCAAAGAACACATCCGCATCCCCGGCGCCGAAGATATGCGGCACATTGGCATTGTTGCGCACGATCTCGACCGGTCCGTCGATGCCGCGCACCGCCAGCTCCTTGTCGTAATCGGGCAGCGAACGCGAGGCGAGGTAATAAACCGCGGCCACCGCCAGCAGGCAGAGCACCACGAGGGCCGTTGCCAGCCTGAACAGCCATTTGAATAAGCTTGCCATCTGCGCCTTGCCTTGCCTCTTGTCTTCCCGTCCGGCTCGGGTGAGAACCCCTTAAAGGAAACGGATGCAAGACAAAAGCGGGAGCACACGACATGGCGAAACTGGCATTTCTGGGATTGGGCGTGATGGGCTATCCGATGGCCGGGTATCTGGCCAAGGCGGGCCACGAGGTGACCGTCTACAACCGCACCGCCGCCAAGGCCGAGGCCTGGGCCGGCGAGCATGGCGGTGCCAGTGCCCCGACGCCGGCCGAGGCGGCCCGGGGCGCCGAGTTCGTGATGGCCTGCGTCGGCAATGACGACGACCTGCGGGCGGTGTGCCTGGGCGAAGAGGGCGCCTTTGCCGGAATGGACGAGGGCACGGTCTTTGTCGATCACACCACGGTCTCGGCGGCGGTGACGCGCGAGCTCTACGACGCGGCCGAGGCTGGCGGCATCTCCTTTGTCGACGCGCCGGTGTCCGGCGGGCAGGCAGGCGCCGAGAACGGCCAGCTGGCGGTGATGTGCGGCGGCGATCAGGCGGCCTACGACCGGGCCGCGCCTGTGATCGCGGCCTATGCCAAGGCCTGCCGCCGGCTGGGCGAGAGCGGGGCCGGGCAGATGACCAAGATGGTCAACCAGATCTGCATTGCCGGGCTGGTGCAGGGGCTGTCCGAGGGGCTGCATTTTGCCCAGAAGGCCGGGCTCGACGGTGCGGCGGTGGTCGATGTGATCAGCGGCGGGGCCGCCGGTTCCTGGCAGATGGCGAACCGCTTCGAGACCATGCTGGCGGATCAGTTCGAACACGGGTTCGCCGTGGACTGGATGCGCAAGGACCTGGCGATCTGTCTGAAGACCGCCGACGAGGTGGGGGCGAGCCTGCCGGTGACGGCGCTGGTCGATCAGTTCTACAAGGATGTGCAGAAGCTCGGCGGCGGGCGCTGGGACACCTCGAGCCTGATCAAGCGGCTGAACGCGGCGGGCTGAGGGGCTTGGCGGGGCGTGGAGGTTTCAGGCCCCGCGCCCCGGACTTGATCCGGGGGTCTCTCGGTCGGCGGCGCGCCTCCGGTGCGGGGGCGGTGACGGCTGTCCCGGGCGCCGGCAAAAGCGGCGTTTCTTGTCGCAGGGCCGGTGCGGCTGACGATTGCCCATTGTATTTGCCCGCCTTCCCACCTTATGTTGACAGAAGGCAAAAGGGCGCAGTCCCTCTGCCCGAGAGTTTCGCTGTTTTCGAAGTCACGCGGGCCAGATGCCCCGAACCTTCCGAGACAGACCGATCTGATCGCCGGACCGCCAGATTGACGTGGCGGCGATCGTAAGACCAGCCCGACTGTGAAAGCGGCGGGCCGCAAACGGGCGGATGGTGCGTGCGCCAGACCGTCGGAGAAGAAACGCGATGCAACGCGCGAGAATTCAGAGGGCAAGAGCAGGGGCCATCATGGGCCCCGCACCCATGCCTGTGCTGACCGCGTCCACCATCGCCCCAATCGGACATTTCCTGCAATCCGCCGCGCCGCCCGGGGTATCCCGCGCGGCCTTGGGCTTGTGGGAAAGCATGAAAGTACAATGGCCAAGAAAATGCTTATCGATGCCACCCACGCGGAAGAAACCCGCGTCGTGGTGGTGGACGGAAACAAAGTCGAGGAATTCGACTTTGAATCGGAAAACAAGCGCCAGCTCGCTGGCAATATCTATCTAGCAAAAGTCACACGGGTCGAGCCGTCGCTGCAAGCGGCCTTTGTCGACTATGGCGGCAACCGCCATGGCTTCCTTGCCTTTTCCGAGATCCATCCCGACTATTACCAGATCCCCGTCGCCGACCGTGAGGCGCTGATGGAGGAAGAGCGCGCCTATGCCGAGGCCATGAAGGCGCGGGACGAGGAAGAAGCGGCGCGCCCCAAGAAGCGCCGTCGCCGGTCGGCCTCAAAGGCGGAGAAGACCGCCAATACCGATGCGATCGAAAGCCGCGAAGTCGAGGGGATGGAAACCATCGACCTCGGTGATGGCGAGGACACGCTCGAAGGGCTGTCGCCGATGGCGACCGTCGCCGAGACCCCGGTCGAGGAACCCGAGGGCGGCGATGCGCCCGAAGCCGAGGCGGCGGAAACGGCACCGGCGGCGGACGCTGCTCAGGCGGAAGAGACCGTCGACGCGGCCGACCCCCAATCGGACACGCCGGCAGACGAGGCGGAAGAGGCGCCGGAGGCGGCTGACGTGTCCGCGACCGAAACGGCTGCGGACGACACCGCCAAGACCGGCGATGCCCCCGAGGTCGAGACCGAGGACGACGAAGACGAGACCCCGGCCAAGCCCGATGCCGCCGACAAGGACAGCGATATCGAATCGGTGGCCGATGACGACGATCAGGAAGACATCCGTCCGCCGCGCAAACCGCGCCCGCGCCGCTACAAGATCCAGGAAGTCATCAAGGTGCGCCAGATCCTGCTGGTGCAGGTCGTCAAGGAAGAGCGCGGCAACAAGGGCGCGGCGCTGACCACCTATCTCTCGCTCGCGGGCCGCTATTGTGTGCTCATGCCCAACACCGCGCGTGGCGGTGGCATCAGCCGCAAGATCACCAATGCCCCCGACCGCAAGAAGCTCAAAGAGATTGCCAACGAGATCGACGTGCCGCAGGGCGCGGGGCTGATCATCCGCACCGCCGGCGCCAAACGCACCAAATCCGAGATCAAGCGCGACTACGAATACCTGCAACGCCTGTGGGAGCAGATTCGCGAGCTGACGCTGAAATCGATCGCGCCGGCCAAGATCTATGAAGAAGGCGACCTGATCAAACGTTCGATCCGCGATCTCTACAGCCGCGACATCGACGAGGTTCTGGTCGAGGGCGAGCGCGGCTACCGCATCGCCAAGGACTTCATGAAGATGATCATGCCGTCCCACGCCAAGAACGTGAAGCAATACGGCGACCAGCTGCCGCTTTTTTCCCGCTATCAGGTGGAAAGCTACCTCGGCGCGATGTTCAACCCGACGGTGCAGCTCAAGTCCGGCGGCTACATCGTGATCGGCGTCACCGAGGCGCTTGTCGCCATCGACGTCAACTCGGGCCGCGCGACCAAGGAAGGCTCGATCGAGGAGACCGCGCTCAAGACCAATCTGGAAGCCGCCGAAGAGGTGGCGCGCCAGCTCCGGCTGCGCGACCTTGCCGGGCTGATCGTGATCGACTTCATCGACATGGACGAGCGCAAGAACAACGCCGCCGTCGAGAAGAAGCTGAAAGACAAGCTCAAGACCGACCGGGCCCGCATCCAGGTGGGCCGCATTTCCGGCTTCGGCCTGATGGAAATGTCGCGCCAGCGTCTGCGCCCCGGCATGATCGAGGCCACCACCGCGCCGTGCCCGCATTGCCACGGCACCGGCCTCATTCGTTCGGATGACAGCCTTGCCCTGCAAGTGCTGCGCCAGATCGAAGAGGAAGGCACCCGCCGCCGCTGCAAGGAACTGCTGGTGCGCTGCCCGGTGACGATTGCCAACTACCTGATGAACGCCAAGCGCGAACATATCGCGATGATCGAGGCGCGCTATGGCATTGCCGTGCGGGTCGAGGGCGATCCGGCGCTGGTCAGCCCCGATTTCACCATCGAAAAGCTGAAAACCGCCACCCGCAAGGTGGCCGAAGCGCCCGTCGTCTCGGCCGACACCAAGATCATGGATCTGGTCGACGAAGACACCGAGGAACCGGAAGAAGAGGCCCAGGCCGCCGAAGAGGCACCGGCCGAGACCCCCGAGACCGGCGAAGAAGAGACCCCCAAACCCAAGAAGCGCCGGCGGCGCCGGCGTCGGCGGAAGTCCAAGTCGGACGAGAACAATGGCGATGGGCAGGACGGGTCTGACGACGACAATGGCGACAAGGACGCCAATGGCGACAAACAGGCCGACGGCGACAAGAAAGCCGACGGCGACAAGAAAGCCAAAGCTCCGAAAGAAGAGGCCGAGGCCAGCCCGGCGGACGAGGAAAGCAGCGGCGACAAGCCCAAGCGCACCCGCCGCACGTCGAGCAGCCGCCGCAAATCCTCGCGCGCCAAGACCGAAGAGACCGCTTCGGACGAGACAGCCGCGCCAGAGGCGCAGGTTGCCGAAGGTGCCGCCACCGAGGCGGCAGAGGCCCCGGCAGATGTGAGCGAGGCGCCGACGGCGGCGCCGGAACCTGCGGCGGCAGCGGAGACGCCCGAGGCGACTGAGGCCCCGGCGGACACGCCGGCGGCCGAAGCGGCACCGGCAGCGGTGGATGCCCCTGCCAAGGCTTCGCAAGCGGACGAGGTGCCCGAGACCCCGGCGACAGAGCCCGAGGCACCGATCGCAGAGGACGCGCCTGCGGCAGAGCCGGTGCAGTCCGACGTCGCGGCAGAGCCCGAGGCCCAGCCCGAGCCCGAGGCACCGGCAGAGCCGGAACAGGCCGAGGCCGAGGCCGAGACGCCGGAGCCCGCCACGGCCAAGGCCGAGCCGGTGCTCGAGACCGCCGATGTGGCGCAGGAGACCGAAGCGGAAGACCCCGACAAGCCGAAGAAACGCGGCTGGTGGTCGATCGGCCGCTGATCAGGCAAAGCCCCGGCCATGCGCCGGGGCTTTTTGCATTTGGGGAGGTCAGCCGCCCTTGCGGATCACGTAAATCTCGGCCGCGCCATCGGCGCGCGTCTCGATCAGCGCATGGCCGGCTTCGGCGCAGAAATGCGGCACATCCACCACCGCTGCCGGATCGTCGGCGCGCAGTTCCAGGATCGCCCCATCTTCCATGGATTTCAGGCGTTTGCGCGCCTTGAGCACGGGCAGGGGGCAGAGCAGGTGGGTGGCGTCGAGTGTCTCGGGCATGGCTCAGGTCTAGGAGCCGCCGCGAGGCTTGTCCAGCGCCTTACTCTCGCCACGAAACCGGGCTAGGATCGGGGGCAAAAGAGTGAGTGGCAGATGGGCAGTGGCGACAAGCGCAGGGTCGGCAAGCGCCGGGTGTTCTATATCCCCGGCTACGACCCGATTCACCCGCGCCGCTACCGCGAGCTCTATCGGCGCGAGGCCGCCAGACAGGCCGCGATCTCGGGCTATGACATCGCGTTGCGCCCGCGCGCCAAATCGCGCAACTACGGCTGGCATGTCACCGGCGAATTTGACGGCGCCGTGGTCGAGACCGAGGTCGAGGTGCTGGTCTGGTCCGACATCGTCAAACATTCGATGGGCCACGGCATTTTCATCAGCTACTTGCGGATGATCTATACCGCGATCGCCTATATCGGCTCGGGCGCCTTCTGGCGGTTGGCCCGGCTGCAAAAGGGCCCGGTGATCGCGGCGCTCTATCCTGTGGTGATGCTGCTGCTCGAGGCGGCGCTGGCGGCGCTGGTGGTCTGGGGCGCGGTCAAGCTCGGGCTGCTGCTTTCGCCCTGGGTCGGCTGGCTCGGGCCGCTGGTAGGAGGAGCGGCGGGGCTGGCGCTGGCCTGGGCGCTGCTGGAACAGTTCAGAAGGTGGGACGGCAAGCTTTTTGTCTATTACCTGATGCACGATTATTCCTACAACGCCCGCGCGTTTGGCGCGATGCCCCCCGAGCTCGAGGCGCGGATCGCGGAATTTGTCGAGAGCATTGCCGCGGCCTGCGATGACCCGGTCGACGAGATTCTGGTGATCGGCCATTCCTCGGGCGCGCATCTGGGCGTGTCGGTGCTGTCCGATCTGATCCGCGCCGGCCATGTGCGCCCAGACGGACCGGCACTGGGCTTTCTCAGCCTTGGCCATGTGGTGCCGATGGTCAGCTTTCTGCCGCGCGCCTGGCGGCTGCGCGCCGATCTTGCCTATCTGTCCGAACGCCACGAGATCTTCTGGGTCGATGTCACCGCGCCCGGAGACGGTTGCGCCTTTGCGCTCTGCGATCCGGTGGCGGTCACCGGAGTGGCGGGGCCGGCGAAGAAATGGCCGCTGGTGTTCTCGGCCGCCTTTACCAAAACGCTCTCGCCAGAGCGCTGGAAGGCGCTGCGCTGGCGGTTTTTCCGGCTGCATTTCCAGTATCTCTGTGCCTTCGACCGCCCCGGCGATTACGATTATTTCCAGATCACCGCCGGCCCGGACACCCTGGCCACGCGCTATCGCAACCGCCGCTCGTCGCGGTCGGTGATCGACCGGCCGGTCAACAAATTTACCTCGACCGCGCCATGAAACGCCCGCCAAAACCGCCCGCGCGCGCCGACAAGGTGTCGCTTCTGCGTTACATGTCTCTGTTTCGCAAGGATATTCTCTCGGCCCAGCCGGCGCGGCTTTATCGCGCCTGGATGGCCGAGTTCCGTACGCCATTCTTTCGCTCCTTCCTCGTCAACCAGCCCGACCTGGTCCGGGCGGTCCTGAAAGAGCGGGCCGATGATTTCCCGAAATCCGACCGCATCGGCGAGGGGCTGCGGCCGCTTCTGGGCAACTCGGTCTTTGTCACCAATGGCGAGACCTGGAAACGCCAGCGCCGCATCATCGACCCGGCTTTCGAAGGCGGGCGCCTGCGGCACGGCTTTCCGGCGATGCGCGCCGCGGCGGAGGCGGCGGTGCAGCGGATGGCGGCGCATAGCGGCGAGACGCTGGAGGTCGAGGCCGAGACCAGCCATGCCGCCGCAGACGTGATCTTTCGCACGCTGTTCTCGATTCCGATCGAACATGAGATCGCGGCGCAGGTCTTTGCCGAGTTCCGCCACTACCAGCGCAGCCAGCCGATCCTGAACCTCGCGGCCTTTGTACCGCTGCCGAAATGGATGCCGCGGTTCTTTCGCCGCGACACCCGGGCGTCGGCCAGGACCATCCGCCGCCTGATCACCCGGCTGACCACCGCGCGCATGGCCGAGATCGCGGCCGGCACCGCCCCCGATGATCTTGCCACCAAGATCATGACCACGCCCGATCCCGAGACCGGCGAGACCTTTACCACCGAGGAAATGGTCGACCAGGTGGCGATCTTCTTTCTTGCCGGCCATGAAACCAGCGCCTCGGCCCTGGCCTGGACGCTCTATCTCATGGCGCTGTACCCGGAGTGGCAGGAGCGTTTGGCGGAAGAAGCGCAATGTCTGCCGGAGCTTTTGCCCGAGGCGAACGGTTCAGCGCAAGCGGCGCCGGATTTCGGTGTCATGGCCAAGCTGCGGCTGTCGCGCGATGTCTTTCGCGAGGCGCTCAGGCTTTATCCGCCGGTGCCGATGATGGTGCGCGAGGCACAATGCCCCGAAAGCTTCCGCGACCGCGAGGTGCCCAAGGGCAGCCAGATCGTGCTGAGCCCGTGGCATCTGCATCGCCACGAACGGCTCTGGGAGCGGCCGGATGAATTCGATCCCGGACGCTACGCCACCGATAACGGCAAGACCTGCCTGCGCGAGGCCTATCTGCCGTTCTCCGCTGGCGCGCGGGTCTGTCCCGGGGCGGGGTTTGCCATGGTCGAAGGGCCGCTGCTGCTGTCCTACCTGCTGCGGCATTTCCGCTTCGCGCTTGGCGCGGGGCCGGCGCCGGTGCCGGTGGCGCATCTGACGGTGCGGTCCGACAATGGCATCTGGCTGCGTGTCGCGCCGCGCCTCAGCCCTGATCCTTGATCTTCGCCTCGAAGGCGCGCAGCCGGTCTTCGAGGAAACGTCGGCCGCGTTTGGCGGCCATGCGCACGCGCACGGCCGTCAGAAAGGCCTCTTCGGCCGTGGTCGAGGAGGCACCGATGATCTTGGCGGTCTCGGCGACAAGCGTTTCGTCGCCCATCAGCTCGGCCGCCTCGATCACGTCGCGGGCCAGGTCGTCGGCCAGATCCTCGGTCACTCCCATGGCAGGCCCTAGCGCGAGGTCTCGGTCAGGCGTCGTTTGACGTAATCCGAGACCGTGCCGATCATCGTGTCCATGTGATCGTTCTCGAAGAAATGCCCTGAGCCCTCGATCTCTTCATGGGTGATGGTGATGCCCTTCTGCTCGTGCAGCTTGCCAACCAGCGCCGTGGTGTCGGACGGCGGCGCGACGCGGTCGGCGGTGCCGTTGATGATCAGCCCCGACGAGGGGCAGGGCGCGAGGAAGGAGAAATCGTACATGTTGGCCGGCGGGCTGGCCGAGACGAAGCCGGTAATCTCGGGCCGGCGCATCAGCAGTTGCATGCCGATCCAAGCGCCGAAGGAGAAGCCGGCGACCCAGCAATGCTTAGAATTGTTGTTCATCGATTGCAGGTAGTCGAGCGCCGAGGCCGCATCGGACAATTCGCCGACGCCCTGATCGTATTCGCCTTGGCTTCGGCCGACGCCGCGGAAATTGAACCGCAGCACGGTGAAGCCCATGTTGTAGAAGGCGTAATGCAGGTTGTAGACAACCTTGTTGTTCATCGTCCCGCCAAACTGCGGATGCGGATGCAGCACGATGGCGATCGGCGCGTCCCGCTCTTTCTGGGGGTGATAGCGGCCTTCGAGCCGTCCTTCGGGACCGGGAAAGATGACCTCGGGCATAACGGGCTGTACTCCTCGCAAAGGTGTGGCAATTGTTGACGCAATTGTCCGTTAACCTTAGAATGGTTCTAAACCCGATGCCGGAAACGGAACGGGGCTTGTGGCAGATAAGCCTAATGGTTACTGAGGTCAACTGGCCTGGCGGGCGTCCTGGGGAGAACCGAATGAAGCTGAGTACCAAGGGGCGCTATGCAATGGTGGCGCTGGTCGATATCGCACTCCAGCCCGAGGGGCGCCTGGTGACGTTGGGGGAGATCTCGCAGCGGCAGGATATTTCGCTGCCCTATCTCGAGCAGCTCTTTGTCAAATTGCGCCGGGCCGAGCTTGTCGCCTCGGTGCGCGGCCCCGGCGGCGGCTACCGTCTGGCCCGGCCGACCACCGAGATCAGGGTTGTCGATATCCTCGGGGCGGTGGACGAGACGGTGGATGCGATGCACAAGGGGGCCGGCGCCAGCGGCGGGCTCTCGGGCAGCCGGGCGCAATCGCTGTCCAACCGGCTCTGGGAGGGTCTTTCGGCGCATGTCTATGTGTTTCTGCACCAGACCCGGCTGTCGGATATCGTCGGCAACGAGCTGGCGCCCTGTCCGGCGGTGCCGGGATTGTTCGCGGTGGTCGATGATGGCTGAGCGTCGTTCGGGGCGGCATGCGGCGCGTGTTTCGGGGGCTCTGCCCCCGGACCCCCGGCGTATTTGCAAAGAGAAGAAGGGGCCGGCGCGTGCCTAGGGTCTATCTCGATCACAATGCCACGGCGCCGCTCGGTGCGGCCGCGCGCGCGGCGATGCTGGCCGCCATGGAGGTGGTGGGCAACCCGTCGTCGGTGCATTCCGAGGGTCGCCGCGCCAAGGGTCTGATCGAGACCGCCCGGCGGCAGGTCGCCGAGGCGCTTGGTGCCGGCGAGGCGGATATCGTCTTTACCTCCGGCGCCACCGAGGCGGCCGGGTTGGCGCTGGCGGGCCGCAGGCTGGCCTCGGCGGCGATCGAGCATGATTGTGTCGGCGCCTGGAGCGAGGGTGCGCTGCCGGTGGATGCGGCGGGCCGGGTGACGGTGGCGGACCCCGCCGCAACCGCGCTTCAGGTGGCCAACAGCGAGACCGGCATCCTGCAAGACCTGCCGGCGGGGCTGGCGCTGACCGATGCGGTGCAGGCCTTTGGCAAGGTGTCGTTTTCCTTTGCCTGGTCGGGGGCGCAGATGGCGCTGATCTCGGCGCACAAGCTGGGCGGGCCGAAAGGCGTGGGGGCGCTGGTGTTGCAGCGCGGGCTGGATGTTGCGGCGCAGATCCGGGGCGGCGGCCAGGAGATGGGCCGCCGGTCGGGCACCGAGAACCTGATCGGCATCGCCGGTTTCGGCGCCGCCGCGGAACAGGCGGCGCGCGATCTGGCCGATGGCACCTGGGAGCGGGTGGCGGAACTTAGAAATATTCTAGAAAAAGCCATTGAGGCTCGGGAAAAAGAGATTATTTTAGTCGGGAAATCGACGTCGCGCCTGCCCAATACCCTTTGCATGATCGCACCGGGCTGGAAGGGCGAGACGCAGGTCATGGCGATGGATTTGGCCGGCTTCGCGATCAGCGCCGGTTCGGCCTGTTCCAGCGGCAAGGTCAAATCCAGCCGCGTGCTGCGCGCGATGGGATATGGAGAGCAAGAGGCCGCCTGTGCGATCCGGGTGAGCCTTGGCCCTTCGAACACGGAAGACGACGTGCTGCGCTTTGCCGAAGCGTGGTGCAGAGCATATGAAAAGCATCGCGCCCGCGCGGCGTGACACCGGAGGTAGATATCATGGCAGCTCTTGACCAGACCCAGGTCAAAGAAGGCGTCGACCAGGAGACCGTGGATGCGGTTCGCGAGGTCAGCACCTACAAATATGGCTGGGAAACCGAGATCGAGACGGAATATGCGCCCAAGGGGCTGACCCCCGATATCGTGCGGCTGATCTCGGAAAAGAACGAAGAGCCGGAATGGATGACCGAATGGCGGCTGGCGGCCTATGAACGCTGGCTGACCAAGAAGGAGCCGGACTGGGCGATGGTCGATTACCCCGAGATCGACTTCCAGAACCAATATTACTATGCCCGTCCCAAGAGCATGACGGAAAAGCCCAAATCGCTCGACGAGGTCGATCCGGCACTGCTGGCGACCTATGAGAAGCTGGGCATTCCGCTGAAGGAACAGATGATCCTGGCCGGTGTCGAAGGTGCCGAGGAGGCCCCGGCCGAGGGCCGCAAGGTGGCCGTGGATGCGGTGTTCGATTCGGTTTCGGTCGGCACGACCTTCCAGAAAGAGCTCAAGAAGGCCGGCGTGATCTTCTGTTCGATCTCCGAGGCGATCCGCGAACATCCCGAGCTGGTCAAGAAATACCTGGGCTCCGTGGTGCCGGTCAGCGACAATTTCTACGCCACGCTGAACAGCGCGGTTTTCTCCGACGGCTCCTTTGTCTATGTGCCGCCGGGCGTGCGCTGCCCGATGGAGCTCAGCACCTATTTCCGCATCAACGCCGAGAACACCGGCCAGTTCGAGCGGACGCTGATCATTGCCGACAAGGGCTCTTACGTCTCCTACCTCGAAGGCTGCACCGCGCCGCAGCGCGACACCTCGCAGCTGCATGCCGCGGTGGTGGAAATCATCGTCGAGGAAGATGCCGAGGTGAAATATTCCACCGTTCAGAACTGGTTCCCCGGGGATGAGAACGGCAAGGGCGGGATCTACAACTTTGTCACCAAGCGCGCCGATTGCCGGGGCGACCGGGCGAAATGCATGTGGACCCAGGTCGAGACCGGCTCTGCCGTGACCTGGAAATATCCCTCTTGCATCCTGCGCGGCGATGACAGCCAGGGCGAGTTCTATTCGATCGCCATCACCAACAACTACCAACAGGCCGATACCGGCACCAAGATGGTGCACCTGGGCAAGAACACCCGCTCGCGCATCGTGTCGAAGGGGATCAGCGCCGGTTTCGCACAGAACACCTATCGTGGGCTGGTCAGCATGCATCCGAAGGCCAAGAACAGCCGCAATTACACCCAGTGCGACAGCCTGCTGATCGGCGACAAATGCGGCGCACATACGGTGCCCTACATCGAGGTGAAGAACAATTCCTCGCGGGTCGAGCACGAGGCCACAACCTCGAAGGTCGATGACGACCAGATGTTCTATTGCCGTCAGCGCGGAATGGACGAAGAGGAAGCGGTGGCGCTGATCGTGAACGGCTTTGCCAAGGAAGTGCTTCAGGCGCTGCCGATGGAATTCGCGCTCGAGGCGCAGCAGCTGGTGGCGATCTCGCTCGAAGGCTCTGTCGGCTGAGACGAGGCAGGGGTGGGCCCTCTGGCCCACCGATGCCACGGCAGAAGGCAGAGGGCGCGCGCGCCCGCAAACACAGGCGACCAGAGATGATCCCACGTATCAAACGTATCCAGAAGCGTCTGCGCCTCGGCCGTCCGGTCGAGAGCGTGAAGCTTCAGATCGTGCAGGCATGGGTGCTGGAGCGGGCGGTGACCTTTTGCGTCAACATGAAGAACGACCCGGTGCAGCGCAATCATCGGCGCGGGCAGTTCTATGAGATGAGCGAGCTGTCTCGGCTGGCGTCGGTTTTCCCCCAAGGCGGCGTCTTTATCGATATCGGTGCCAATGTCGGCAATCACACGCTGTTTGCCGCGCTGTTTCTGGGGGCGTCGCGGGTGATCCCCTTCGAGCCCAATCCCAAGGCTTTCGAGCTTCTGGTGAGCAACGTGCTGGTCAATGGCTTGCGCGACACGGTCGATCTCTCGAAATTGGGGGTTGGCGTGTCGGATGCGCAGGGCGGCGGCTTTGCCATGCAGGACCGAGACCGCAACCTTGGCGGCGCCAAGATGCTTGAGGGGCAGGGTGAACTCGAGGTGCATCGCGGCGACGCGCTGCTCGAGGGTGTGACGCCGGATTTCATCAAGATCGACGTCGAAGGCATGGAAATGCAGGTTCTGGCCGGGCTGAGCGGCGTGCTGGAACGGGCGCGGCCGGTGATGATGGTCGAGGTCGACAACGCCGTCGAAGCGGACTTTCTGGCCTGGGTCACGGCGCAGGGCTATGCCCTGTTCGCGACCCATCAGCGCTATCGGCTGAACAAGAACCACCTGATCTGCGATGCCGGCGATCTGGATCGGCTCACCGAAGCCTATGCCGCAAGCGCCCCCAAGGCCGAGGCACCGGCCGAATCGGCCGATGTGCTGACGCAAGGTGAGGTGTGATGTCTGTGATTTATCTCACATTGAAGCCAATGCCGACGCATTTCTGCCGCCTTCCTGCGCGAACTGTTGCAGAAACAAAAGACGCAAGAGGCAGCAGACATGATCGGCACGCAGGGGCAGGCGAGCTTTCAGGCCCGGATTTCCCGGATCAATTCCGGACAGGTGAGCCAGGTGCCGCAACCGGGGGTCTCGGACGGCAGTGGGACCTGCTGGATCACCCACAAGAGCGCCCGGCGGATGCAAAAGCGCGCCGCGCCGGAGACCGGTCGGACGGCGTCGACCTCGGGCCTTTTCGGCTTTGTGCTGGGCCTGCTGGCGTTCGTGCTGTCGCAATTGGGCGGGTATCACCTGTTCGGCCTGCCCGATTCCAAGATGACCGGCGACATCCGCATGCTGCTGGATGGCGTCGGCGCGATGGCGGTGCTGGCGACGGTCTCGCTGGTCTTTGCCGCCCCGTCGAAACGGCACATGGCGGTCAGGATTGCCGGCGTCGCGGTGGCCATGGCCACGATGCACAATCTGGTGCACATGGCGCCGGATGTCTTTGCGATGGCCTTTTCGGCCGAGTGGGTCGAGGCCACCCGCGCCGCGAGCGAACCCGGATCGATCCTGTTTCGCGGCGTGAGCATTCCGCTTTCCTGACAATCGAAAAATCCGAAATCAGCGCGGCGCAGCCCCAAGGGGCGGCGCTGCCTTCACGCGTTTACACGAGGTAGAAAAATGCTGGAAATCAAGAACCTGCACGTCAAACTTGAAGAAGAGGACAAGCAGATCCTCAAAGGTGTCGACCTGACGGTCGAAGCCGGCAAGGTGCATGCCATCATGGGCCCCAACGGCTCTGGCAAATCGACGCTCTCTTACGTTCTCTCGGGCCGCGACGGCTATGAGGTGACCGACGGCGAAGCGACGCTGGAGGGCAATGACCTGCTCGACATGGAGCCGGAAGAGCGCGCCGCGGCGGGCCTGTTTCTGGCGTTCCAGTACCCGGTGGAAATCCCCGGCGTCGGCAACATGACCTTTCTGCGCACCGCGCTCAACGCGCAGCGCAAGGCGCGCGGCGAGGAAGAGCTCAACGCCACCGAATTCCTCAAGCTGATCCGGGCCAAGGCCAAGGATCTCAAGATCGACGCCGAGATGCTGAAGCGTCCGGTCAACGTCGGCTTTTCGGGCGGTGAGAAAAAGCGCAACGAAATCCTGCAAATGGCGATGCTCGCACCCAAGATGTGCATCCTCGACGAGACCGACTCGGGGCTTGACGTCGATGCGATGAAACTGGTGGCCGATGGCGTCAACGCGCTGCGCGACGAGGGCCGGGGCTTCCTGGTCATCACCCACTACCAGCGTTTGCTGGACCACATCAAACCCGACGTGGTGCACATCATGTCGAACGGCCGCATCATCAAGACCGGCGGGCCCGACCTGGCGCTCGAGGTCGAAGAGCGCGGCTATGCCCATCTGGTGGAGGAGGTGGCGTAATGGCACTTCCGCAAATCAAACAGGATGCCACCGAGGCGCGGATCGCGGCGCTCGACCTGCCCCTAGGTGGCTGGTCGGATGCGGCGCGGCAGTCCGCGCTGGGCCGGTTGCGCGAAATGGGCCTGCCCGGACGGCGCGACGAATACTGGAAATTCACCCGCCCCGACACGCTGACCCAGCCCGAGGCGCCGCGCGCCGCGCTCTTTGATCCCAAGGAAGCGCCGGTCTTTGACGAGGTCGAGCGGCTCAATCTGGTCTTTGTCGACGGGGTCTTCGATGCCGAGGCTTCGGACGATCTGGCGCTCGAAGGCGTGACGATCGAGCGCCTGGCCGAAACCAGAAGCGATCTGCACTGGGCCAAGGGGCTTTACGGCACGCTCGAGGCCAATGGCCAGGTGCCGGTGCAGCGCCCGCTGGCGGCGCTCAACACCGCCTTTGCCACCGACGGCCTGCTGATCCACGTGACCGGCACCCCGTCCAAGCCGATCTCGATCTGCTACGAGCACAAGTCCGAAACCTCGGATGCGATGCTGCACCATGTGGTCAAGGTCGATGCCGGCGCCGAGGTGACCATTCTCGAGAACGGCCCGGCGGCGGCGCGGTTCAACAAGGTGATGGAGATCGACGTCGCCGATGGCGCCAGGCTGCACCACATCCGCACCCAGGGCCGCGACCACGAGCGCCAGGCGGTGACGCATGTCTTTGCCCGTCTTGGCGCGGAATCGGTGTTCAAGAGCTTTACCCTGACCGCCAACGGCGTGCTGACCCGCAATGAATGCGTGATCGAGCTCACCGGTGACGACGCGGTGGCGCATGTCGCCGGGGCCTGTGTCGGCGACGGTGACTTTCACCACGACGACACCGTCTTCGTGACCCATGACGCGGTGAACTGCGAAAGCCGTCAGGTCTTCAAGAAGGTGCTCCGCAACGGCGCCACCGGCGTCTTTCAGGGCAAGATCCTGGTCAAGGCCGGCGCGCAGAAGACCGATGGCTACCAGATCAGCCAGTCGCTGCTGCTCGACGAGGACAGCCAGTTCCTGGCCAAGCCCGAGCTCGAGATCTATGCCGATGACGTGGCCTGTTCGCATGGCTCCACCTCCGGCGCGATCGACGAGGAGGCGCTGTTCTATCTGCGCTCGCGCGGCGTGCCGGAGCCGCAGGCGGTCAACTTGCTGACGCTGGCCTTTCTGGCCGAAGCGGTGCAGGAGATCGAGAACGAGGCGCTGGCCGAAGAGATCACCGCCCGGATCGAGGGATGGCTCATCCGCCATCGGGACTGACACGACGCCATGGCTATCACACAGGACATCGTCGCCACCTATCGCGGCCCCGGCGAAGTGATGCGCCGGCTGCTGGCGCGCGGCCAGCGCGAGGACCGGGCGCTGGCCATTCTCATGGCAGGCTGCCTTCTGGTCTTTGTGTCGCAATGGCCGCCGCTGGCGCGCCAGGCGCATTTCGACGGGCAGGAGCTTAACCCGCTTCTGGGCGGCGCGCTGCTGGCCTGGGTGATGATCGCGCCGCTGATCTTCTACGGTCTGGCGGCGCTCAGCCATCTTCTGGCTCGCGCCCTGGGCGGGCGGGGCAGCTTTTTCGGCGCGCGTCTGGCGCTCTTCTGGGCGCTTTTGGCGGCTTCGCCGCTGATCCTGCTCAACGGTCTTCTGGCCGGGTTCATCGGCGCCGGGCCGGGCCCCAAGGCGGTGGAGTTCATCAGCTTTCTCGTCTTCCTGTGGTTCTGGATCGGCGGGCTGCGCGCAGCGGAAAGGCCAGAGACATGACCCGGACCGGCTGGCGCGATCTTGTGACCGAAACGCTGGTGGCGCCGCGCGTGGCGGCGGCGCGGCTGATCGTACTCGATCTGCCGCGCCCGGTGCTCTGGCAGGCGCTGGTGCTGGTGATCGTGCTCAATGCGCTGGCCTTCCACCTCGGCATCCTGGCGGCACCGCCCAGCGCGCCGCTGCCGCCAATGATGGCGACGCCTTTCATGTTCGCCCTGACGCTGGGCTGCGGCGCGGTGGTGACAGTCTTTGCCATCACCTTTACCGGCAACTGGCTGGGCGGCGAGGGCGGGCTTGGCGATGTGCTGGTGCTCATCGTCTGGCTTCAGGCGCTGCGGCTCGCGGTGCAACTGGTCGCCACCGTGCTGACCCTGGTGGCGCCGGGACTGGCGCTCATCCTCCTGATGGCCGTGAACCTCTATGGCCTCTGGATCTTCGTGAATTTCATCGATGTGGCGCACCGCTTCGGGTCGCCGCTCAAGGCCTTGGGCGTGATCGCGCTGGCGGGGATCGGCATCGTTCTGGGCCTGGTCCTGATGCTCTCGCTGATCGGGGCCAGCACCGTGGGAGTATCCGCATATGTATGACGTGGCCGCAATCCGGGCCGACTTTCCGATCCTCGGACGCGAGATCAATGGCAAGCCGCTGGTCTATCTCGACAATGGCGCCTCGGCGCAGAAACCGAAGGTCGTGATCGACGCGGTGACCCAAGCCTATTCGATGGAATACGCCAATGTGCACCGGGGCCTGCATTACCTGTCGAACCTCGCCACCGAGAAATACGAGGCCGTGCGCGGCACCATCGCGCGCTTTCTAAACGTGGCCGACGAAGACGAGATCGTGCTCAACACCGGCACCACCGAGGGCATCAACACCGTGGCCTACGGCTGGGCGATGCCCCGGCTGGAGGCCGGCGACGAGATCATCCTTTCGGTGATGGAACACCATGCCAATATCGTGCCCTGGCATTTCCTGCGCGAGCGCCAGGGAGTGGTGATCAAATGGGTCGAGATCGAGGCCGACGGATCGCTCGACCCGCAAAAGGTGATCGACGCCATGGGGCCGAAAACCAGGCTGGTGGCGGTGACCCATATGTCCAATGTGCTTGGCACGCGGGTCGATGTGGCGCCGATCTGCGCCGCCGCCCGCGAGCGCGGCATCGCCACGCTGATCGACGGCAGCCAGGCGGCAGTGCACGGGCCTGTCGATGTCGATGCGCTGGGCTGCGACTTCTATGCCATCACCGGCCACAAGCTCTATGGCCCCTCCGGTTCCGGCGCGATCTTCATGAAGAAGGCGCGCATGGCCGAGATGCGCCCCTTCATGGGCGGCGGCGACATGATCAAGGAGGTGCATCGCGACGGCATCCTCTACAACGACCCGCCGATGAAGTTCGAGGCCGGCACTCCGTCGATCGTGGCGATCATCGGGCTTGGCGCGGCGCTGGAGTACATGATGGGCCACGGCATGGACAATATCGCCGCCCATGAAGCGGCGCTGACCCAATATGCGCGCGGCCGGCTGGACGGGCTGAACTGGCTTCAGATCCAGGGCAAGGCGGCGGGCAAGGGGGCGATCTTTTCCTTCACCCTCGACGGCGCGGCGCATGCGCATGACATCTCGACCATTCTCGACAAGAAAGGCGTCGCGGTGCGCGCCGGCCACCATTGCGCCGGCCCGCTGATGGATCATCTGGGCGTGACGGCGACCTGCCGGGCCTCGTTCGGCATGTACAACACCGAGGCCGAGGTCGACGCGCTGATCGACGCGCTGGAGCTGGCGCACGATCTCTTTGCCTGAGGCGCGATTTTACGCCGATTTGCAATTGCAGCGCCCGCGTACTCTGAGTATAGAGGGCCCTGCACGCACCTGTAGCTCAGCTGGATAGAGCGCTGCCCTCCGAAGGCAGAGGCCAAAGGTTCGAATCCTTTCAGGTGCGCCAAACTTCCCTGAAAAATCCGTTTTTCTCCGAGTGTTGGCCGTCGCTTGCGGGTCCGACTGACACGCTGGTCGAAGGCTGGTTCGCGAACCAAATCGTTCTTGGCACCTTTACGCTGTCAAACCCCGAGGGTGACGCCTTCAGCCTGGCTGTCGATGATCCCCGGTTCGGGGTGCGGGCGACCGCTACCCTCGGGCAATTCGAATTGTTCCTCCTGGCGGGCACGAATATCGACTTCGAGCAGGAAAGCAGCATCGATGTCGCAATCACGGCCACGGAAACCGGCGATGCGGCGCAGAGCGGCCAGACATTCACCGTCAACGTAACCGACGTGAACCGGGAGAGTATCTATGCCGGGGTGGGGATGGCAATGACAGGATCCACGGCAATCAGGGGCGCGACGTGATCGAGGGCGGTTCCGGCGACGACGACCTGCGCGGAGGCACCCTGGCCGACGCATTCCTCTTTGTACCGGGGCGCGGCAACGACACGATTTCCGATTTCGGACATTTCCAGGACGCCATTGTCGTCAGCGTGGCGCTGCTTGGCCCGGCCACGACCGGGGCAGAGGTGATCGCCATGTTCGCCGACACAAGCAGCGGCGTGGCTGTTCCGGATTTCGGAAGCGAAACCATAACTTTCTCGAACCTGACGCACTTTGACGACATGGCGGACAACATCTTTATCGCCTGAAGGCAGGGGCCATCAGCCCCCCAACGCCGCGATATTGCCCGTGTCGGGAAAGCAGGTCGCTTGCCGCCCACGGGCCTCCTGCCAGCGGCCGATCGAGCGGCGCGTCTTGTAACCGGGCAGACCATCGGCGCCGCCGACGTCATGGCCCATCGCCTCGAGCGAGCGCTGCGCGGCGGCGATGTCGGAGCGGAACAGCCTGTCGACCCGGCCCCAAGCCTGGCGGAAATCGCCGACGTTGAAACGAATGCGGTCGCCGACATGGCCGACAAAGAGCGCATAGAGGTCGGAGGTGTTGTAATCCTTGAGCACGTAGAAGTTCGGCGTCACCACGAACGCCGGCCCATGCCGCCCGGCGGGCATCATCAGATAACCTTCGCCGGGCAGCTCATGCGCCGGGAAGGGCCGGCCCGAGACCCGGGTGATGCCCATGGCGGCCCAATCGGCGATCGGGCGGCCCTGATCGGGGCCTTCCAGCGTGCAGGAGACCGCATCCGGCACCATGACCTCGAACCCCCAGTCGCGGCCGGCAACCCAGCCGTGTTCGGCCAGATAATTGCCGATCGAGGCGATGGTATCGGCCTCGGAGCGCCAGATGTCGGCCTTGCGGTCGCCATTGCCGTCGGCGGCGTAGTTCAGAAAGCTCGAAGGCATGAACTGCGGCTGGCCGAGCGCGCCGGCCCAGCTGCTCTTCATCGCGCTCTCCGGCGCGTGACCGGCTTCGGCGATCTGCAACGCGGCGATCAACTCGGCGCTGAAATATTCCGCGCGGGTCGACATGAAACCCTTGGTGCCCAGCACGCGAAAGACATTATGCGGGATTGCCACCCGACCATAGCCGCTTTCCCGGCCCCAGATGGCAAGGATGATGCGGCCCGGCACGCCGGTGCGCCGCTCGGTCTGCGCCAGCGCGGTGGCGTGGCGTTGCGCCATCTGCTTGCCGATGCGGGTGGCGCCGTCGATGGAGTTGCGATTGAAGTACTTCGACGGCGCGCCGAATTCGGCCTGCCGCTGACGTTTCGGGGTCTCGGGCGCGGTGCCGGGGGGCACCAGATCCGGCAGGTCCCAGTTGAGCGTGACCCCGGAAAAGGCCGCGTCAAAGGTGGCGCGCGAGACGCCCTTGGCCCGGGCGCGCGGCCAGATCTCTGACTGGATCCAGGATTGAAACTGTCGCTCGATGGCCGGCTTGTCCTGGGCCTGCGCGGTCATGGCCAGGAAAACGAGGGTCACGGACAAAAAAAACGCACGCACTGGGAACCTCCGGATATCTGGTGGGTTGTGGACATGGAACGTAACGAGGAAGGGCGGATATATCACCCGGTTTGCCAGTCACAGCACGGTGATGCCGCAGCGCAGGATCACAATTTGACAGGCGGCCCTGTCGATTTCTATTGTGTTCGTCCGCCTGTGGACTGCCAAGGTCTGTTGCGCCATCTCCCCGGATGCGCAGCTTTGATGGCAGGGCCCCGGTGTGACGAAACCGGAGGAGAAAAACAAAACGCCGCCCAGATGGACGGCGTCAATCAGACTTGGGCGTGGCAGCCAGGTTAGCGGCCCCAGGAACGGACCGCGCCGCAATCCATGTGCACGAAGTTCGAGCTGGAGTACCGGCCGACGCCGCCTGCGCGACAGGCGGTGGCTGCCTTGGCGATCTGGTTGACCGAACGGCCCTTGAGGCTCACGTCGGCCGCCTGGCCCTTGAGGTGCAGCGAGTTCTTGGCAACGCCGCTGGAGCGCGCGCGCAGCATCGCATTGGTTTTCGGGCTGCGGTATCCCGACAGCAGCATGTAAGGCTCGGGCACATCAAGCAGATTGTGCGAGGCCGCCAGAATGTCGATGGCACGAAGATCGATGTACTTCACATCGTTGGTGCGCCAGTCGCGCATGAATTTGTGGACCTCTTCGACCGCATCCTTGATATAGTCGCCCTCGACCCAATAAATCATGTCGAGCCGTTCGCCCGTCCGGGCCGAATACATCTTTATGCGTCGGATGTCGCCGCCGCCGCGAAGGAAGCCTGCTGCGTTGGAGTAGGTCGGTGCCGCTGTGACCAAAGTTGCCGCGAACGCGCCCAATAGGCCACGCCGCGAGATACCGCTGCCGCGAAGTTCTGTCATGTTGTATTGCGCCTGTCTGTCGCTCTCTAAAAGTTCAGCCCGCGATGTTACGCGGAACCTGCCATCTCATCCCCAGATGCGTGGTCTGTATGCCACATTGGGGATTTTTCGCCAACCGGAGATTCCCGCATGGCTGGCGTCTCGCAAAAGTTGGGCGAAAACTTGCTCAATATTCAAACTTCACGGCAAGAATGCGCACAAAACCCCCGATTCTTGTCCCCTGTCAATTCATGGGAAAGTCTCGGAAGTGTGCGTTACAGTACTTAAGAATATGTGAGTAGACAGAGGGATAAGACAGACTAATTATTGTCTTGTTTAATTAATTGAGCTTCGGAGGGACGGGATGACGCAGTCGCAAAAGGCCAGTGGATTCAGATCGCTGATGGGAGGCGTGGCCCTGGCGATTGCCATACTGGGCCTCCCGTCTCAGCCCGCGTTTGCGCAGGTCACCGCCTTCAAGCAGGCGGTGGCGGAATCCGCCTCGGCGGACCGTGACATCGCCGCGTTCTATCGCGAGACCGGGTTCGCGCCGATCTGGACCGGCGACAGCGACATCCACCGCGCCCGTCGCGCCGCACTCTTGCAGGCGGTTTCCCGCGCCAGCCTTTACGGGCTGCCGGCCGACAAGTACCATCCCGACGTCCTGCGCGGCAAACTGGCCTCGGTGCAGGGCGAGCGGGCGCTCGGTGCGCTCGAGGTCGAACTCAGCGAAACGCTGGTGCTGTTCTCGCGCCATATGCAGACCGGGGTGCTGAACCCGCAAAAGGTCACCAATGGAATCAAGCGCGAGGCGCCGCTGCGCGATCCGATCACCTATCTGCGCGATTTCGCCTCCGGCGATCCAGACGCCTTCTTTCGCACCATCGTGCCGACCTCGGCCGAATATACCCGCCTGATCCGCGCCAAGTTCGAACTTGAGCGGGTGGTGGCCTCGGGCGGCTGGGGCGCGCTGGTGCAGACCGACAAGGTCAGCCCCGGCGACAGCGGTGCAGCCGTTGTCGCGCTGCGCAACCGGCTGATCGCCATGGGCTACCTCGACCGGTCCAATTCGGCGACCTACGACAATGCGCTGCAAAAGGCGGTTCAGGACTATCAGGTCGATCAGGGGCTGGAGCCCGACGGCGTCGCCGGCGCCGCCACCCTGCGGGCGATCAACGTGCCAGCCTCGGAACGGCTGAAATCGGTGCTGGTGGCGATGGAGCGCGAACGCTGGTTCAACCGGCCGCGCGGCGCGCGGCACGTGCTGGTCAACATCCCCGATTTCAAGGCGCGGATCATCGACAACGACAAGGTCACCTTCGAGACCCGCTCGGTGGTGGGCAAGGACACGCCCGACCGCGAAACGCCCGAGTTCTCGGACGTCATGGAATACATGGAGATCAACCCGTACTGGAATGTGCCCCGGTCGATCGCCTCCGAGGAATATCTGCCGGCGATGCGGCGCAATCCCTATGCCGCGGGGCATTTGCAGGTGATCGACGGCCGTGGCCGCGTGGTCCCGCGTTCGTCGATCAACTTTGCCCGCTATTCCGGCCGGACCTTCCCGTTCAACCTGCGCCAGCCGCCGTCGGACAAGAACGCGCTGGGACTGGTCAAGTTCATGTTCCCCAACAAATACAACATCTATCTGCACGACACCCCGGCCAAGAGCCTGTTCTCGAACGAAGTGCGGGCCTTCTCGCATGGTTGTGTGCGGCTGAACGATCCGTTCGACTTTGCCTATGAGTTGCTGTCGCGGCAGACCGACGACCCTGTCGACTTCTTTCAGACCCGCCTGCAATCGGGCCAGAACATCCGCGTTCCTCTGGATGAGCCGGTGCCGGTGCATCTGATCTATCGCACCGCCTATACCGATGCCAAAGGCCGGCTCAAGTTCCGCGCCGACATCTACGGCCGCGATGCGATGGTCTATCGCGCGCTTCAGAATGCAGGGGTGGCGTTGACCTCGGTTCAGGGTTAGACCGGGCTGCGCAACGATTGCGAGGCGCAGGATGACCTATACGGTACAGGACATTGCGGCGGCGCTCGGCTGTGAGGCAGCAGGCGCCACCGACATTTCGATCGAGGCCGTGCGGGAACCGGCAGAGGCCGGTCCAGAGCACCTTGCCTTGGCGATGAAACCCGAATTTGCCGAAACCCTGTCGCAGGGCAGGGCGCGTGCCGCGCTGCTCTGGACCGGCGCCGATTGGCAGGCGTTGGGGCTTGAGGCGGCGATCTTTGCCCAACGACCGCGTTTTGCGCTGGCGGGCCTGTCGCAGATGATGGACCCCGGAGCGCGTTATCCTCAGGGCATCCATCCCACCGCGGTGATCGACCCTTCGGCCGAGATCGGCGAAGGGGTGACCATCGGGCCGCTGGCCATGGTCGGACCAAATGCGGTGATCGGCGCCCGGTCGGTGATCGGACCGCAATGTTACATCGGGGCCGAGGTGCGCCTGGGCGGAGACGCGCTGCTGCATGCCCAGGTAACCGTGGCGCATGGGGTCACCATCGGCGCGCATTTCATGGCGCAGTCCGGCGCCCGGATCGGGTCTGACGGCTTCAGCTTTGTCACCCCGGAAAAGAGCGGCGCCGAACGCGCCCGCGAGACATTGGGCGACCAGGGCGAAGCCAAGGCGCAATCCTGGGCCCGGATCCATTCTCTGGGCGGGGTGACCATCGGCAATGATGTCGAGGTGGGCTCGAACACCTGCATCGACAGGGGCACCGTCCGCGACACCGTGATCGGCGACGGCACCAAGATCGACAACCTCGTGCAGATTGGCCACAATTGCATCATCGGCAAGGATTGCCTGATCTGCGGTCACGTTGGCTTTGCCGGTTCGGTCAAGACCGGCAACAACTGCGTCTTTGGTGGCCAGACCGGGATCGCCGACAATCTTTTCATCGGCGACAACGTGATCAGCGGCGGCGGCACGACGATCCTGTCGAACGTGCCAAGCGGCCGCGTCATGCTCGGGTATCCGGCGACAAAGATGGATGTCCAGACCGAAAGCTACAAGGCAATCCGCCGCTTGCCCCGGTTGATGCGGGATGTCGCAGCGCTTAAAAAAGCGGTTTCCAAGCAGGGCGAGAGCGACTAAATCACCGGAGGATCACAAGGCGGGGAGACCATCCGATGGACGTTAAGGACAAGGTTGTCGAGATCATTGCGGAACAGGCCGTTCTGGAAAAATCCGATGTCTCCATGGACAATACGCTCGAGGATCTGGGAATCGACAGTCTCGGGCTGGTCGAGAGCATCTTTGCGATAGAAGAGGCCTTCGATATCTCGATCCCGTTTAATGCGAACGAGCCCACCGAAAGCGATTTCGATATCTCGTCGGTCGGCAGCATCGTTGCCGGCATCAAGAAGCTGATCGCCGAGCAAAAGGGCTAGGCCCTGAGCAGATAACAGAGCGGGGCAGGAAGTCATGAAACGGGTTGTCATCACCGGCGCCGGAACCGTCAATGCGCTGGGGCAGAATGTGCCCGACACGATGGCGGCCATGCGCGAGGGACGCTGCGGCATCGGCACGCTCGACATCGCCGATCTCGACCGCCTGGCGATCAAGATCGGCGGACAGGTCCGCGATTTCGACCCGGAGGCCTGGTTCAATCGCCAGCAACTCTCGCTCTATGACCGCTTTACCCAATTCACGCTTGTCGCCGGCCGCGAGGCCATGGCGCAGTCGGGGCTGGAGTTCACCGACGAACTGGCGGCGCGGGCCGGGGTGATCCTGGGCAATTCCGGCGGCGGCATGAACACGCTGGATGAAAACTACCGCTCGGTCTACGAGGACGGCAAGAACCGGGTGCATCCCTTCGTGGTGCCCAAGTTGATGAACAATGCCGCGGCCAGCCATGTGTCGATGGAGTTCAACCTCAAGGGCCCGTCCTTCACCGTGTCCACCGCCTGCGCATCCAGCAACCACGCGATGAGCCTTGCCTTCCAGATGGTTCAAGGCGGCATGACGCCGGCAATGGTCACCGGCGGCTCCGAGGCCATGCTCTGCTTTGGCGGCGTCAAGGCCTGGGAAGGCCTGCGGGTGATGTCCAAGGACGGCTGCCGGCCGTTCTCGGCCAACCGCAACGGCATGGTCCAGGGCGAGGGCGCGGCGGTCTTTGTTTTCGAAGAGCTGGAGCACGCCCGCAAGCGCGGCGCCGACATCCTCGCCGAAGTCGTGGGCTTTGCCATGTCCTCGGATGCCTCGGACATCGTCATGCCGTCCAAGAGCGGCGCCGCACGGGCCATTCGCGGCGCGCTGGTCGATGCACGGGTCGATGCGACCGAAGTGGGCTATATCAACGCCCATGGCACCGGCACCGCCGCCAACGACAAGACCGAAAGCGCGGCGGTGGCCGATGTCTTTGGCGCCCATGCCGACAAGCTGATGATCTCTTCGACCAAGTCGATGCACGGTCACCTGATCGGCGGCACCGGCGCGGTCGAGCTTCTGGCCTGCATCATGGCGGTGCGCGACGGGGTGATTGCGCCCACCATCGGCTATGAGGAACCCGACCCGGAATGTGCGCTCGACGTGGTGCCCAACGAGGCGCGTGAGGCCGATGTCGACGTGGCGCTGTCGAATGCCTTTGCCTTTGGCGGATTGAACGCCGTTCTGGCGCTGCGCCGGTTCTGAGCATTTTTACCTGACATGTGAGGACGGCTGGCGGTGGGCTGGCTTTTGCTGCCGTGTCGCCGGGCGGGGCCGGGAGCCTTGTCGAGCGCGGGGTGGCGTATTTTGAAAGAGAAGAAGCCCGGGGGTGGTGAGACCTCCGGGCTTCCGGCGTTCTGGCAGGGGTGGGCCCTGTCAGATCATTGCGCGCGCTCGGCCGCATAGGCGATGGCGCGCTGGTAGTTGCCGCTGTCGTTCCAGGCCGAGAGAACCCGGAAATTCGCGGTGCCCTGGCCAAAGGGCGCGCCGGCGCGCCAGCCGTTGCGGGCCAGCATATTGGCCGCCGAGGCCAGCGCATCGACCGCGTTGTAGGGATCGGCCCGGCCATCGCCATTGCCGTCGACGCCATAGCGCAGCCAGTTGCCGGCGAGGAACTGCATATGCCCCAACTCGCCCGAGGGGCCGCCGCGGGTGTTGGCGGTGATGATGCCGCGATCGACCAGTTGCAGCGCCGCGATGGCGTGGCTTTCGAACCGGGGATGCCGGCGGCAGTAAGAGGCCAGCGTCACCGCACCGCCGACGATCGGGGTTTCGCCGAGATAGCCGCCCCAGCTTGTCTCCAGCCCCCAGATCGTGGCCAGCACACTGCCCGGCACGCCAAAACGCTGCTCGATCGAGGCAAAGGTGTTGGGGTTTTTGGCCATGCGCGAACGGGTGCGCTGGATGAAGGCATCGGCAGAGCTGCCGGAGCGTTTGGCGAGGAAGGTTGCGGGGTCTCTTTGCAGGGTGCCGCTCTGGCTGGAGGGATTGGATTCGAACCGCCAGGTGATGCCGGAGAGCTGCGCCGATTGCAGCGCCTGCATGCCGCGCGGGCCGACGCCGCTGGCCTGGGCATCTTGCGCCAGCCCGGCCTTGTAGCCTGAGAAGGCGCCTTTCGAGGTGATGCATTGTGCGGCCTCTACGGCCGGAGCGGCGAGGCCCGCGACAATTGAAAAAACAATGGTGAAACGGCGCATGAAAATGTCCTTGTGGCAAGTGATCTCTCGCCATGAAGTGTAGCGGGCGCGGGGATCGCGTCCAGAAATTTTCGGGCAGACAGATCGCGCCGTTCCGGAAAAACGAAAAGGGCGCCCCGAGGGACGCCCTTCCGCATTGCGTGCCGGGCCGGGCTTCGGCCCGGCGCAGCCTCAGCAGCTGTAGTACATGCCGAACTCGACCGGGTGCGGCGTGTGCTCATAGAGCTCGATCTCTTCCATCTTGAGCTCGATATAGCCTTCGATCTGGTCCTTGGTGAAAACGTCACCGGCCAGCAGGAAGTCCATATCGGCTTGCAGCTCTTGCATCGCCTCGCGGAGCGAGCCGCAGACGGTGGGGATGCCTTCGAGCTCTTCGGCCGGCAGGTCGTAGAGGTTCTTGTCCATCGCCTCGCCGGGATCGATCTTGTTGGTGATGCCGTCGAGACCGGCCATCAGCAGCGCGGCAAAGCACAGGTAGGGGTTGGCCGAGGGATCGGGGAAGCGCGCTTCGACACGTTTCGCCTTGGGGTTCTCGGTCCACGGGATCCGCACGCAACCCGAGCGGTTGCGGGCCGAATAGGCGCGCAGAACGGGCGCCTCGAAGCCCGGGATCAGGCGCTTGTAGCTGTTGGTCGACGGGTTGGTGAAGGCATTGAGCGCCTTGGCGTGCTTCAGGATGCCGCCGATGAAATACAGCGCTTCCTGGCTCAGGTCGGCGTATTTGTCGCCGGCAAACAGCGGCTTGCCGTCTTTCCAGATCGACATGTTGCAGTGCATGCCGGTGCCGTTGTCGCCATAGATCGGCTTCGGCATGAAGGTCGCCGACTTGCCGTAGGCCTGGGCCACGTTGTGGATCACGTATTTGTACTTCTGAAGCTCGTCCGCCTGCTTGGTGAGCGAACCGAAGATCAGGCCCAGCTCGTGCTGGCACGACGCCACTTCGTGGTGGTGCTTGTCGACCTTCATGCCCAGACGCTTCATGGTCGAGAGCATTTCGGAGCGGATGTCCTGGCCGTCGTCGATCGGGTTGACCGGGAAGTAGCCGCCCTTGATGCCGGGACGGTGGCCGGTGTTGCCCATCTCGTATTCGGTGTCGGTATTCCAGGAGGCGTCGAGCGCGTCGACCTCGTAGGAGACCTTGTTGATCGAGTTCGAGAAGCGGACGTCGTCGAACAGGAAGAACTCGGCTTCCGGGCCCCAGTAGGAAATGTCACCGATGCCGGAGGACTTCAGATAGGCCTCGGCCTTTTCGGCGGTGCCGCGCGGGTCGCGGTTGTAAGGCTCGTTGGTGTCGGGCTCGACCACCGAGCAATGCACGCAGACGGTCTTTTCGGCATAGAACGGGTCGATATAGGCGCTGTCGCAATCGGGCATCAGCTTCATGTCGGAGGCTTCGATCGATTTCCAGCCGGCGATGGAGGAGCCGTCGAACATGAAGCCCTCTTCGAGGAAATCCTCGTCGACTTCGCTTTCGATCACGGTCACGTGCTGGAGCTTGCCGCGCGGGTCGGTAAAGCGGATGTCGACATAGGCGACGTCCTCGTCCTTGATCAGCTTGAGCAGGTCTTTTGCGCTCATTTGGTCATTCCCTTGATTGGTTTTTCAGTGTCGTGATCCCGGAGACGCTCCGGGGTCTGATGAGTGGTCACGCCTTGCAGGAGGCCCCGGATCAAGCCCGGGGCAGGCGGCTCTGCGTCAGAGCGCGTCGGAGCCTGTCTCGCCGGTCCGGATGCGGATCGCCTGTTCGACCGGGGTGACAAAGATCTTGCCGTCGCCGATCTTGTCGGTCTTGGCCGCCTCGACGATGGCTTCGATCGCGCCGTCGACCTGATCGTCGTCCAGCACCACCTCGATCTTCACCTTGGGCAGGAAATCCACCACATATTCCGCGCCGCGATACAGCTCGGTATGGCCTTTCTGCCGTCCGAAGCCCTTGACCTCGACCACGCTGAGGCCCTGGACGCCAACGTCTTGCAGCGCCTCCTTGACCTCATCAAGCTTGAACGGCTTGATGATTGCCTCGATTTTCTTCATGTGGTGCCTCCTCGCAAAGGGTGTTGAGCCGCTCAGACCACTTCTCACCGGGGGCTACAATTGTGTAGGGTTCGGGAGGGGCGGATTTGGCAGGTCGCGAAAACCATGCGCCCAAAGAACGGGCGGTTTGCACATAAATCAAGCAGAATTGAATCTTGGGGTGATCGATGAGTGAATTGCTGACCGGCGCAGAGATGCGCGCGCTCGAACAGGCGGCGATTGCGCGGGGCGATGTGACCGGGCTGGAGTTGATGGAGCGCGCCGGCGCCGGCGTGGTTAGGGCGGTGCTCGAGACCTGGCCCGGGATCTGGCCCGAGCTCGGGCAAGGCGCGCCGCGGGCGGTGGTGCTCTGCGGGCCGGGCAACAATGGCGGTGACGGGTTTGTCATTGCGCGGCTGTTGCTGGCGCGGGGCTGGGCGGTCGAGGTCTTTCTCTTTGGCGATCCGGCAAAGCTGCCGCCGGATGCCCGCGCCAACCATGACCGCTGGCACGCGCTTGGCGCGGTGCGACCGCTGGAGGAGACATCGCTCGACGGGTATCTCGAGGCGCATCCCGAAACCGCGCTGGCGGTGGATGCGCTCTTCGGCACCGGGTTGACCCGGCCGCTCCGCGACCTGCGGGGCGTTCAGGCGGTGCTGAGCCACTGGCAGGCCGCCGCTGCGCCACAGGTGGTGGCGGTCGATCTGCCCAGCGGGCTCTGTTCGGACAGCGGGCGCTACCTGGGCCGGGATCGGGACGATCCGCCGGGCCGCGTGGTGCGAGCCAATCTCACGGTCAGTTTTCACCGGCCAAGGCTGGGGCATCTGCTGGCCGAGGGGCCTGAGGCATGCGGCGCGCTGGTGGTGCAGGATATCGGACTTGCGCCGTCACCGGAGGCGGTCCCCGGCCCTGCACGGCGGGTGGACGCGCCGCCGGCCGAGACGCTTGCCAAGGGTGGCGGGCACAAGTTCTCGCACGGCCATGCGGTGGTGATCTCGGGCGGCTTCGGCAAAACCGGCGCGGCGCGGCTGGCCGCGCGCGGCGCGCTGCGGATCGGCTCCGGGCTGGTGACGCTGGGCGTGCCGGGAGCGGCGCAGATGGAAGTGGCGGGCCAGATCACCGGGTTGATGATGACGCGGGTGGAGGATGGTGCGGCGCTGGCCGCGCTGCTGGAGGACGGGCGGATCACCGCGCTCTGCCTCGGGCCGGGGCTGGGGCTCGACAGGACGCGGGCGCTGGTGCCGGTGGCGCTGGATCAGGCCGCAGAGCGCGCCCGGCCGGCGCGCGGCGTTGTGCTGGATGCCGATGCGCTGACCGCCTATCGCGACGATCCCGAGGCACTGTTTGCCCGGCTGCACACGCGCTGCGTGCTGACGCCGCATGACGGCGAATTCGCCCGGCTTTTTCCCGATCTCGCGGCGCGGCTTGGCGATACACCGCACGCGGGCCCGGCCTATTCCAAGGCAGACGCCGCACGCGATGCGGCCCGGCGCGCCGGCTGTGTGGTGGTGTTCAAGGGCCCCGATACGGTGATCGCAGATCCGCAGGGGCGGGTCGCGGTCAATGCCGGGGTCTATGATCGCGCCGCGCCCTGGCTGGCCACGGCAGGCACCGGCGACGTGCTGGCGGGCTTTGTCACCGGATTGCTGGCGCGCGGAATGGCCCCGATGCCGGCGGCGCAAACCGCCGCCTGGCTGCATGTTGCCTGCGCCCGGCATTTCGGCCCCGGTCTGATTTCCGAGGATCTGCCCGAGGCGCTGCCCGCGGTGTTGCGCGCGCTCTAGGCCACACCCAAGGCTGTGGGCTGCCGGGTGCCGCAGGCGATTTCGATGCCATCGGCATAAAGGATATGCGGCGCGTCGAAATGCAGCTCGATCAGGCGCAGTTTTTCATGTCCGCCCCGGGTGATGAACTGGCCGTCCACCAGCCGCGCGGCGGGCACCAGCACCTCCTTGGCGCCGAACAGCGCCTCGGCGCGCCAGTCGCGCACCAGCACCGGTTGGCTGGCCGGCAGCACCAGGTCGGTGTCGGGGCGGGTGTGGCCCAGAGATCCGGCCCGGATCCGCACCGTGGCGCAGCGAACCTCGCGCAGCACGACCTGGCGCAACAGCGCCATGCCGGTGTCGCGGGTGATGATGCGGTCGCCGGGGCTGAGATATTGCACCGGCATTTCGCCATCCAGCGTCCACAGCCGGGTGCCGGCGATGAGGCCATTGATTTCGGAATTCGCGCGCTCTTGGTGCCGGACAAGGTCCGGCTGGGCAACCTGCTCACCTGCGCGCCCGACCACGTTGGGATTCATGGGCTTACCTGCTCTACTACTTGTTTTGTTTTTTTCACAGGTTATCTCAAGAACCGGTAAATGTCCTGATATTTTCGCGCCGCTATCCGAAATCCCCTCGCATCCTCTTTCGAGCTTTGCTAGAGACCGGCGGGCGCGCGCGGTTCCGCGGGGCGCAAGGATGCGGGTGTGGCGGAATTGGTAGACGCACCAGATTTAGGTTCTGGCGCCGCAAGGCGTGGGGGTTCAAGTCCCTTCACCCGCACCACTCCTCGCCCCGAGCAGAGGATTTTCGCATGACCCGCCCCCTCTCGATCACCGTCATCGGCCCTGGCAGGGTGGGGCAGACGCTGTTGCGCCTCGGTCACAGCTCCGGCGTTTTCGAGCTTGCCGATATCCTCGCCCGGCGGCCGGATGCGGCAGCGGCGGCGCGGGATTTCGCCGGCGGCGGCCGCGCCATCACCGGGTTCGAAGACCTGCGCCCGGCCGATCTGTTTCTGCTCACCGTACCCGACGATCAGCTTGCCGGCGTTGCCGGTGACCTCGCCCGTCAGGGCCTTCCCCCGGCCGTCGCGGCGCATTGCAGCGGCTTTCACCCGGCGGCGCTGCTGGCGCCGTTGGCAGAGGCCGGCTGGCAGACCGGCAGCGCGCATCCGGTGCTGTCCTTCGCCGATCCGGCGAGCGCCGCGCGCCAGTTCCCCGGCTGTTTCTGCGGCATCGAGGGCGCGGCGGCAGACCGGCTCTCGGAGGTCTTTTCGACGCTCGGCGCGCGCTGCTTTCCGATCCGCGGCGAGGCCAAGGCGCTCTATCACGCGGCGGCGGTGATTTCGAACAACTTCACCACCGTGCTTCAGGGCCTCGCACAAGAGGCCTGGGCCGAGGCCGGCGTGCCCGCGGCGGTGGTGACCGACCTGCATGCGACGCTGCTGCGGGGCACGGTCGCGAATGTCCTGGCCAAGGGGCCGCAGGCGGCGCTGACCGGGCCGGCGGCGCGCGGCGATGCGGCGGTGATCGGGGCCCAGGGCCGCGCGGTGACCGAATGGCAGGCGGAGGCGGGGGCGGTCTATGACCTGCTCAGCGCCATGGCCGCTCGGCTCAAGTCAACCGGGCGCACCGGCTCAGGGCAGGAGCGACAGCCAGACCCAGATCGTCAGGATCGACAGCCCGGTGGCGATCAGCACCGATGAGGCCGCCACCCGCTTGGCCACGCCGTACATATTGGCAAAGACATAGGTGTTGATCCCCGGCGCCATGGTCGCCGTCAGCACCGCCGAGCGGAGCGCCCCGGTGGACAGGCCGGTGATCGTCGCCATTGTGTAGGTGATCGTCGGGTGCAGGATGAGGGAAACGGCACAGACCATTGCGATAATGCGGAAATCTCCGTCAGGACGATAGCGGTACATGACCCCGCCCATGCCAAAGAGCGCGCAGGGAATGGCCGCACGTACCACCAGATCGATCCCGTCGGTGGCCACCTGCGGCAGCGCGAAGCCCGAGAAATTCACCACAAAGCCCAGCATGATGCCAATCACCAGCGCGTTGCGGAACATTGCCTTGAGCACCTTGGCCGGCATCTGCCGCGCCGGGGTGCCGCGCGAACGGGCGATCTCCATCGCGGTGATGCCGAGGCCGTAGCAGAAGGGCGAATGCAGCGCCACGATGGCATAGTTCGGCCCCAGCGCCCCGGCGCCATAGGCGCTTTCGGTGATGGCGATGCCGAGCATCACCGAATTGGCAAAGAGGCAGCAGAAGCCGATGGCAACCGAATCCTCCCAGGCGCGCTTGAAGACATAGCGCCCCGCCAGCAGTCCGACGACGAAGCCGGTGAATGACCCGGTGTAGAAACTGAGCAGCAACGCGAGGTCGAAATGCGCCCCGAGATCGAGCCGCGAGATCGCCTGGAACAACAGCACCGGGATGGCGATCTTCTGGGTGAAATCCATCAGGCCATCGATGGCGCCGTCGCTGATCCAGCGGCGCCAGACGGCGAGATAGCCGGCGCCGATCACCAGGAAGACCGGCAGGATGACCTCGAGCAGCGCCTGCATGTCAGCCTTGCGCCCCGCGGCCGCCGTGGCGTGGGCGTATTTGGAAAGAGAAGAAACACCAGGTCATGCAGGAAGTGTCAGCTGCATGAGATCGTAGGCCGGGGTGATGTGGTCGGGGGTTTCGGCCTCCAGCGTGGCATAGTCGAGATCGATATGCATGTTGGTCAGCACCGCCCGCCGCGGCGCGGCGCGGGTGATCCATTCGAGCGTCCGCGCGAGATGGGCATGGGTCGGATGCGGCTTGCGGCGCAGCGCGTCGACGATCCAGATGTCGAGCCCTTGGAGCAGCGGCCAGGCCGCCTCGGGGATCTCGGCGACATCCGGCACATAGGCCAACCCGGCAATGCGAAAGCCCAGCGCGTCGATCGATCCGTGGTTGACCTCGAACGGGGTGAAGGTGATCGGCCCGCCGGCGCCATCGACGGTGACATCGCCGGCGATGGTGTGCAGGTCGAGGATCGGCGGATAGGGCGAGCCCTCGGGCTGGGCGAAGGCATAGCCGAACCGCGCCAGAAGCGCGTCCTGCGTCGGCCCGTCGGCCCAGACCGGCAGCCGGGTCTTCATGTTGAAGACGATCATCCGCAGATCGTCGATGCCATGGGTGTGATCGGCGTGAGCATGGGTAAAGATCACCCCGTCGAGTCGGCCGGTGCCGGTGTCGAGCAACTGGCTGCGCAGGTCGGGCGAGGTGTCTATCAGCACCGAGGTGATGCCGCCCGGGCCCACCCGCTCGACCAGCATCGAGCAGCGGCGGCGGATGTTTCTGGTGTTCTCCGGGTCGCAATCGCCCCAATGGCCGCCAAGCCGGGGCACGCCACCGGACGAGCCGCAGCCGAGAATGGTGAACCGATAGTGATCGCTCATGACGGCGACCACGCGGCGGCCTTGGCGAAAAGCCGTTCGAAATTGGCTTCGGTCCGGGCGGCGAATTCGCCGTAGTCGAGGCCGAAGGTTTCCGCGGCCTTGCGGGCGGTGTGGGCGGTATAGGCCGGCTCGTTGCGCTTGCCCCGATGGGGCGGCGGCGCAAGATACGGCGCATCGGTCTCGACCAGGATGCGGTCGAGCGGGGCGCCGGCAAAGATATCGCGCAGCTCGGCGCTTTTCGGAAAGGCGGTGATGCCCGACATCGACAGGTAGAAGCCGAGGTCGAGGGCGCGTTTGGCCAGCGCGGCGCCCGAGGAAAAGCAATGCATCACGCAGGAGAACGGCGCATTGCGGTGCTCGGCGGCAAGGATTTCGGCCATGTCGTCATCGGCGGCGCGGGCATGGATGATCAGAGGCAATTCGGTCTTCTGCGCCGCCTCGATATGGATGCGCAGGGATTTCTTTTGGATATCAGCGCTCTCGGAGGTGTAATGATAGTCGAGCCCGGTCTCGCCGATGCCGACGAACTTGGGATGATCGGCCAGCGCCACCAGCGCATCGGTGGTGACCAGCGGTTCGTCGGCGGCGCTCATCGGGTGGGTGCCGGCGGCATAGAAGACCGGATCGTAGGTCTCGGCCAGGGCCCGCACCCCGGGTTCGTTCTTCAGTTTCGTGCAGATGGTCACCATGCGATGCACCCCGGCCTCGACGGCACGGGCGACAATGGCGTCGCGCGCGTCATCGAAATCGGGGAAATCGAGATGGGTGTGACTGTCGGTGATCTTCGGGTTGCTCATGATCCGCCTCAGGCGGCCAGGTCGGACGCCGTTTTCTGGAGTTTGATCATCGTATCTAGGATGAGCGCGGCAGGGTCAAGATTGACCGCCCGGCCGTGGCGGCTGCGTTCGGAAATCTGCTGACCGATTTCGGCCCAGGCGCGGGCGCGGCGCAGATCGGGGGCGAGGCGGGCAAAGATCTCGGCCTCGTTTCTCGCCGCGGCGGGCTGTGGCATCTGGCCGGAGGCGCCGGCGCGGGCCAGCCGGATCAGCGCCAGGTCAAGCAGCGAAAAGATGGTGTTGACCCGGTCCTCGGCGCCACGCGCGGTGGCGGCCTCGGCCAGTGCCAGCGCACGGGCCCGGTCAAGCTGGGGCAGGGAGCCCAGCAGCGTCAGGATCGCGGTATAGAGCTTCGGCCCCTCGTTGAGCGACAGCCGGATCGCATCGCCGACCGAGCCGGCCGAAAGCGCAGCCAGTGCCTCGGCCTCCTCGGGGGGCACGGCGACGCCGGCCTGGTCGAGCGCGGCGGCCATGTCGGGCGGCGAGAGCGGGCGCAGGTGCAACATGCGGCAGCGCGAGCGGATGGTGGGCAGGAGCGCCGAGGGCTGGTGGGTGACAAGCAGCAGCGTGGCGCGCGCCGGCGGCTCTTCCAGCAGCTTCAGCAGGGCGTTGGCGGCACTGGTGTTCATCTCGTCGGCGGCATCGACGATCACCACCCGCCAGCCGCCATCCGCGGCCGAGAGCGCAAAGCGCGATTTCAGTTTGCGCACCTCGTCGACGGTGATTTCGGCCTTGAGCCGCTTGGCGCGGTCGTCCCAGGGCCGGGTGAGCTTGAACAGCCCGGGCTCGGATCCGGCGGCGATGCGGCGGGCGACCGGGTGATCCTCGGGGATATCCAGTGAGCGGGGCGGCGGCTGCGCGCCGAACAGACCGTCATCGGCCGCGCCGGGCGGATGGGCGATCAGGTGTCGGGCGATGCGCCAGGCCAGCGTCGCCTTGCCGGTGCCGCGCGGCCCGGCGATCATCCAGCCATGGTGCAGCCGGCCCGAGGTGACGGCCGCGAGAAAGGCCTGCTCGGCCGCGGCCTGGCCGAGCAGCCGGGCGGTGTCGCGCGGGTGAGGGGCGCCTTCGGTCTGGTCGGGCTGGGGACGGTCGTCACTCATGTGCTCAGGTGTAGTGCGGCGGCGTGCCGGACGGAAGGGGGGATCTGGCCTTTGGCGGTGGCACCGGCGCGGGCGCGCGCGTGCCTTGCCGGGAATGTCCCGCCCCGGACCTGATCCGGGGCCCCTTGGTTCGTCACGGGAGAGGTCCCGGCGCGGGGGCCGGGACGGGGAGGTCCTGTAGCGGCCGCCTTGCGTCTGGACCGGCGGCCACCGCCGTTTGCTCTGAACCCTGCGCAAACGCGCGCGTGCCTTGTCGGGCGTGTCCCGCCCCGGACCTGATCCGGGGCTCCGTGGTTCGTCATGAAAGAGGTTCCGATCGCCACGGGAGAGGTCCCGGCGCGGGGGCCGGGACGGGGAGGCACCGTGGGGGCCGCCTCGGTCCGCCCTCGGTTGGCCTGCCGGAGCTCAGAGCCGTTCGCGCGCCGCCAGCTCCGCGACGTCTTGCGCCACCTCATCCACCGCGCGGCCGCCGTCAATCACCCGAAAGCGATCCGGAAATTCGCCGGCCAGCGCCAGGAAGCCGGCCCGCATCTGCTCCTGCAACCCGGCGCCGAAATCCTCAAACCGTTCTTCCACGCCGCCGCGGCCCTTGGCGCGGGCCAGACCGAGGGCCGGGTCCATGTCGATCAGGATCGTCAGGTCCGGCTCGCGGCCGATCATCAGCGCATGCAGCTGGTCGACGATGCCGCGCAGATCGCCGCGCGAGAGACCCTGATACATGCGCGTCGAATCCGCGAAACGGTCGCAGATCACCACCTTGCCGGCCGCCAGCGCCGGCAGGATCGTCCGCTCCAGGTGATCACGGCGCGCGGCGGTGAACAGCAGAATCTCGGTCTCCGCCGACCAGCGGTCGGGATCGCCCTGCAAGACCAGCGCGCGGATCTCCTCGGCGCCGGGCGAGCCACCGGGCTCGCGGGTCAGCACCACCTCGCGGCCCAGCGCCCGCAGGTGCTCGGCCAGCCGTCGGGCCTGGGTGGATTTGCCCGATCCGTCAAT
The DNA here is from genome assembly GCF_028807375.1 of Marinovum sp. PR37. Lineage (NCBI taxonomy): Bacteria > Pseudomonadati > Pseudomonadota > Alphaproteobacteria > Rhodobacterales > Roseobacteraceae > Marinovum > Marinovum sp. PR37. The sequence continues at coordinate 17,627 of NZ_JARAML010000008.1, read as the reverse complement.
GCCTTCGAAAGAGATGAACACCGGGCGCGCGGGTCAGGAGGCCAGGCCGGGCACCGGGGCGCCCCATTGCTTGAGCAGCACTTTGGCCGCTGTCGTCACCCGGCTCATGAAACCGCCCGCCGCGACGTCGCGATCCGCGACCAGCGGCACGGTCTTCTCGGGCAGCCCCTCGAGCGAGATGATCATCTCGCCCAGCTGGTCGCCCTTGGCCACCGGCGCCTCGATCGGGGTGTTGTAGACGACCTCGGCATTGACCTTGCCGCTGGCCAGTACCGGCACCAGCATTTCGATATCCTCGGCCGGCACCAGGCCGACTTTCATCTCCGAGCCCATCCAGACATCGGCCTCGGCCACCACCTGGCCCTGGGCGGCGACCTTGGACTGGGTGAAATGCCGGAAGGCCCAGTTGACGATCTGCTCGCTTTCCTCGGCCCGGGCCCGTTCGCTGTCGAGGCCCGAGACGACAAAGACGATGCGGCGCTCATCCTGCTTGGCCGAGCCCACGAGGCCATAACCCGCCTCCTGGGTGTGGCCGGTCTTGAGCCCGTCGGCGCCGATGCCGAGCCGCAGCAACGGGTTGCGGTTGCTGACGTTCTGCGGCGCGCGGCCGTCGAAGGCAAAGGTGCGTTCGGCGAACATCGGGTAGAATTCGGGGAAATCCTCGATGAGCCGCCGGGCGATCAGCGCCAGATCCCGGGTCGACATGCGGTGGCCTGCGGCGGGCCAGCCGTTGGAATTGGTGAAGGTGGAATTGGTCATGCCCAGCTGTTGCGCCCGCCGCGTCATGTAGCGGGCAAAGCCGGCCTCGGTGCCATCGGGGCTCAGCGCCTCGGCGATCACCGCGCAGGCATCATTGCCCGACAGCACGATGATCCCGCGCAGCAGATCCTCGACGCTGACCCGGTCGGTGGTGTCGAGGAACATGGTCGAGCCGCCGTAGGACATCGCGTGTTCCGACACCGGCAGCTTTTCCTGAAGATCGAGCCGGCCGTCGCGGATCGCCTCGAAGGCCATGTAGAGCGTCATCAGCTTGGACATCGACGCCGGCGGCAGCGGAGTGTCGGCATCCTTGGCCAGCAGCACCGTGCCGGTGGTCATGTCGACCACGAAAGCCGATTGCGCGCGGGTTTCGAAGGCATGCAGCGGCAGCGCCGTCGAGGCGGCCAGCGCGAAGGCGAGGAGGGGGGCGGCGAAATGTCTCGTCATGGCAGGTCCGATTGGCAAGGGCCCTCGGCGGGGCGGTTAATTGGTCACGGCATAGGCATCGGTAAAGCCCGCCGACTTGATCGTCCCGAGCGCGGCGGCGCGCTCCGCGGCGCTGGCGGCGGGGCCGACAAGCACCCGCCAGAAGGTCTTGCCCTGGCTCGACTGCTTCTTGATGATCGCGTTCAACCCGCGGGATTTCATGGCGGCGGCGGTATTTTCGGCGTTCTTCTCGATCGAGAAGATGCCGAGCTGGATATAGGGTTTGTCCAGGCTCGCGGCCTGCGGCGCCGGTTTCGGCCTGGGCGGCGTGGCGGGGGCGGCTGCGATCGCCGCGGCGGCGCTGGCGGCGGGGGCGTCAAGCTCGGACGCGGTGATCGCCTCGGGCGCGTCAAGGCCGGCAGGGTCCAGTGTTTCGGGCACCTGCGGGGTTTCCGGCGTCTTCTCGCGGCGCAGCGCGGTGACATTGAGGTTGGTCGGCTGGCCGGCCACCAGGCCCAGCGCATCGGCAGCATCGGAGGACACTTGAAGCTCCGGCCCCGGGGTGGCACGTTCCTTGCGGAACAGCGCGCCGATCACGAACTTGCCGTTCGAGGGGTTGCGAATGATCACCCGCTCGGGCTCGCGCACATCCGGGTGCGCCACCCAGACCCCGCCGAGCGAGGGCCGGCCGTCCCAGAGCCCGCCTTCGGTGACCTGGAACACATCCGGCGCCTCGACATCGCGCTCCACCAGGCGGGTCGCGCGGCTGGCCGGGGCGGCGGCGGTGGCCGCGCTGTCCTTGGATTGCAGAAAGCCGGGAAGCTGTGCGCCGTTCTCGCAGGCCGCCAGCAGCCAGATCGCGGTGCCGGCCAGCAGCACCCGTGCGCCACGCGGCATGGGGGATCGGCCGACCGCGGAAACTCGCTGAGAAATCATTATCTTGCCCTTTTCGCCTTGAGTGCCTCTGCCGAGGCCTTGCCGGTTTTCCGGTCTTGTCCAGACTGCCTGCGCCATGTCGCGCGCCGACAGCTTATCCTCTGCCCGCATGCAAGAAAAGGCCCGCAAGGCCGGATCGGCGGAAATCCTGCATCAGAGCGCTTTGCAGAATCACTTGCCGCCGTTTAACGAAGCGAAGCGCGGAGGAGTGGCAGAGTGGTCGAATGCACCGGTCTTGAAAACCGGCGTGCGTGAAAGCGTACCGTGGGTTCGAATCCCACCTCCTCCGCCACGGTCACCTTTTCCCCGATTTTCCTGAGAGCGATACTTGAACCGCGACTCCTGTTGGCGTCGAGGGGAGGGGCGTCTGCCCGTTTCCTCCGTCATCCCTCCCGGGAGACCTCGGCGGGTGTCTTTCCTCCGGGGCATTTTCTGGGGGGCGCGTGGAGCTGGTCGCAGACCCTTTTCAGTTCATGATCCGGTCTCTCGTCTGCCCGCACCCAAGGGGCCCCGGGTCAACCCCGGGGCGCGCTGTGTCCGTACCCCCCGAACTCAACGGCCCTCACCCTCGCCGCCCTGCTGCAAATCGGCCGGATCGCCCTGAAGGCGGCCCCGGCCGGATGTCGCGCTTGTGGGGAAGCCATCTCCGGCCCCGCCGGTTGGGGTTTTCAACAGTGGCTTGAAATGCGCGAACCGAACCGGCCTGCCCGGCGAGCAATCCTTTGAGAGTTTGGCCCACCGACGCTGTGCTCTTGCGCTGCGGGCCGGGGATGGCACGCCCCCCCCGGCCACGGCGCGTCGGCTTATGCAGCCATCTTGCGGCAGGCTTCGGCGCACCGACGGCAGGCCTCGGTGCAGCGCTGGCAAGCCTCTTTGTCGTGCTTCTCGCACTCGGCGGCACAGGCCTCGCAAATTTCGGCACAAAGGGCGCACCACTTCTTCGACATCGGCGACTTGCGCGCCATGACCCGCGCACAGGCCTGGCAGACCTCCGCGCAATCGAGACAATGGCGAAGGCAGTCCGACATTGCCGCATCGCCAAGGCAGCAATCCACGCAGGTTTCACACGCGGTGGTGCAGTCGAGGCAAGCCTGGATGCAATCGTTCAGGGCTTGGTCATTCATCGATATTCTCCTTGTCGAGTTTCCTGGGGTAACCGCCCGGCGTTTTTGCCGGGCAGGCGGGTTCGGCCCGCTCGTTCAGCGAGAAACGAGAAAGAGGCGAGCGGGCCGAAAACGCGGGGTCTAACGGGAACCGTCGGGCCAAGTGAGAAACGGCATGTTCACGACGATCCCGCTGTCGGAGATGCGGATCTCGTTGTTCGCTTCGGCCTTGGCAATGGCTTCGGCAGAGCGCAGGACGCGCGGCTCGGTGCTGTCCGACCAGTTCACCAGCATGATCTTGCGCAGGGGGGTATAGGCTTCGGTGCCTGCCGGTCGGTCGAACACGTCTGGCTGAAAACCCAGCGGCCCACGGGGGCCGTCCGGCTGAAGCCCATTCTCGAAGACATAGACGGGGGCCAGGAGGTCAGCCGGAATGTCCGCCAATGACGGGACAACCGGAACAGGCGATCCCATCATGTCTGACAGAATGCCGGCGATCCCGGGATCCGAGACTTCCGTATGGATGAAGTGGATGTCTTCTCCCGTGGCATATCCGAAGACAGGCGGCACACGGGGAATGTCAGCCATATCCATGCCGCCCGACATGTCCATCATCGGCGTCATTTCCGATCCGTCGGACATCGAGCCGGTTTGAGCACTCGCTGGCGCTGCTGTGAGGCCCAGGGCCAGAAATACGGCGGCATACTTGTGGATTTTTCGGATTTGTCTGCGCATCGGGATCACCTCGGACTGCTGATTCCCAATGCACTCTAACCGCCGTACCGAGGTACGGTGTCAACGGGGTATATTCCATGCCGGCGTCGGCGACTGACCTAAGGTGTATCGGTTTTGGGTGTCATGCCGCCAATTCCTGATCTTGATCGCGCCAACATGCCTCGTTCGGCATTCGGTGTTCAGAGCGAATTTTATGACGACGTGCCTGAAGTGAAATGACCCCGGCCGAAGGGAGCCGGGGTCGAACTTTCTCAAGGGCCAAACGTGGTGTCGACGATGAATTCGCCGCCGCAAAAAGCGGCGTCAAACCCTTGCGCAGGAGACCAGTAACCTTTGATCCCGCCGCCGCATCCGGTCTTCCGGCCCGCCCTCAAAGAACACGCCGAATACCCGAAAACGACCCGGCATTCAGACCGGGAAGGCGGACACCAAAAGCAACGCTCCATACCAATAACTGCGCACGCCAACGGCTGTGCTGAAATTCGATTTTCGCTCTGCCCAAGTTGGCCTGCGCAGGGCGTAGGTAATGACTGGCGGTCAGGTTTCGAGGGCCGCGAAGTTCCTGGCCCGGTCAGGCGCATCAACTTCGGACGTGCCGCCGTCTGAGGGGCCCATGCTGGCAACGCGAACAGGGTTCACAGAGGGTATGATTGTCGTCTTCGGTGTGCGCATTCGACCTTCCTAGAATATTATGTCGTGTATTTAACAGCTTAGGCTTTCCGGCTACCATCACAGGCGAAGGTCGAACAACCTAGAGAAAACCCTATATTGACGATGCATTGTACCGGCTTGGTGCTGCGAATTTAACCTGTTCCGCGGGCGTTTGCCCGGCCACGATGTAACCGGTGGTGGAAGTTCGGGATTTTCCAGGACCGGCGCTATGCGCCTGCGCATGGCCGGAAACCTGTTTGAAACCTCTGGGCAACGCGACCCCTGCATCTGGCGCGCCAAGGCACCGCAGACCCGGCTCAATGCGAGGTCTGGTCAACGGGTCCTGCGGCGCGGGGCAGGTGCGATTTTCGGACAACCCGGCCTGCTTTCCATCTTGAAGCCCCCTACGCGGGGCATTAGAAGCAGCGACCAAGGGTGATTAGCTCAGTTGGTAGAGCGCTTCGTTTACACCGAAGATGTCGGGAGTTCGAGTCTCTCATCACCCACCATCCTAACCCTTTGAAACTAAAATAAGCCCTTGCAGTAGGGGCCTATGCCCGCTTCATGGTTACAACTTTGGTTACAGAAGGTGTTCCGGTGGCAGGCAAGGTTCGTCACCTCATCAACCGTTCCGAACGGTATTATGCGCGGCTGGTGGGTACCAAAGGATCTGCGCAAGATCGTCGGCAAGACGGAGCTGCGCAGCCCCTTGGATGGCGACTACCGGCATGCGCTCAAGTTGCTGTCCGGCGCTGTCGCCCAGCTTCAACACCAGATCGCACTGGCCGAACGGAAGCCTGGGGCAGGGAGGCCGCCGCATTGTTCAGCCAGCCAAGCGTGTGGTCGGTGTTGCCGCCAGGTTTGTATTCCGCGCCAAGCGGGGCGTCATAGCCAAGCCTGCGGGTGACCTCGAACACATGGGCGTAGTTGATCTCACCGTGATCGGGAGCGCCGCGATCCGGGACGGAGGCGAACTGGAAATGGCCGATCCACGGCAGGAGTGTCTCGATCCTGCGGGTGAGATCGCCCTCCATCAATTGCACATGGTAGCAGTCGAACATCAGCTTGAGATTGGGCGCCTGCACCGTCTCGATGATCGCCAGCGCCTGGTCGGTCGTCGTCAGGAAATAGCCGGGCGCGTCGTATTTGTTCAGCGGTTCGATCAGGATGGTGATGCCATTCGGGGCGGCGTTTGTGCAGGCATAGGCGAGGTTTTCGGCGAATGTCGCCCGGGCCTCGGCGCCAGAGGCAAAACCCGCCATCACGTGGATGTTGGGGGTGCCGATCGCGGTGGCATAGGCGATGGCCTCGTCGATGGCGGCCCGTGCCTCGACGTCGCGTCCCGGTATGGCCGACAGCCCATTGTCACCCGCGCTGACATCGCCGCGCCGGGTGTTGAGGCCCAACATCGGCAGGCCGGTTTCGCGCAGGGCGGCCTTCACCTCGTCGACAGGGGTCTCGTAAGGCCAGTGGCATTCCACCGCGTCGAAGCCGGCGGCCTTGGCGGCGCGGATGGCCTCGGGCAGCGGGCGGTCGTTCCAGAGAAAGCCCAGGTTGGCCGAAAACTTCATGCATCCCACTCCACGTCGAATTTCGTGACCAGCGCCTGCACCTGATCTTGGGTCAGACCGCGCGGCTGCATCCCGCGGGTCATCATTGCCAGCCTTGCGGTGTCTTCCAGCTCTTCGATGGCGTTGCAGGCGGCCTCGATGTCGCGGCCGGCGACCACCGGGCCGTGGTTGGCCAGCATCACTGCCGTGCGTTTGCCGGCAAGGCCGCGCACCGCGTCGCCCATCGCCGGATCGCCGGGCAGGTAGAAGGGCAGGAGCTTTACCTTGCCGAGCTTCATGATGCCGTAGGGCGTGAGCGGCGGCAGGAAGTTGTCGGGGTCCACATCCGGCATCATCGACAGGGCGACGGAATGGCAGGAATGCAGATGGACCACCGCGCCGGCACTGCTGCGGGTGTCGTAAAAGGCGCTGTGCAGCGGCATTTCCTTGGTGGGTTTGTCGCCGTCGATATGGCTGCCAGCGGCATCGAAACGGCTGAGCCGGCCGGGATCGAGCCGGCCGAAGCTGGTGCCGGTGGGCGAAACCAAGAGCCCGCCATCCTCGGTCCGGGCCGAGATGTTGCCGGTGCTGCCGCCGGTCAGACCGCGATCGAACATCGATTTCGCCAGCAGGCAGATCTGTTCGCGCAATTGGCTTTCCGGGGTCATGCGGCCTCCAGTCGGGCCTGGGCGTCGGTAAAGAAGGTCTCGGTGCCGAAGTTGCCGGATTTCAGGGTCAGGGCGATCTGCTGGCCGCCCGACTGGCAATAGGTCCAGGGCACGCCCGGCGCGATCTCGGTGCCGATGTCGAGCTGGCTGACGCCAAGCGCCTTGGTCACCGCGCCCGAAGTCTCGCCCCCGGCGACGATCACCCGCCGCGCGCCGGCATCGCGGGCCGCCACGGCGCAGGCCGAGAGCGTCGCCTCGACGATCTCGCCGGCGCCGGCAACGCCGAGCTTCTCCTGCGCGGCGCGGACGCTGTCGGGATTGGCGGTGGCGTAGATCAGCGGGGCCGTGTCCAGATCCTGGCGCGCCAGCCAATCGAGCGCCCTTTGCGGGCCATTCTCGGCCAGGGACAACGGGTCGAGCTGGAAGGCGGGGACGCCCCGGCTGGTATAATCCGCCACCTGCTTGTTGGTCATGGCCGAGCAGCTGCCCGAGAGCACGATGGTGCCCCGCCCGAGCGTCGGGGCCTCTGCCTTGGGCGCATCCGCCGAGAGCGTGCCATCGGCGAGGTAGAGTGCGGGCAAGGGCATGGCCACCGCGCTGCCGCCGGTCATCAAGGGCATGTCGCGGCAGGCCTCGGCGATCACATCGAGATCGGAGTTCGCCACTGCATCGACCACCACATGCGCTACGCCCTGCGTCTTGAGCGCGGCCAGTTCGGCCCGCAGCGCCTTCGGTCCCTGCGCCACGGTCAGCCGGTCGGCCAGACCCACGGCCTTGGTGACCTGCGGCTCCAGCAGGCGCATCAGGTTGCTGTCGCGCATCGGGGTCAGCGGGTGATCCTTCATCGGGCTTTCCGCCAGCGGCTGGCGGCCGACAAAGAGGTTGCCCATGAAGATCGACCGGCCGTTTTCCGGGAAGGCCGGGCAGTAGATCGTCTGGTCGGTGCCCAGATCGGCCATCAGCGCCTCGGCGACCGGGCCGATATTGCCTTCGGAGGTCGAGTCGAAAGTGGAGCAGTATTTCCAGAAGAACCTTTGCGCGCCGGCGGCCTGAAGCCAGCGCAGCGCCGCGCGGGTCTCGGCGAGGGCCTCACCCACCGGTGCAGTGCGCGATTTCAGGGCGATCACCTCGAAGGCGGCGGTGTCGCGGGGCGGGCCGTCCGGCACGCCGATGCGCAGCGAGACGCGGACGCCGGAGCGCGCCAGCAGGCCGGCGATATCGGTGGCGCCGGTGAAATCATCGGCGATGCAGCCAAGAACGGTGGTCATGCGGTCTCTCCCGGAAGTGTGAGCCCGGCGTTGCGGGCATAGACCTTGGCGACGGCGGCGTCATCCTCCTGTCCGTGGCCCATGCCGGCGGCGGCGAGGAATTGTTGCAGCGCGGCGGCGGTGATCGGGGCGCTGAACTGCGCCTGTTTGGCGATGTCGAGCACGATGCCCAGATCCTTGGGCCAGATGTTGACCGAACTGCGCGGGGTGTAGTCGCCCTCCACCACATGCGGCGCGCGGTTCTCGAGCATCCAGCTGGTGCCGGCGCATTTGCTGATCACCTCGACGAATTTCTCCGGCGTGACGCCCTGGGTCATGCCGAAAGTCAGCGCTTCGGCCATGGTGGCGATATGCACCCCGGCGAGCAGCTGGTTGACCGCCTTCATGGCGCTGCCGGCGCCCGCTGTGTCGCCCAGGTCAAAGACCGTCTCGGCGATGCTGTCCAGCACCGGGCGGGCGGCGTCAAAAGCGGCGGGCGTGCCGGAGGCCATGATCGAGAGCTGGCCATTGGCGGCCTTGGTGGCCCCGCCCGAGATCGGCGCGTCGAGGTAGAGCACGCCTTGGGCTGCGCAGCGGGTGGCCATGTCGCGGGCGAACTCGGGCGGCACGGTGGCGCAGGCCAGGACGACCGCGCCGGGCCTAAGCCGTGGCACGATGCCCGCGTCGCCGAACAGCACGCTTTCGGTCTGGGCGGCGTTCAGCACCACCACCGCAACCGCGTCAAGCGTATCGCCGGCATCGGCCAGGGCGGTCGGTTGGCCGCCCTCGGCCTGAAACCTGGCGATCCGGTCGGCGTCGATGTCGACGCCCCAGACCTTGTGTCCCCCGCGCAATGCCGAGGCAGCCATGCCGAAGCCCATGGAGCCCAGGCCGATGACGGCAACGTTTCGGGTGTCTTTGCTCATCTCAATTTCCTTTCAACCATTCCGGCAGCCAGAGTGCGACCTGCGGGAAGAACAACACGATGGCGAGCGCCACGACCTGAATGCAGATGAAGGGGATCAGCGCGCGGAAGATCTCCGACAGGCTCATGTCCTTGGGGGCGACCGATTTCAGATAGAAGGCGGCCGGGCCGAAGGGCGGCGAGAGGTAGCTCACCTGCATGTTCATCGCGAAGAGGATGCCGAACCAGACCGGGTCCATCCCCAGCTTGATGATGATCGGCACAAAGATCGGCATGGTCAGCAGCGCGATGCCGATCCAGTCCATGAAGAGGCCCAGCACCACGAGAATGCCCATCATGATCAACACGATGACAATCGGCGAGGCGCCGCTGCCCAGGATGGTGGCTTCGATGAAGCGGTTGCCGCCCATGAGGTTGTAGACACCCACCAGCGCCGCGGCGCCGAGGCCGATCCAGATGATCATGCCGCAGGTCTCCAGCGTCTGTTTCAGGCTGTCGCGGATCAGCGTCCAGGTCACCTCGCGCCGGATCGCGGCCGACAGGAACACGCCGACCACGCCCATGGCCGCGGCCTCGGTCACCGAGGCGATGCCGCCGTAGATCGAGCCCAGAACCGTCACCGCCACGCCGACCGGCAGGATCACGCCGCGCATCTTGCGCAGTTTCTCGGACATCGGAATGTCCAGCTCTGCGTCAGAGATCGGCGGGCCCATTTCCGGGTTCGCGTAGCAGCGGATGAGGATGTAGATGATGTAGAAGGAGGCTAGCATCAGGCCGGGGGTCACCGTGGCGAGGAAGAGGTCGCCGATCGAGACGCTGGCGGTCAGGCCATAGACGATCAGCACGATCGACGGCGGGATCATCGTGCCCAGCGAGCCACCGGCGCAGACGGTGCCGATGGCCAGCGCCCGGTTGTAGCCAAGCCGCAGCATTTGCGGCAGGGCGATCAGGCCCAGCAGGACGATCTCGCCGCCGATGATGCCGGAGATTGCGGCGAGAAAGACCGCGGCCACCAGGGTCTGGACGGCGACGCCGCCCTTGATCCGGCCGGCAATGAGGCGCATCGCATCATAGAGATCGCGGGCCATGCCCGAGCGGTCGAGCAGCGAGGCCATGAGCACGAACATCGGAATGGCGACAAGCACGTATTCATTGACGAAGGAATAGATGCGGCTGGAGACCAGCGGCACGCCCATCGGCCCGAACCAGGCGATGGTGAAGAGGATCGCGATCAGCCCGGTGACGAAGGCCAGCGGGATGCCGGTCAGGATCAGGATCATGATCGAGCCCACCAGCAGAAGTGACCCGGTCTCGATGCCGAGGTTCCGGCCTTCGCTGAACAGCAGATAGCCGCCGGCCAGAAGCAGGGCAAAGACCAGGCCGATGCCGGCCACGGCGAATTTGCCGGGCGCCTCGCCGGCGCTCTGCCGGAAGCCGGTGCCTTTCCAGGCGGTCCAGATATGCCCCACCGACTGGATCGCCAGCACGATGGCGGTGATCAGAAGCAGCATCTTGATGATCGCCGGCGTGATCGGGTTCCAGGCCGAGCCGGAGCGCTCGAGCCGGATATCGCCCTGGGGGCTCCACCAGGATTTCTCGACCATGGTATAGGCCGCGTAGGCAATCGCCACCGCGAAGAACAGCGTCAGAAGCCCGTTGACCACATCCAGCAGCCGGCGGGTGCCGCCGGAGGTGCCGAAATAGATCAGCCCGATGCGGATGTGTTTGTCGGCGGCAAGGCACTGCATGCCGCCATAGAGATAACAGGCCGCGATTAGCGCGATCACCGTCTCATGCGCCCAGATCGTGGGCGCGTTGAAGAAATACCGCATGATGATCTCGTAGATCGAGATCACCGTCGCAATGGCAAACAGGAAGCTGAAGGCGGTGCCCACCGTCAGGATGCCGCGATCAAGCGCATTCTGGGCACCGGCGCTGTCGTCTTCATGGGCGCGTTTGAGCGCCTCGAGCTGCGCTTCGATTTCGGCGTCGGTCATCGCCGCGTCTTGCTGTGCCATTGTCCCCTCCCGGAACGTGAGCTGGATGGTGTCAGAAGAAGGGGCCGTGGCCGGCCCCTTCCGGTCTTGCCGTCAGGTGGCAATCACTCGGCCAGAAGGCCCTTGTCGGTCAGGTAGGCGGTGACGCTCTCATAGGCCTTGCCTGCCATTTCGGAGCGGTCTGCCCATTTGGCCCATTGCGACTTGGCAATGCCGCGGAACTTCGCGCGCTCTTCGTCGGACCAGTCGATCACGGTGATCTCGGGATCGGCCTGTGCCTCGGCCACGGCGGCCTCGTTCTGTTCGTCGAGCTGCGTGATCATGTCCTCGGCAAAGACCGAAACCGACTCGTTCAGGATCGTCTTGAGGTCTTCCGGCAGCCCGTCGTAGATCGCCTTGTTCAGGGACACGTCGATCACCGGCATCGAGTGGAAGCCGGGATAGAGCGGATACTTGGCGAATTCATGCATGCCCTGGGCGTGATTGGTCGAGAACACGGTATAGTCGGCCGCGTCGATCACGCCTTTTTCCAGCGCGGTATAGACTTCGGAGCCGGGCAGGTTGACCGGAGAAGCGCCGGCGGCGGCAAAGACTTCCTGCACCATGCCTTCGGGGGCGCGCATCTTGATACCCTTGAGGTCGTCGACGCCATAGAGCGGCTTGGTCGACAGGAAGGCCTCGACCCCCGTGGCCGAGGCGCCCAGGAACTGTAGCCCGTAGGGGTTCACCAGCTCGTTGAACAGCGCCTTGCCGCCGCCGTTTTCCATGTAGTCGAACATCTGCTCGGGCGCCGACCATGCGCCGACGAGGTTGCCCAGCATCGCGAAGGCCGGATCCTTGCCGGAGAAATACGACGGGTCGGTGATGTGGCCTTGCAGGATGCCGGCGCCCACCGCGTCGAGGGTTTCATTGTGCGCCACCACGGTGCCAACCGGCACGACGGTGATTTCGATGCGTCCGTCGGACAGCTCCTTGACGCGGTCGGCCCAGGCTTCCTCGATCGGAAAGAAGTTGTCGCCGGCCTGTGCCGAGGTCTGGAACGTCCACTGGTACTCCTGCGCCAGAGCCGTGCTGGCCATCAGCGACGTGGCAGCAACGAGGCCGCTCAGAAATGCGGATTTCAAAGTGTAAGCAGTCATGTTTCCTCCCGTCAGAACCCCTCGGGGCCCTGGTTCTTTGATAGGTGCGATCCTTGTGAGATCGCGGCTCCTCACCGGCGACGATGGCGCCGGTATCAATACCGGTATCGCTACCGGTATTGATACCAGTGCCGCATTCTGCCTATTCTGTCAACGTCCCGACCTCAGGATCGGGAGGCAACAGCATGCGGCGCACCGGTCTGGTCGGCGCGTCACGCTGCCCAACCAGGGCCCGGAGGGCGACAAGGCCATGAAAAAACGAAAGACCTTGGCCGATGTCGCGGCGGCGGCCGGCGTCAGCAAGATGACGGCTTCGCGGGCGTTGCGCGGGGACAAGGACGTGTCGAAGGCCAATGTCGACAAGGTGAAACAGGCCGCGCGCGAGATCGGCTACTACGGGAATCACCTCGCGGCCTCGCTGTCGAGCAAGCGCACCGATCTGATCGGGGTGGTGGTGCCGAGCCTGTCGAACACCGTGTTTCCGCAGGTCATGTCGGGGGTGACCGACGCCCTGAAGGGCACGGCGCTGCAACCGGTCTTCGGCGTGACGGATTACGATCCTGAGGCCGAATACACCACCATCCGCAACATGCTGTCATGGCGGCCTGCCGGGCTGATCGTCACCGGGCTCGACCAGCCGGACGAATCGCGGAGATTGCTGGCCGACGCCGGTATACCCATCGTCCAGATCATGGATTGCGATGGCGATCCGGTGGATGCCTGTGTCGGGTTCTCGCAGTCCGGGGCCGGGCACGATATGGCGGCAGCCCTTCTTGCATCGGGCCGACGGCGCTTTGGATATGTCGGGCGCAACCTCGACAAGGATCTCAGGGCGGCCAAGCGGAAGAAGGGCTTCCTCGATGCCTTGCGCAGCCAGGGTCTCGAATTCATCGACGCGATCGACGGGGCTCACCGGGAAGGGGATGAGGCCACGCTACCGGCCATCGCCTGCGGGCGCCGCAAGACGGCCGAACTTCTGGCACGTCAACCTGACCTCGATTGCATCCATTTCTCCAACGACGACCTCGCCTTTGGCGGGTTGTGCCATTGTATCGCCGCGGGCATCGATGTTCCGGGCGAGGTCGCCTTGGCCGGATTCAACGGGTTGGGCCTCCTCGAAGGGTTCCCAGGGAAGATTGCCACGTCCCACACCGCTCGCCGCGCAATCGGCGAGACAGCTGCCAGGGTAATTTTGGAGACAGTCGAAAGCGGTGAAACAGACAGTGGCAAGATCCACATACTGGCCCCATCTATCTCACTCGGAGATTTGGCGGTCACTGCGAAATGAACGGCCGCGAAGAATTCGGCCTCGCGGGTCCGCGTCGACAGGCCGTGCTGGCCGGCTGGGGCAGGGCAGACGGCTGCTCTCGCGGGGCAGAGCAAAAACCCGAGAAAATCTCGGCCAACCCGCTTGACGTCCCCCGCCGCTTCACTTAATCAGCCCCTCACGCGCGGTTGTAGCTCAGTTGGTTAGAGTACCGGCCTGTCACGCCGGGGGTCGCGGGTTCGAGCCCCGTCAACCGCGCCACTTTCTCTCCTTCATGCCCTGAAGAACATGCCCCAAACGGGGCCGCTGGCGCTGCCTTGGCGCGCCGTGCAAAGAGCCTTCTGTCGCACAGAATATCCGGTAAATGCCGCAGGTTGCGAGGCCGCGAAAAACTTCTGCCTGATCGCGATATTTGCCGTTGACGCCCCCCGCCGCTTCACTTAATCAGCCCCTCACGCGCGGTTGTAGCTCAGTTGGTTAGAGTACCGGCCTGTCACGCCGGGGGTCGCGGGTTCGAGCCCCGTCAACCGCGCCACTTTCCCCTTCGGATGAAAAATACCCCCCTCGGGGGCCCGCGCGCAGAGCGTCGCTCCGCAGCTCAGTAAGTATAGCCCATCGCCTCTTCGACCCCGAGGTCGAGCCGTTCGCGCATCCACGCCCGGTCCGCCTCGGGCATCTCGGCGGGGGTCTCCGGCCGGGTCATCACCGCCGGCTTGAACTTGGCGCCCAGGCGCTTGGTCACGGGCTTGTAGGCGGTGTCGGTCGCGGGCAGGACAAGGCCCGCGCGCAGATCGGCGAGAAACGCCTCGGGCGCCGCCTGAACCGCCTCCATCCGCAGGAAAACGCAGGAGGAATGGCGAATGGCAAAACTCAGCAGCACCGCCATCTTGACCGCCCGCAATTCGAACAGATCGCGGAACATCGCGCCGGTGATCGGATGCCGGTCGGCCTGGAGCGGCTGGCCGCGGAACTCGGGCGCCTCGGCCCAGGGGAAATAGCGCGGCCGGTCGATGCGGCTGTCCCAGGGGGCGCGGATGAAGTCGGAGAATCCCAGCGCCTGAAGCGGCGGCCGGGCGTGCCAGGGCTTGGCATGCATCGACAGCGCCCAGGCATCGGCGGCGCGAAAGGTGCAGACCACGGTGAAATCCGCCGGGATCGCCAGCATCCCCGGCACCCCGTGTTTCCAGCCCAGCACCTCGGAATTGCCGAGCCAGGTGTTGCCGTCGATCAGCCGCTTGACGAAATTCGTCCCCGAGGACCGCTCGCCCATCACCTGAAACCGCTTCGGCGCGCTGCCGCTGTGACGGATGGCCCAGCCTGTGCCGGCCAGATCGGTGAGGATTGTGTCGCGCATGCAGGGCTTTCCGGCTAATCTGTGCAAAAGTGGTAACCGGGCCCAGAGACCCGCGCAAGAGCAGGACATATGACATGCAGACAACCGCCGCCGCGCTGACCATGGTGCGTGACGATGCCTTCTTCCTCAAGGCCTGGCTCAGGCACTACGGCGCGGCGCTGGGCCGCGAGAACTGCACCATCATCAACCATGGCCGCGGCGAGGAGGTGGCGCGCCTGGCCGAGGGCTGCAACATCATCGGCATCCCCGGCGACCCGCATCCCAATTTCGACATGAAGCGCTGGCGGCTGCTCAACAATCTGGTGCAGGGGCTGCGCTGTTACTACGACCATGTGATCGTGGGCGACGTCGACGAGCTGGTGGTGGTCGATCCCGCCGCCGGGGTCTCCTTGCTCGACGTCCTGCGCGATCAGCCGATCCGGCGGGTACTGACGCCGGTGGGGCTCGAGGTGGTGCACCGGGTGGCGGAAGAGCCCGCGCCGATCGAGGACCACATCCTCGGGCCGCGCCGCCACGTCCGCCTGGCGCCGCATTATTCCAAACCCTGCGTGGTGTCACAGGGTGTCAAGATCGCGCGGGGCGGGCATTTCACCCAGGCCGCCAAGCTGCACACGCCGAACGACCTGCTGCTGCTGCACCTGAAGTTCTGTGACTTCGGCAATTACGTCGCGGTGATGAACCACCGCAACGCGGTCACCGAGGCGGTGGGGGCCTCGGTCAAACAGACCTCGATCGGGCGGCACTGGTTCGCCGAGGCGCGGGGCGAGGACCGGGCGGTGTTCGAGGCCTTCAGCGCCGCGCCGGCCGCGCCCTTTGACCTGACCGGCGTGCGGCGGGGGATGCACCGCAGCTGGAAGCCGCGGGGCGACACCGCGTTCTGGCAGTTCGACCGCGAGGAGAGCGATCGGGTGATGGTGCTGCCTGAGCGGTTTTTGGGGGTGGTTTGAGGGGAGGCATCGTGCACAAACCGTTTTTTGTTGTTAAGTTGTCGATGTTTTTAGAGAAACCTTCATTTTATTTTGCAGATGTGTTTACTGCACCATTTGGAGAACAAGTCGTCTGTCGTACGGCAGAACAGCTTCACGATCGGAAGAGATTCAAGCAGATCAGTGGGAGTCTTTGACATAGTTGAATCTCCATGAGCAATTTTGTTTCTGACGTCAACGATATGATCTATAAGGTTGGAAGAAATCAGATAGTCACCTTTTAGTCGAGACTTCAAATCTTTCTTGAATTCTAAATAGCCGAACCTGCGAATATAGGATGATATCTTTTGGAACGACGGCGAAGAAAAACTTTTATTGAAACGCTCTTCAGAAATAGGCGTGGGATACGGGCCGAATTGTTCCCAAATTGACGAGTCCCGCTCGAAAATAGAAACAACTTTTTCGGATATTTTGTCAATATCAGAAGTGTTCTTTATTTCCTCGATAAGGTCCCGCGAGGCATGGTAGGAAACAACGTTTGAGACCTTAGATCTGCATATTCCACGCTCATAGATCATGGAAAGTGTCAGTTCCCCAAGCTCCTTCATGTACCCCTCAATATGACTGGAAAGTAAGACGGTAGCTCCCCGACACAGCGCATTAATCTCCGAGGCATTTTCGACCGCATTTTTGCGCTCCAAGTTTCGAGCTGCCTTAAGTAATATATCGACTTCCTGCAGTCGATTTACGAAAGCCGAATACGCTGAAGTATAACGAGCCAAGTCAAATTCCCAGCCACGAATAATTTTCGCTCCAGATTTCAAATCTGCGCTCGGTCCGTTTTTTGTGGTCCACTGACCTAGATATCAAGTCTTCAAACTCTGCATCTTCTAGTAATATGTAGTAGGTGCTTCTAAATTTGGTTCGAGATTCTATGGCGTTTTCAGGTGAAATCTTGCTCGCGGTCAATCCAACTAAGTCAAAGAGAGCCCGGTTAATGGATTTACTTTGAGCGCGCCGAAAGCATTCGTTTGGAGGGAACCAGATCGTGGACACGGTTAGCATATTTTCCCATTGCGCGTCGAAGTTATCAATTTCCCGAGATGTCAGCTTAGACCCTTCTTCCGCAGCGTCATTCAGCCAGTTTTTCAGGGGAGTTCTGTATTTCTCTAGCCCAAGTTCTTTGAAGGCAAAATGCCGTAGGACAGTTTCCTCACCCCTCATCCTCTTGTCTGAAGATTTCCTCCCGAGTATCGTGAGCCAATTGTCCCGGTTTGCAATTTCTTTTAATCTGTCGTTAAATTCACCTCTGTAAATGCAATTTCTAAGCTCCTGTGAGTTAAGTGATGCGGTGTTTGAGTTTAGTCTTTCAAAGATGTCAAACTTCACATCAGGATGAGACTTGTTGGTTATCATCACACACCTTACAGTATGGGACTTAATCTGGCGTTGGATACGGGAAGGGAGTTGGTGAAATCGCAAGCCATTCAGTTCATTCGCAATATCCAGCGAGGAAAGAGAAAATTGGTTGTCTATGTATCGAAAAATAGACTGAAGGCGTTGCTGGCCGTCCACGACATCAAGTTCAAATTCCTCGTTCTGAGACAAATAGCAAGGGGGGATGGGGACATTGAGGATTATGGACTCAATTAGCCGTGATGCTAATCCATTCGGCCATACATATCCACGTTGAAAAGAGGGCCGGAGGACAATGTCTCCAGTTTTTATTTGCTCAATCAATGAACTCACTACCAAATCGTAGTTTTGAGTTACGACCTCCCGAGCGGGAGGGTGCGTCGCATCAGGGTCTTCCGCTGCTTGGCCTTTCTCGGATTCAAATATGTCGGCTCGTTCCAATTTTCTGTCTCTCATTCTCTGGCGGGTGTGATCCGCAAACAGCCTAGGGTCAGGATGCATTGATTTCGGTCTCGCTGCGTGATTCAC
>NZ_JARAML010000080.1:0-1090 GCF_028807375.1 Marinovum sp. PR37 | reverse complement strand
GACGGCGCCGCCACCGGCGGCTATGCCGCGGTCTCCAGCCCGGAATTCCGCGAGGCCCAGCTGGCCAAGTTCCGCGAGCTGGCCCCCGAGATGGACATCGTCATCACCACGGCGCTGATCCCCAACCGCGAGGCGCCCGAGCTCTGGACCGAGGATATGGTGAAATCCATGAAACCCGGTTCGGTGATCGTCGACCTGGCGGCAGAAAAGGGCGGCAACTGCAAGCTGACCGTGGCCGACGAGAAGGTGGTGACCGACAATGGCGTGACCATTATCGGCTATACCGATTTCCCCTCGCGCATGGCGACGCAATCCTCGACGCTCTATGCCACCAACATCCGTCACATGTTGACCGATCTGACGCCCGACAAGGACGGCACGGTCAACCACAACATGGACGACGACGTGATCCGTGGCGCGACCGTGACCCACAAGGGCGAGATCACCTTCCCGCCGCCGCCGCCCAAGGTGCAGGCGATTGCGGCGCAGAAGAAGGAAAAGCCCAAGGAGCTGACCGTCGAGGAGAAGAAGGCGCAGGAGGTTGCGGCCTTCAAGGCGCAGACCAAGCGGCAGTTCACCCTGCTCGGCGTCGGCGGCGTGCTGATGCTGCTGGTGGGCCTCGTCGCCCCGGCAAGCTTCATGCAGCACTTCATCGTCTTCGTGCTGGCCGTTTTCGTCGGCTTCCAGGTGATCTGGGGCGTGGCGCACAGCCTGCACACGCCGCTGATGGCGATCACCAATGCGATTTCCTCGATCATCATTCTCGGCGCTCTGATGCAGATCGGTTCGGGCTCCTGGCTGGTGATCCTGCTGGCGGCATTGTCGATCTTCATGGCCGGAATCAACATCTTCGGCGGCTTCCTCGTCACACGGCGCATGCTCGCCATGTTCCAGAAATCCTAAGGAGTCCGTGCAGATGGAATTCGGATTCACCACTGCCGCCTATGTTGTCGCGGCTGTTCTCTTCATCCTTTCGCTCGGCGGGCTGTCGAACCAGGAAAGTGCCAAGCGCGCGGTCTGGTACGGCATCGTCGGCATGGGCCTCGCGGTCTTTGCCACGCTGGTGGGCCCCGGCTCGGGCCTCTGGCTG